>NZ_JBQWSN020000028.1:0-40547 GCF_052598215.2 Thauera sp. ZXT1-4 | reverse complement strand
TCGATCTCTGAAGTCGCCGGCTCCGCCGGGGGGGCGGGGTTGCTCGGACGGTTACGGCGGGCGCAAGCGCGCGATCCAGATCCTGGAGTTCTTCGACCGCGTCGGCTTTACCCGCCGCGTCGGCGCGGGACACCGCCTTGCGCACGTGCTGCGCGGCGAGCCGCCCGCATGGGGGGAAAACTGATGCGCAGGCGGCCGAAGCGCGGCCTGCGAGGTTAGAATCCGCTCACGACACGACGGAAGAGAGGCGTTCCCCGGTGGGGCGACTGGTCTTCAAAACCAGGTGGGGCCGTCAGCCGGTCCCAGGTGGGTTCGACTCCCATTCTCTTCCGCCATCCGCTCCGGCGTGCGCTCAGCGCGCGCTGTCGAGTTGTTCCTTGAGCTTGGCGGGCATGTTCTGCGCGCCGGCGAAATCGCTGCCTTCCAGATCGGCGTGGCTGAAGTCTGCGTCGGACAGATCTGCATTGCGGAACACCGCTTCCGGGATCACCGCACCCGAGAAACGTGTGCCGCGCACCTTGGCCGAGGTGAAATCCACCGCCTCCAGGTTGGCGCCCGTCAGGTCGGCTTCGGACAGGTCCGCGCCCTGCAGCTTCGAGCCGTCGAGGATGAAGCGTAGCCCATAGATCTTGCGCAGGCTGGCCCCGGTGAGGTCCGCGCCCGGCATGTGCACGTCCTTCATGAACGCACCCGTAAGATCCGCGCGCGGCGCCCGCGTACCCACCAGCATGGCGCCGAACAGGTTGGCGCCTTGCAGGTTGGCGTCGCTGAGGTCGGCGTCGTTGAATTTGGCGTGGAACAGGTTTGCGCCGGCAAAGCTCGAGCCCTCCAGGCGCGCGCCAGTGAAGTTGGTCCACTTCGCCATCGCCTTGTCGAAGCGCGAACCCTTGAGCTGTGCGCCGTTGAAGCGCGTGTTCTCCAGCACCGTACCGGAGAAATCGTGGCCGGTCAGGTCACGACCGGAAAAGTCGCAGTTGCTCAGGTCCTGGCGGGGTGCTGGCGTGGCGCAGTCGCCCTTGGGCGGAGTCGCGGCCAGCGCGGTGAGGGACGCGAGCATGAGCAGGGCGGCGGAGAGGGTTTTCATCGAGGCGCTCCAGCGATAGCGATACAGGCAGGCCCATAGGGCCGATAGCCCGGCATTCTAGCGCGCCGTCCCCACCTGGCGCGCCCCCATGTGCGCTTGTCTGTAGTGGAAGCTTGCAGGCCCGCCTGTGGCCGACCGCAGCGCCGGCGGCGGCTGCGGCGGGCACGGGCGCTGCAGGGGGCTCAGATGGCGAATTGACCCACCGCCTTGCGCATCCGCGCGACGGAATTGTCCAGCCGCTCCACGGCTGCGCTGGTCTGACTCACCACACTCGCATTCTGGTCGGTCATGTCCGCGACCTGTTCCACGCTTTGCGCCATCAGCTGCATGGCATTGCGCTGCTCGCTTGAGGAGTGCGTGATCTCGTTGACCATCTCCAGCGTTCGCGACATCTGCGCGTCGATCTCGCGCAGCGCCTCCTCTGCCTGGCCAACCAGCTTGACGCTGTCTTCAACGTGCACGGCGCCGGCGCGCATGCCCTCGACGGCCTGGTGGGTGTCGGCGCTGATCGAGGACACCATTTGACTGATGTCGAGCGTGGCCTTGGTCGTGCGTTCGGCGAGCTTGCGCACTTCGTCGGCCACCACGGCAAACCCGCGACCGGCTTCGCCCGCGCGAG
The DNA here is from genome assembly GCF_052598215.2 of Thauera sp. ZXT1-4. Lineage (NCBI taxonomy): Bacteria > Pseudomonadati > Pseudomonadota > Betaproteobacteria > Rhodocyclales > Zoogloeaceae > Thauera > Thauera sp. ZXT1-4. Next base: position 38,844 of record NZ_JBQWSN020000028.1, on the reverse strand, counting down.
CCGCTTCGATGGCCGCGTTGAGTGCGAGCAGGTTCGTCTGATCGGCGATCTCGCGGATCACGTCCGTGATACGCGAGATCTCGATCGACTGCTCGCCGAGCAACTCCACCCGCGCGGCCGAGGCCTTGACGGTGTCGGCCAGGGTCCGGATGGAATGGACCGCCTCTTCGGAGAGCGTTGCACCGCGCTTGGACGACTTGCTCACCGACGCCGCCGCAGCGTGCGTCGAAGAGGCATGTTCGGCGACCTCGGCGATCGAAACCGTGATTTCCTCGATGCCGGCGGCCGCGGTCTGGGTTGCGTCCGCCTGCTTGCGTGCGGCCTTGTCGACGATGACGACGCCCGAACGAACCTCGCCCGACACGTCCGCGACGCCCCGAGCGGTATCTTCCATGCCCTGAATGGTCGCCTGCACCGAGGAGATGAAGCGATCGGTCTTGCGTGAGATGCGCCCCAGGGCGTCGTAACGTGCGAGGCTGAAGCGGTGCCGAAGGTCTCCGGTGCTGAGCACCTTCCGCAGGAAATCGTCCAGTGCGACGAGATCCCGGTTCAGTTTTGGCATGCTGCCGAACAGCATCCACAGCGCCCAGGGTAGTGCCAGGGCGCCCAGGCCCAGCATCAGGTCGCCTTCGAATGGGACGGCGACGAGCGGAGCGAGGACGAGCAGCGCGGCCATCAGCACCATCAGCAGGCTCCCCCCCAGGGTCTGCACCCGGACGTCGTTGAACCGCGCCCACACCGACAGGCGCGCCGGAATTACCCGTCCGTGCTCGATGCGGATGGAGCGATCGCCGCTGCGAAGGCGCTTGTACGCCGCCTCTGCTGCGGCGACCTGTTCGCGCGAGGGGCGGGTCCGCACCGACTGGTAGCCGACGATCTGGCCGTTTTCACGGACGGGGGATGCATTCGCCACCACCCAGTAGAAGCCACCATCGCTGCGGCGGTTCTTGACCAGCCCCTGCCATGGACGTCCCGCCTTCAGGTCCTCCCACATATCTGCGTAGGCCTCGGGAGGCATGTCGGGATGGCGGACGATGTTGTGTGGTTGCCCGACCATCTGCTCCTGGGTGAAGCCGCTGATGTCCGCGAAGGCCTTGTTGGCCTCCACGATGATGCCCTTCAGGTTGGTCTGGGAGTAGATGAACTCGTTTTCGGGCAGGAGGGTTTCGACGTTGGTGACTGGCTGGTTGTTGCGCATGGAACTCTCTTATTGATCTTGGGAACGTCCGGACCGCTTGCAGCCGCTCTTCCTGCCGGTGTTCGGCAGGGAAAAAGCTAGTGGAAAAATCTTTAACGAGTCTATCTTCGGCACAGCAAAAACAAACTTGAGAAAATAATATGTGACGAATTTTGCAGAATAATGCAAATATAGCTGAAAAGTTGTCCGCGATGATCCGCCTGCGCGCGGGTTTGGCTTCCTCCGCGGGGCTCGCCTTTCGATACTGCGAACCCAGACACTCTCGAGGTGCTTTCAGGTGCTTCCAGGTGCTTCCGAAGCAGGCTTTGTTGGTAGAGTGACGCGGATTCTTCGCACAGACGGGCAGGCTTCGGGCTGGGACGCGGCTTCGAGGACGGTGGATGACCTTCCGCTCGGCCGCCCCGAAATGCTCACCTTCAGGACCCCGGATGCCGTCTGCCCCTTTCCCCGAGAATGAAACCGCGCGCCTGGCTTCGCTGCAGTCGCTCGATATCCTCGATACCTCTCCCGAACCGGCCTTCGACAATCTCACCCGGCTCGCCGCCGGTCTGTTCGGCGTTCCGACCGTACTGGTGTCCTTGGTCGATCGCGATCGGCAATGGTTCAAATCGCGGCTGGGTTTGTGTGCGACCGAGACGCCGCGCGATGTCGCGTTCTGCAGCCACGTCGTGTTCCTCGACAGCCTTCTGGTCGTGGAGGACGCCCGGCGGGATCCCCGCTTTGCAGACAACCCGCTGGTCGCCGGCGATCCGGGCCTGAGGTTCTATGCCGGCGCGCCCATACATTCCGAGGAAGGACATGTGTTGGGGACGCTGTGCCTGATCGACTACCAGCCGCGCGACTTCGATGAAACCGCCCGGGGGCGGCTGCGCCAGCTCGCAGACCAGGTGGAGCACCTCGTTCGCCTGCATCAACGTACCAACGAGTTGCGCACGGAAGCGCGCAAGACGCTCGCCATCACCGCGCGCTACCAGACGATCAACGAAGGTGCGGCCGTCGGAATCGTGCGCATCGACGGCTTGGGGCAGATGCAGGAGGTCAACCCGCACGCTCGGGACATGCTCGGGTACGGCATGGCCGAGCTTGCCGGGCGGAACGTGAAGATGCTGATGCCGCCTGAGATCGCAAGCGAGCATGACGGCTATCTCGCGGCCTACATCGCGAGCGGAAAGACCCGGTTGCTGGGCAAGGCCCGCGAAGTCGAAGCCCTTCACCGCAATGGAGAAGCAATTCCGGTTCAGCTGGCCTTGAGCGAAGTGGCCTGCGCGGATCCCGATTGCCCGCCCGAGGCGCGGGAGTTCATCGGCATTCTCACCGATCTGCGCGAGATCAACGCCGTGCGCGAGCGCCAGGCGCGCGAGCATGCGCTGCTCGAGGTGCTACACCGCGGTCTGACCGACTATCGCGCGCTGCTCTCGCAGAATACGCTCTGGAGCTTCCTGAAGGAGGCGCTGCGCGCGCTCACCGGCAGCCGATATGCGCTGATTGGCGAAGTGGTCCCCAAGGAGGGTCTGCCCGCGCTGAAGATCCACGCCATCACCGACCTGTCGTGGAACGACGAGACGCGCGCGCTGATGCAGCAACTGAGCAGCGGCGACATGATGCTGACCAATCCGCAGGGCATGCTCGGGCAGGTGTTCGCCGGGGGCAAGGTGGTGCTCAGCAACGACATGGCGACCGATCCGAGGGGTGGGCGCCTGCCCCCCGGGCACCCGCCGCTGCACAGCTACCTCGGCGTGCCGATCATCGACCGCGGCGAGGTGATCGGCATGTACGCGATCGCGAATGCCGAAGAGCCCTACGACGATGCGCTGGTGAAGTGGCTGGAGCCTTTCACCTCGACCTGCGCGCTGCTCATCAACCTCTATCGCCAGCTCGATGAACAGCGTCGGTTCACCGAAGAGCTGCGCATCGCGCGCGATCAGGCCGAGCGCGCCAGCCAGGCCAAGACCGAGTTCCTGTCTTCGATGAGCCACGAGCTGCGCACGCCGCTCAACGCCATCCTGGGCTTCGCCCAGCTTCTGCAGAACGGGCGCCAGCCGTTGACCGGGCGACAGGCTCGCCACGCCGGGCACATCGAGCGCAGCGGGCGCCACCTGCTCAGCCTGATCAATGAGGTGCTCGATCTCGCACGTATCGAATCGGGGCACATGCAGGTTTTGCTCGAGCCGGTGGCGCTGTGCGATGTGCTGGAAGAGACGGTGGAGAGCATCCGCCCGCTGGCAGCGCAACAGGGTGTCGCGCTGCACATGCCCGCCCCAGAGGCCTGCCCGCTGCAGGTGCAGGCCGATTACGTGCGGCTCAAGCAGGTGCTGATCAACCTGCTCAGCAACGCCATCAAGTACAACCGGCCGGAGGGGCAGGTGTGGGTGGAGTGCGTGCGCACCGGGCCGCTGGTGCGGATTGGCGTGCGCGACACCGGAATGGGGATCGAGGCGGACAAGCTCGGGGAGCTGTTCCAGCCGTTCAACCGGCTCGGTGCGGAGTCGGGCGAGGTGGAAGGAACGGGCGTTGGCCTTGCGCTGACCCGCAAGCTCGTGCACCTGATGGGGGGCGAGATCGGCGTGGAAAGCGTGGAGGGCGAGGGGAGCGCGTTCTGGTTCGAGCTGCCGGCCGCCGACCTCGGGGACGAACGCTCACCCGATACACCTGGAGTGCCCAGGGGGCGGCAGGGCACGCATGCGGACGCGGTGAAATGACGAATCTCAGCGAGGAATCCATGCCGTTCAAGGAACGCTACGCAGACGCCGACATCCTCGTCGTCGATGACAACCTGGCCAATGTAGAGCTCCTGATCGGGCTGCTCGAGGACCAAGGTTATGACCGGCTCGAGGGCATGACCGATCCGCGGCGGGTGGAAGCCCGCGTGCAGCGCCAGTGCCCGGACCTGATCCTGCTTGACGTGCGCATGCCCTGGCTGAGCGGACTGGAGATCATGGAGCGGCTGCGCGCGTTGCCGCGTGAACAGGCGCCGGCGGTGATCGTGCTCACCGCGCAGATCGACGAGGAAACACGCCACCGCGCGCTGGAACTCGGGGCGCAGGACTTTCTGATCAAGCCCTTCGACCATGTCGAGGTTCTGCAGCGCATACACAATACCCTGGACCGGCACTGGCTGATCAAGGAGCGTTCGCAGCGCGCCGTGCTGCTCGAGGGGCTGGTGAAGGAGCGCACGCGCGCACTTGAGGCGCTCTCGCGCGAGGACCCTGTGACGGGGCTGCCCAACCGCCGCGCCTTGCTCGAGCATGCCGAACGTCTGCTGGCGGAGGGTCGCAATCCCGGTGTGCTGTTCATCGCCATCGGTGGGCTGGATGACATCGCACGCCTGCATGGTTACGTCATCTCCGACCGGCTCGGCATGCAGCTCGCTCAGCGCCTGCGCCCCTTGCAGGCGGACGCAGACGCGATGCTGGGGGTCTGGAACAGCTCCGAGTGGGTGCTGCTGACGGATCACGCCGGCAGTGATGATGCGCATGGGGCGCTTGGCGAGACCGTGCTCGAGCATTTCGCCACGCCCTTCGAGGTGGAAGACATGAGCCTGCAGTTGCGCGCCAGCATAGGTCGCAGCGCAGGCGCCGCCGCGGGGTCCGCGGAGCACTGGATCCGCAGGGCGGCGCTGGCGCTGCCTGCGCGTGACGGCTTGTGTCAGGCCTACTCGGCCGAGCTCGAGGAGGCGCTCCGCCGTCGCACGCGCATGGCCCACGCCCTGCGCCACGCGATCGCGCGCGGAGAACTCCACCTCGCCTGTCAGCCCAAGGTCGACCTGAAGACGCGTACGGTGTGCGGGGCCGAGGCGCTGCTGCGCTGGAACAGCGCCGAGTTCGGCCCGGTGTCACCGGCGGAGTTCATTCCGCTCGCGGAGGCCAGCGGCGAGATCGTCGCGATCGGCGCATGGGTGATGCACGAGGCGATGGATCTGCTCGCGCGCTGGCGTCGGCAGGCGGTGGTGCCGCCGGACTTCAGCCTCGCGGTCAACGTCGCCAGCGTGCAGCTGATGCGCCCCGAGTTCGCCCACGAAATCATCGCGGCTGCGCAGGCGCGCGGTGTGCCGCCCGCCCTGCTCGAGATCGAGGTCACCGAGTCGGGCCTGATGCAGGACATGGCGCTGGCCATGACGCAGCTCGAGACGCTTGCGCGCACCGGGTTCGGCATTGCGATCGACGACTTCGGCACGGGTTACTCCTCGCTCGCTTACCTCAAGGCGCTGCCGGTGTCGGTACTCAAGATCGATCGTGCCTTCATCCGCGACCTGCACACCAACCCGCAGGACCAGCGCCTGACGGGCACAGTGATCGACATGGCGCGGCACTTCGGCTTCCTTACCGTGGCCGAGGGGGTCGAGAACGTGGAGCAACTCGAACGCCTCGCGCACATGGGGTGCGATGTCGTGCAGGGCTTCCTGTTTGCGCCGCCGCTTGCGGAGGAGGCGCTGCTGCGCGCCGTGGCGAGCGGGTTTGGGGCGTTCGGGACAGCGGGCTGACGATCTCCGCCGAAGGCGCCGCGCGTCAGCGCCTCGGTCCGAGCGCCCACACCAGCAGGCTGAACAGCATCGCGCCCGCCACCATCAGCGCCAGCGGCAAGGCACTGTCCTGCACGCCATGGCCGACCACCATGCCTGCGCCTGCGCCCAGGCCCATCTGCACAAAACCCATCAGCGAAGCAGCTGCCCCCGCCATCTTCGGGTAGCCGGCCAGGCCAAGGGCGGTGGCGTTGGGCAGGGTGAGTCCGATCGCCGCGGTGACGCCCCACATCGGCACCATGACCGCCGCAGGGTGGACCACGCCGGCAAGTGCGAGTCCGGCGAGCAAGGTGCCACTCACCGCGCCGAGCAGCACGCCGTGGCGCATCAGCCGCGCAGGGCCGATGCGGCGCGACAGGCGTGCGGAGAGGATGGTGCCGAGCATGAAGCCGGTCACGTTCACGCCGAAGGCAAGGCCCATCTGCTCCGGGCTCATGCCGTACAGGCCGATGTAGACGAATGGCGAGCCCGAGATGAAGGCGAACAGCGCCGCGAATGCGCCGCAGCCCACCAGCAGCGCGGTGCGGTAGTTTGGGTCCGCCAGCAGCGTACGGTAGTTGGCCAGCATGCGGGCAGGTTGCAGGGCCTGCGGGTCGGGGTGGGCGTTGGTTTCCTGCAGTGCGCGCCACAGCAGCACGATCAGCAGTGCCGCGTAGAGCGTGAGCACGACGAATGTCGCGCGCCAGCCGAAGCCCGAGGTGAGCCAGCCGCCGAGCATGGGCGCGAGCAGTGGCGCCAGCGCAGTGGCCGTGGAGACGTGTGAGAGCACCCTGGCCGACTCCTGCGGGCCATACACGTCACGCACCACCGCGCGTCCGAGTACCGGCCCCGTGCAGGCGCCCAGTGCCTGCAGCAGGCGGGCTGCCACGAGCGCCTCGAGTGAATGCGCGAACGCGCAGGCTGCGGACGCGACGAGGAAGACTGCCATACCCCACAGCAGCACCGGGCGCCGGCCGTAGCGGTCGGACAGTGGCCCGATGACGAGCTGGCCGGTGCCGAAGCCGAGCAGGTACACCGACAGCGTAAGCTGCACCCCGGCGCTGTCGGTGCCGAGCGCATCTGCGATCGCGGGCAGCGAGGGCAGATAAAAGTCGGTGGACAGCGGGCCGAGGGCGGTCAGCGCGACGATGAGCGCTGCGAGCAGGGAGGAGGGCGTCACCGCCATGGGTCGTATTTCACGTTCAGGGGGCTCGGTCAGGCATCGGGTCCGGCGACCCACAGGGTGCTCGTCGCGCCGAAGGAAGTCGTAAACCTCTTCAGACCAGCGGGGCGCGATCGATCTGCGAAAGGGGAACGTTGACCTCGAAAAGTTTGGCGTTGACCGTCGGTACGCCGAAACCAAGCAGGCGTGCACGGTGCATGTCGAGGTAGGCCTCGGCGCTGGCGCGGTCTTCGAAGAGGTAGATCCCGCCCGCCTCGCCAGTGTCGCGGTTCTCGGTCCAGATCTTCCAGGACAGGCCAGGCTCCCCGGCAATGGAGGCCGCAAGATCGCGCATGCCCGTGCTCATCTCTTCGCCCCAGGGGCCGTTGAAAGGGAAGTCAACCTGCAGCAGGACAGCCATGAATACCTCCGTGTAAGTGTATGTGGCCGGCGTAGCGCTTCTCTGCCGGCCGGACGTTCGCAGTGTATCAGGTGGAGGATTCCCGCCCTGTGACACCAGCGCGCCTCCAGGGGCGCAACTGGGCCGGCCGGGGTGTCGCGCAGATCGCCCTCAGGCGGTGAAGAAGCGTTCGGAGAGTTCGTCGAGGCCGAAGGTGCCGAGCAGCTCGGTGAGGCGTTCGGCAGCGCGTTTGCGCGGCCGGTCGGGCTGATGGCGCGCGATGATCAGTTCGTTCTTCATCGAGTGCTCCCAGCCAACGAGTTCGGTGACGGTGACCTCGTAGCCGTGTGCCTCGAGCTGCAGGCAGCGCAGCACGTTGGTGAGGTGGCTGCCGAATTCGCGCGTGTGGATCGGGTGCCGCCACAGCTCTGCGATCGGGTGGCGCAGTGCCTGCTGCTTGTGCTTGCGCAGCACCGCGGCAACCTCGGCCTGGCAGCAGGGCACGAGCACGATGGCGCGTGCGCCCTTGTGCAGCGCGAAGCGGATCGCGTCGTCGGTGGCGGTGTTGCAGGCGTGCAGCGCGGTGACGATGTCGATGCGCCCGGGCAGGCGGTCCGAGTCGATCGATTCGGCCACGCTGAGGTTCTGGAAGCGCATGCCCGCAGAGAACCCGAGCTTGTCCGCCAGCCGGCGCGAGCTCGTCACCAGCTCGTCGCGCGTCTCGATGCCGTGGATGCGCCCGCCCGGCGCGTGCTGCTTGAAGAACAGGTCGTACAGGATGAAACCGAGGTAGGACTTGCCCGCGCCGTGGTCCACCAGCTGCAGGTCGGGGTGCTCGGCCAGCGCTTCGGCCAGCAGCGGCTCGATGAACTGGTAGAGGTGATAGACCTGCTTGAGCTTGCGCCGGCTGTCCTGGTTGAGCTTGCCGTCGCGGGTGAGGATATGGAGCTGCTTGAGCAGCTCGATGGATTGGTCGGGGCGGATCTCGGGGTGCTGGGCGGTCATGGACTGGAAGAGAAGGAGGAGGCCGGGAGGATGGGCCGAATGTACCCTGACGCCGGGCGCGTACCAAGTGTGGTTTCTGCGCGGACGAGCGCTCAGACTTTGGCGCGCGCGCGCCGATAGCTGCCCGGCGGCGTCCCGGTCCATTGCTTGAAGGCGCGGTTGAAAGCGGCCGGATCGTCGAAGCCGAGGTCGGCGCCGATGCTGGCGATCGGTTCGTCGGTCCGCGAGATGCGGGCGATGGCCACGTCGCGCCGAAGGGCGTCCTTGACCGCCTGGAAGTGCGTGCCCTCGGCGTCTAGCCGGCGTGCCAGCGTGCGTGGCGAGATGTGCATGGCGCGCGCCACGTCCTCCACCGTCTGCGGACGGCCTAGCCCGGCTTCCAGCAGGTCGCGCACGCGGTGGGTGAACAGGCGTTCGCTGACCGAGACGTGGATCCAGTCCATCGGCGCCTTGCGCAGGAAGGCCGATAGCGAGGCCTTGTCCTGGCGGATCGGCGCGTCCATGAAGGCCGGCTCGATGTGCAGTGCGGTAAGCGCCTGGTCGAAGCGCGCCGGGCCGGCGTACATGTTGATGTACTCGCCGGCATGCGCTGGGGCGGGGTAGTTCAGATCCACCCTTGCGAACAGCAGTTTGCGCTCGATCATCCACGACGCGATTCCCTGCACCAGCATCAGCATCAGCTCCAGGATCAGCATCCGGTGGCGGCCGAGGTCGGTGCGCTCGACCAAGGTGATGCGCGTCAGTCCGTCCTCCTCGCCCATCTCGTAATGCAGGTCGTCCAGCACCAGGCGGAAGAACCAGCAGAACCGGTGCAGGGCGACGCGCAGGTTGGCGGCGTCCAGCATGCCGAGGCACAGGAACTTGAGCGTGCCCGCGCGCAGGGGCCGCGAGAACATGCCCGGCGTTTCGTCGTCGAGCTCGATGGCGAGCGTGCGGTAGAACAGTGCGAACTGTTCCACCGTGACACGAGCCGAGTCCTGCTGGAGCAGCGCCGGGGCGATGCCGGCACGGCCGATGCAGTCGAGCGCCAGCGGCCGGTGTTCGACGAGGCGGTCGAGTAGCTGGCCGATCATGCGGATCGGCACGGTGACGGCGGGGGCGTTCAGGCGTTCGGTCATGGCGCTTGCGATGCTGCAGTGCGAGGTCGGGATGTCTCGATCAAGTGGCAGGAAATGTCAATCGATCGGCCGGTTCTGCCATCCACAACCAGGCCCGTACTGCCTAGTATGGCCTGCAAATAGCGGCAGAAAAAAGATTAATGCCCAAGCCGGCGGCTCGCGATCCCCAAAAGGTTCGCGTTCGCTGGCAATTAAAGCACAGCACGCGCAGTCCGTCCGGCAAGAGGCGGCTGGCAGGAGGAGACAAGGTGCATCCAGGCAAGGCCAATCCGATCCTCGAGGTCGAGGGGCTCACGTTGTCGTTCGGCGGCATCAAGGCGCTGACCGATGTGGGCTTCGAAGTCGCTCCGGGGTCCATCACCACCGTCATCGGTCCGAACGGCGCGGGCAAGACTTCGCTGTTCAACACGATCTCCGGTTTCTACAAACCCTCGACGGGGCGCATCCGCTTCCAGGGCGAGGACATCACCGCCACCCGGCCGCCCGAGCGCGCGAAGCTGGGTCTGGCGCGCAGCTTCCAGAACATCGCGCTGTTCCGCGGCATGACCGTGCTCGACAACATCAAGCTCGGTCGCCATGCCCACCTGCGCACCAACGTGCTCGACGCGCTGTTCTACTTCGGCCGTGCGCGGCACGAGGAAATGAAGCTGCGCCAGGAGGTCGAGGAACGCATCATCGACTTCCTGGAGATCGACCACATCCGCCACATGCCGGTGTCGGTGCTGTCCTACGGCCTGCAGAAGCGGGTGGAGATGGCGCGCGCGCTGGCGATGCGACCCAAGGTGCTGATGCTGGATGAACCGGTCGCCGGCATGAACCGCGAGGAGACCGAGGACATGGCGCGCTTCATCCTCGACGTGCGCGAGGAGTGGGGCGTGACCGTGCTGATGGTGGAGCACGACATGGGCATGGTCATGGACCTGTCGGACCACGTCGTGGTGCTCAACTTCGGCCAGGTCATCGCCGACGGCACGCCGGCCGAGGTGCAGGCCAACCCGGAAGTGATCAAGGCCTACCTGGGTTCGGGTGACGTCTCCGAGTTGCGCCAGCGCCTCCATCAACCTCTTGCAGTGGGAGCCTGAGATGGAATTCGACTGGCTTTTCCTGGCCGAGATCGTGCTGGCCGGCCTCGGCGCCGGCGGCCTGTACGCACTGACCGGCCTCGCTTTCGTGATGATCTACAAGGCCACACGAGTGGTGAACCTGGCGATCGGCGAGATGCTGATGATCGGTGCCTACCTGTGCTTCGGTCTCGCCACGGCGATGAACATGCCGATGTGGCTGGCGATCCTGGTTGCGGTGATCGGCAGTGGCGTGGCGGGTGCGCTGCTCGAGCGGGTGGCGATCCGGCCGATGCTGGGCGAGTCGCCGATCTCGGTGTTCATGGTCACGGTGGGCCTCGCGTCCATCCTGGTCGGCGTGGTCGAGCTGATCTGGACCTCGGAGCCGCGCCGGCTGCCGGAGTTCATGCCGAGCACGCCGGTGATGATCGGCGAGGCCTTCGTGCCGCCCAAGGTGTTCTACGGCTTCCTCGTCGCGGCGGTGCTGATCGGGGTGGCGCTGGCGGTGTTCCGCTTCTGGCGCGGCGGCGTGGCGCTGCGGGCAACGGCCTCGGACCAGCAGGCGGCCTACTCGATGGGCATCAACGTGCCCAAGGTGTTCTCGCTGTCCTGGACGGTGGCGGCAATGATCGCGGCCGTCGCCGGCGTCATCGTCGGCGCGGTGGGCGGCATCTCCTCGACCATGGGGGTGTTCGGCCTGTCGGTGCTGGTGGTGGTGATCGTCGGCGGGCTGGACAGCGTGCTCGGCGCACTGGTCGCCGGCCTCTTCATCGGCGTCGTCGAATCCCTTGCGGGGGGCTTCCTCGGCGGCGAGTTCAAGCTGCTGGCCACCTTCATGATCCTGATCGTCGTGCTGCTGGTCCGTCCCTACGGCCTGTTCGGCACCCATGAAATCGAGAGGTTGTAATGCGCATCGGAACCGCACGCTCCAGTTACCGCCACGACGAGTCGCTGTTCGACAGCCGCACCCAGTACGCCTGGCTGGCCGTCCTCGCCGTCGCGCTGCTCGGCTTCCCCTTCTTCGCCGACGAGTACTGGCTCTACCTCGCCTGCCTGGTGGCGATCAACATCGCCAGCACCACCGGGCTCAACATCCTCACCGGCTACACCGGGCTGGTGAGCCTGGGGCAGGCCGCCTTCATGGGCATCGGCGCCTACACGGTGGCGGCGCTGGAGCAGAAGCTTGGTACGCCGGTGCTGCTCAACCTGCTCGCCGGCGGCTTCGTCGCGATGCTCGGCGGGCTGGTGGTGGGCCTGCCCTCGCTGCGGGTCAAGGGCCTGTACCTGGCGATCGCCACCATCGCCGCGTCGGTGGTGCTGCACTTCGTGTTCGCCAACTGGCATTCGGTCACTGGCGGCCATGCCGGCATCACGGTGGCGCCGGCGGAGATCCTCGGCCTCAGCTTCGACACCTCGTTCCGCCTGTACTGGCTGTTCGTGCCGATCACCATCCTGATGGTGCTGGGTGCTGCCAACCTGTTCCGCACCCGTATCGGCCGCGCCTTCATCGCGATCCGCGACCGCGACATCTCGGCCGAGGTGCTGGGCATCCCGCTGCTGCGCTACAAGCTGCTGTCCTTCGGCCTGTCGTCCTTCTATGCCGGGGTGGCGGGCGGCATGTGGGCCTACTTCTTCCGCGTGGTCACGCCGGAGAGCTTCCCGCTGATCATGTCGATCTTCTTCCTCGCCGCGGTCATCGTTGGCGGCATGGGCACCATCCTCGGCGCCATCCTCGGCGCGGTCTTCATGACCATGGTGCCCGAGGCCCTCAAGCTCATCGTCGGCTGGCTGCCGCTGTCGGCCGACGCCACGCTGATCCTGTCGCCGGTGCGCACCATCGTGTTCGGCGCGCTGATCGTCGGCTTCCTCGTGTTCGAGCCGCTCGGCCTGCAGGAAATCTGGCGCCGCATCCGCCGTTTCTTCCACCTCTGGCCGTTCCGGGCCTGAGTTTTCCTCGCCTCATCGCATCACCACACATAAAGAGAAGGAGACAAGCATGAGAAGAACCGTACTCAAGAGCCTGCTGGCCACCGCGGTCCTGGCAGCCACCGCAGGCATGCCCGGGGTCCAGGCGGCAGACAAGGAAATCGTCATCGGCGGCTCGATCCCGATGAGCGGCGTGTTCGCCTTCGCCGGCATCGGCATCCACGCCGGCATCCAGGACTACGTGAAGATGGTCAACGACGCCGGTGGCATCGAGGGCCACAAGCTGCGCTATGTGCCCGAGGACAGCGCCTACAAGGTCGACCAGTCGGTGGCCGCGTTCAAGAAGATCACCAGCCAGAACAAGGTGAATTTCTACTACGGCGACTCCACCGCCTTCAGCAAGACCATCAACCCCGAGCTCGACCGCGCCGGCACGATGATCATGTCGGGTGCTTCCTTCGCCACGGAGCTGAACGACCCGAAGAAGTACCCCTACCAGTTCATCGCTGGCCCCGACTACACCCAGCAGTTCGGCATCCTGCTGCGCTACATTGCCAAGGAAAAACCGGGCGCCAAGGTGGCTTTCGTCTATTCCGACACCGAGTTCGGCCGCGACCCGATCGAGAGCAGCCGCGGCGTCGCGAAGGAGTTGGGGCTCAACGTTGCCATCGAGATCATGACCCCGCCGGGCGCGGTCGATGTGTCGACCGAGATGGCGAAGATGCGCCGGGCGAGGCCGGACTTCATCATCTTCCACGGCTACATCCTCGGCCCGATCCCGGAGTTCATCGGCCAGGCGCGCCAGCTCGGCCTGGACACCAAGTTCATGGGCACCTTCTGGACGATGGACAACTCGACGGTCATGCAGATGGGCGACGTCGCCGAGGGCTTCATGGGGGTGATGCCTTACAGCTATTACTACGATGACTCCACCCCGGCGCCCATGCTGGAGAAGATCCGCGCGATGCGGCCGGAGTACCAGAACGTGCCCTACATCCAGGGCTTCCTGTCCGCCATGCTCTACGCCGAATCTGCCCGGCGCACGATCGCCGCGGGCAAGGAGATGACCGCGGCCAACTTCAAGGCGGCGCTGAACTCGATCGAGAACTTCGACACCGGCGGCCTGATCGGCGTGCCCATCACCATTCGTGGCAACACCATCCCGGTCGGCCGCATCTACCGCGCCGACACCAAGGCCAAGCGCATGGTGCCGGCCTCCGACTGGATCGTGCTGGAGTAAGCGATGAGTGCGGCCGAATCCGTCCTCGAGGTGAACAACATCGAGGTGATCTACAACAAGGCGGTGCAGGTGCTGCGTGGCCTGTCGCTGTCGGTGCCGCGTGGGCAGATCGTCGCACTGCTCGGCTCCAACGGCGCGGGCAAGAGCACCACGCTCAAGACCGTGTCCGGCCTGCTGGGGCTGGAGAACGGCGAGCTGACGCGCGGCGAGATCCGCTTCGAAGGCAAGCCGCTGGCGGGTTCCAAGCCGCACGAACTCGTGCGCGCGGGGCTCTTCCACGTAATGGAAGGGCGCCGCGTGTTCGAGGACCTGACCGTGGAGGAAAACCTCGTCTCCGCGACCTATGCGCTCACCGGGCGCAGCGGCGCGAAGGCCGACTACGACCTCGTCTACGAGTACTTCCCGCGCCTGTACGAGCGCCGCAACGGCCTGGCGGGCTACCTGTCGGGCGGCGAGCAGCAGATGCTGGCGATCGGTCGTGCGCTGATCGCGCGGCCCAAGCTGATCCTGCTCGACGAACCCTCGCTGGGCCTGGCGCCGCTGCTGGTGGAGAACATCTTCCAGATCATCGCCCGCATCAACGCCGAGCAGAAGGTGTCGATGCTGCTGGTGGAGCAGAACGCCTCGGTGGCGCTGGCGGTGGCGCACTACGGCTACATCATGGAGAACGGCAAGGTCGTCACCGACGGCCCGGCCGAACGCCTGGCCGCCGACCAGGACGTGCGCGAGTTCTACCTCGGCATGGGCGGGCACGGCGAGATGAAGAGCTTCCGCGACATCAAGCACTACAAGCGCCGCAAGCGCTGGCTGTCGTGAGCGAGAGGATGGCCATGAGCAAGAACCCCGAAGTCAATCCGCTTCCCAGGCTGACCCTGCCGCAGATGCTGCGCGAGCAGGCAAGGCAGCATCCAGCACGCATCGCCATCCGCCAGAAGGATTTCGGCATCTGGCAGGGCATTTCCTGGGACGACTACTACCGCCGCGCCGGCCATGTCGGCCTGGGGCTGCGTGCGCTCGGCCTGTCCGCCGGCGGCCACGTCGGCGTGCTCGCCGAGAACCGCATCGAATGGGTGCTGACGCAGATGGGCTGCGGCCTGGTCGGCGGCATCGCGGTCGGTGTCTATCCCACCAGCCCGGCGCCCGAGGTGGCCTACGTGCTGAACCACGCCGACGTCGAGGTGGTGGTGTGCGAGGACCAGGAGCAGACCGACAAGGTGGTCGAGGCGCTCGACCAGCTGCCCCATCTGCGCGCCATCGTGGTGATGGAGACCAAGGGCCTGCGCAACGCCGATGAGCGTGTGCGCGACCGCATCCTGTCCTTCGCCGACCTGGAGACGCTCGGGGTCGAATACGAGGCCACCCACCGTCACCTGGTGGAGGAGACGCTGGCGACGCAGCGGCTCGAGGACATCGCGCTGATGATCTACACCTCGGGCTCCACCGGCAAACCCAAGGGCGCGATGATCAGCTACGCCAACATCCGCGGCGTGGCGCCCGGCATCGCCGATCGCCTGGGCCTGTCGGCGGACACCAGCCATCTGTCCTACCTGCCGCTGTGCCACGTCGCCGAGCAGATGCTGACCACCTTCTGCCCGATCTACCTGGGCTCCACGGTGGCCTTCGGCGAGTCGATCCGCACCGTGCAGGAAGACCTGCGCGAGATCGCGCCGACGATGTTCCTGGGCGTGCCGCGCATCTGGGAAAAGCTGCACTCGGCGATCAGCATCAAGATGCAGGAGAGCGGTCCGCTGCAGCGCTGGCTGTTCGACCGCGCGATGGCCGCCTGCGCGCCCTTCGCGCACAAGGCGGCGGCGCAGCGCACCGCGGGCGAGCGCCTGAGCTACGCCTTCTGGTACTGGCTCATCCTGCGCGCGCTGCAGAACTTCATCGGCCTGCGCCGGGCGCAGGTGGCGCTGACCGGCGCCGCGCCGATCCCGCCCGCGGTGGTGCAGTTCTTCCGCACGCTGGGCGTGCCGCTGGTGGAGGTCTATGGCCTGACCGAATCGACCGGCATGATCACCGGCCAGCCGCTGGATGCGGCCCGCTTCGGCTCGGTCGGCACGCCGATCCTCGGTGTCGAGCACCGGATCGGCGAGCGCGGCGAACTGCTGATCCGGGGCGAGATGGTGTTCGCCGGCTACTACAAGAACCCGGAGGCGACCGCCGACAGCATCCGCGACGGCTGGCTGCACACCGGCGACGTGGTCGAGGCGCGCGACGGCCAGCTCTACATCGTCGATCGCCTGAAGGACATCATGATCACCGCCGGCGGCAAGAACCTGACGCCGTCCGAGATCGAGAAGACGATGAAGGCCAGCCCCTATATCAAGGAGTGCATCGTCGTCGCCGACGGGCGCAAGTTCGTCTCCGCCCTGATCCAGATCGACTACGAGACGGTGGCGAAGTGGGCAGAGGGCCGCCAGATCCCCTTCACCCACTTCCGCTCGCTGGTCGAGCACCCGGAGGTGCGCGCGCTGATCGACGCCGAGATCGCACGCGGCAATGGCCAGCTCGCGCAGGTCTCGCACATCCGCCGCTTCCACCTGCTGACCAAGGAACTGGACCACGACGACGGCGAGGTGACCGCGACGATGAAGGTGCGCCGTTCCAGCATCTACAAGACCTATGCCGACGTGATCGAAGCCATGTACCGGGGAGAGGCCGCCCATGCGTGACCACTCCCCGGCGCGTGCGGGTGCGCCACCGGGCTGAGTCCCCGGGGTTTTCGACGACGTTTTCCCTTCTTTTCGGCGCGGCGTGCGCGGGCACGCCGGAGCCTGTTGTGCGCGGCGCTGCCTGCCCGGGGTCGCCGCGCCGGAGACATCATGGATTTCCAACTGAATGCGGAGCAGCGCGAGATCCGCGATCTCGCCCGCCGCTTCGCCGAGCGCGAGATCGTGCCGCGCGCAGCCGAGGCCGATGCCAGCAAGGCCTTCCCGGTCGAGGTGCATCAGCGCGCTCAGGAACTCGGCCTGCTGGGGATCAACCTGCCCGAGGCGGTGGGTGGGGGCGGTCTGGGCTGCCTCGAACTGGTGCTGGTTACCGAAGCCTTCTGCCGCGGCTGTCTGGGGATCGGCACTGCCCTGTGCGTGAATGCGCTGGCCACCGAGCCGATTGCGATCGCCGGCAGCCAGATGCAGCGTGATCGTTATCTGCGCGCGGCTGCCAACGGCGCGCTCGCGAGCTTCGCCATGACCGAGCCGGGCGCGGGCTCCGACGTTGCCGGCGTGCGGACCCGCGCCGAGCGGGTGGAGGGCGGTTATCGCCTCACCGGAAGCAAGATCTGGATTTCCAACGCCAACCTGGCCGAATTTCTCGTCGTTTTCGCCAAGACCGCACCGGATGCCGGACATCGTGGCATGACGGCCTTCATCGTCCCGCGTGCCAGTGCGGGTCTGACGGTGGGTGAGCCGCTGGGCAAGCTCGGTCAACGCTGTTCGCCCACCTGTGAGGTCTTCCTGGATCAGGTGTTCGTGCCCGAGGATCACCGCCTCGGTGAGGAGGGCGGCGGCTTCGCGCTGGCGATGGCGGTGTTTGACCACTCGCGGCCGATGGTGGCCGCCTTCGGCGTCGGCCTCATCGAGCGCTGCCTCGACGAGTCGCTCGCCTACGCCACTCAGCGCAGCAGTATGGGCCGGCGCCTGATCGACCACCAGGCCGTGGCGCACAAGCTGGCCGAGATGCGCATGAAGCTCGAGGCCGCGCGCCTGCTTACCTACCAGTCGGCCTGGCTGCTCGACCAGGGCAGGCCGAACACGATCGAGGCCTCGATCGCCAAGGCCTTCGCCGCCGATGCCGCGATGTGGGCGGCGACCGAGGCGGTGCAGATTTTCGGCGGCATGGGCTACTCGACCGAATACCCGGTGGAAAAGCTCTTCCGCGACGCCAAGGTGCTGCAGATCTACGAAGGCACCAGCGAGATCCAGCGCAACATCATCGCCCGCGAACTGCAGCGGGCCTGAACCCGAGGACCCAGCAATGACCCCATCCAATTCCTCCAATCCGAACGAAGCGCTGATTCTGGGCGCCGTCCGCACCCCCTTCGGCCGCCGCGGCGGGGCGCTGCGCGAGACCCGCCCGGACGAACTGCTCGCCACCGCCATCGGCGGCGTGCTGGCGCGCACCGGACTGCCGGCCGATAAGGTCGGCGACGTGCTGGCCGGCTGCGTCAGCCAGGCCGGCGAGCAGGGCGCCAACATCGCCCGCCAGGCGCTGTTGATCGCCGGGCTGCCGGCTGAGGTGCCGGGCGTGTCGATGAACCGCATGTGCGGCTCCAGCCAGTTCGCCACCCATGCCGCTTCGCAGGCGGTGGCTGCGGGCGACCTCGAGTTTGCCATCGGTTGCGGCGTCGAGAGCATGAGCCGGGTGCCGATGTTCCTCGATCTGACCCTGGGGCAGGGCGACTTCCGTGGCTTCGACAATCTGCATCCGAAGATCCTCGCGCGCTTCGCCATTCCGCATCAGGTCGAGAGCGCCGAGCGCATCGCCGACCAGTGGCAGATCTCGCGTGCCGAGATGGATGACTACGCGATGGAAAGCCACTGCCGTGCCGAGGCGGCGCGCGCGGCCGGCCTGCACACCGAGATCCTGCCGGTGGCGGGTGTGGACAAGGAGGGTGGCACGATCACGCTGGCGCACGACGAAGGCATCCGTGCGGTGATCGATGTCGAGCGCATGCGCGCCATGCAGCCGGTGTTCCGCCAGCCGGGCGAGGGCGGCGTGACTGCGGCCAACGCCAGCCAGATGTCCGACGGCGCGGCCGCGGTGCTGGTCGGTCGGCGCGCGGCGGCCGATGCGCTGGGCATCCGGCCGCGCGCGCGCTTCCGCGCCCGCGTCGCGGTCGGTTCGGACCCTGTGATGCAGCTCACCGGGGTGATCCCGGCGGCGCGCCGCGCGCTGGAGATGGCCGGGCTGTCGATCCGCGACATGGACTGGATCGAGGTCAACGAGGCTTTCGCCAGCGTGGCCCTGTGCTTCATGCGCGAGTTCGCGCCGGACATGGACCGTTTCAACCCCTGGGGCGGCGCGATCGCCCACGGCCACCCGCTGGGCGGCACCGGCGCCGGCCTGATGGCCAAGATGCTCGCAGGCCTCGAGCAGCGCGACGGCCGCTTCGGCCTGCAGGTCATGTGCGTCGGCCACGGCATGGCCACCGCAACCATCATCGAACGCATCTGAGACACAGGGAGCACACGCAATGAAGATCGCAAACTCGGTATTCCTCGTCACCGGCGGCGCCTCGGGCCTGGGCGCCGCCACCGCGCGCATGGTGGTCGAAGGCGGCGGCAAGGTGGTGCTTGCCGATCTCAATGAAGAGGCGGGCAAGGCGCTCGCGGCGGAGCTGGGCGCAGCGGCCTGCTTCGTGCGCACCGACGTCACCGACGAGGCGTCGACGCAGGCAGCGGTCGATGCCGCGGTGACGGGCTTCGGCGGCCTGCACGGTCTGGTGTGCTGCGCCGGCGTGGCGCCGGGCGAAAAGGTCGTGGGCAAGGAAGGCCCGCACCGCCTCGACAGTTTCATGCGCGGGGTGACGATCAACCTTGTCGGCACCTTCAACCCGATCCGCCTCGCCGCCGACGCCATGAGCAAGGCCGCGCCGAACGAGGAGGGCGAGCGCGGCGTGATCGTCACCACCGCCTCGGTCGCCGCCTTCGACGGCCAGATCGGCCAGGCGGCCTACTCGGCGTCCAAGGCCGGCGTGGTCGGCATGACGCTGCCGATCGCGCGCGAGCTGGCGCGCTACGGCATCCGCGTCATGAGCATCGCGCCCGGCATCTTCGAGACGCCGATGCTGCGCGGGCTGCCACAGCAGGTGCAGGATTCGCTCGGCCAGATGGTGCCTTTCCCCTCGCGCCTGGGTCGTTCCAGCGAATACGCGCAGCTGGTGAAGTCGATCTGCGAGAACCCGATGTTGAACGGCGAGGTCATCCGCCTGGACGGTGCGATCCGCATGGCGGCCAAGTAAGCTGCGTGTTCGAGTTGCGCATTTCGCTTTCCATCCTGCTCGCTGTTTCGCTCCCCCTCTTCTCCCGGTAGGGCCTCGCCCCTGAGGCAGGCGCGGCCACGTGTGTCTGTGCGGGCGCGGGCGTGCGGGCCGGGGCGTGTCGGGTCAGGGGGTGGGCGAGGGGTGTGGCGGGGGGGGGGTGCCCGGCGATGGCGCATCGCGTATCCTCGTCCGCATACGCAAAGAATGTACTCAAGGAGATTATGCCGATGTCTGATTCCACCGCTGCCGATTCATCCGTGCGCCTCGAGCGTGAGGGCGGGATTGCCTTCATCACCCTTGACCGTCCGGCCTCGCGCAACAGCCTCGATCTCGCGATGGGGCTCGCCTTGCGCGATGCCGTGCGCGCCTTGCAAGCGGAGCCGCCACGGGCGGTCGTGCTGCGCAGCAGCGGCGCACATTTCATGGTCGGTGGCGATGTGCGCCGTTTCGATGCCCTGCTGCAGGACTCGCAGCAGGAATGCGCCGAGGAGATCGGGTGCCTGATCGATGCGGTGCACGAGGCGGTTGCGGGCCTCACGAGACTGCCGTGCCCGGTCATCGGCCTGGTGGCCGGCTCGGCGGCGGGTTTCGGCATGTCGCTGGCGATCGCCTGTGACATTCTGGTTGCGGCCGACGATGCGCGCTTCGTGTTTGCCTACAGCGCGATCGGCACCACGCCGGACGGCGGGGCGAGTTGGCATCTCTCGCGCCGAGTGGGGCTGCAGCGCGCGCTGGCGATCGCGTTGCTCAATCCGCAGATCGATGCCGCACAGGCGAAGGATATCGGCCTGGTGGCCGAGGTCGTGCCGGTGGCGCAGCTGCAGGACAGCGGGCTCGCCATGGCGCGCCGCCTCGCAGACGGGCCGGCGGCAGCGCAGGCCGGAATCAAGCGATTGCTGCGGTCGGGGCTGAACAGCGACTTCGCGGGTGCGCTTGATGCGGAGAAGGCGAGCTTTCTCGCCATGTCGGCAAATGCGGACTTCGGCGAGGGCGTGCGCGCCTTCTGCGAGCGGCGTCCGGCGCGCTGGCAGGGCCGATAGCAGGGCCGATCGCGGCGCTTGCCGCGCGGGGCCTCTTTTGCGGCACAATCAGGACGCTTTCGATACCTTTTGAGGTGGCGCCATGGCTCTTGATTCCTTTCTGCTCCTCCTGCACGTGACCGGCGTCGTCGTCTGGGTGGGCGGCATGTTCTTTGCCTATGTCTGCCTGCGTCCGGAGGCAGCCAGCCAGCTCGAGCCGCCGCCGCGCCTGCGGCTGTGGCGCGGGGTGCTTGCGCGCTTCTTTGTCTGGGTGTGGGTGTCGGTCGTGGCCGTGCTCGCGAGCGGGCTCGCATTGATCCTGGGCTATGGTTTTGCTGCGGCACCGCTCTACCAGCACCTGATGCTCCTGATGGGCCTGGTGATGATCGCCATCTACGCCTTCGTCTTCTTCGTTCCGTATGCAGGCCTGAAGCAGGCCGTCGCAACGGAGGAATGGAAATCGGGCGGCGCGGCGCTCGGGCGCATCCGTCAGCTTGTCGGGACCAACCTGACCCTGGGCCTGCTGACCATCGCGATGGCGACACTCGGCCGCTGGCTGGTTTGAGCATTCCGTGTTGACCGTTCGGATGCATCCGGGCGCGGGCGAGCGCCTGCCCTGGTAGCGGGTGGCTGGGTCCGCGAGCCACGGGGGGGCGGCGATGCGCACGGGCGCGATGTCGCAGCACGATTTCAGGAGAAACGATGAACGCACACGAACAGGAACGCATGTGGTCTTCGCGCTTTCGCGACGCGGGCGAGGACTATGTATTCGGCACCACCCCAAACCGTTTTCTGGCAGCGCAATCGGCCTTGCTGGCTTCCGGCGCCAATGCGCTTTCGGTGGCCGATGGCGAGGGGCGCAATGCGGTGTGGCTGGCCGAGCAGGGCCTGCAGGTGACGGCGACCGAGATCTCGCCGGTGGCGCTGGAGAAGGCGCGCAAGCTCGCGGCTGGCCGTCACGTCGAGGTCGACTTCGTGCTTGCGGATGCGGTTGCTTGGGCGTATCCGGAGGCCGCGTTTGATTTCGTGGTGGCGATCTTCATCCAGTTCGCCACGCCGGCGCAGCGCGCGAGCATCTTTGCGGGCATGGTTCGCGCGCTCAAGCCGGGCGGCCATCTGATCCTGCAGGGCTATACGCCGAAGCAACTCGAGTTCCGTACCGGCGGGCCGTCGGCGGTCGACCATCTGTACACCGCGGACATGCTGCGCGAAGCCTTCGGCGCGCTCGAGATCCTGCATCTGCAGGAATACGAGGACGTGCTCGATGAAGGGGTCGGCCACAAGGGGCATTCGGCCTTGGTAGGCCTGGTCGCGCGCAAACCGGCTGCGTGAGCGGAGAAGCACGATGACGGGTATCCGGGCAATCGTGAGTGGACACAGCCGCGGGCTGGGTGCGGCGATTGCGGCGGAACTGCTCGAACGCGGTGTTCCGGTGCTTGGGCTGGCGCGGCAGGGGAATGCCGCCCTGGCGGTGGCGCACGGCGGGCAGCTCGCCGAGGTGGCGCTTGATCTGGCCGATACCGAAGCCCTCGCAGCCTGGCTTGCGGCGGGCGGGCTCGCCGGTTGGCTGGGTGATGCAGATGAAGCGCTACTGATAAACAATGCCGGCACCCTGCAGCCGATGGGGCCTTTGCCGCTGCAGGACCCGGCAGCGGTGGCGCACGCCGTGGCGATAAACGTGGCGGCGCCGCTGATGCTGGCGGCGGCTTTCGCACAGGCGGACGGGATTCGGGAGCGGCGCGTGCTGCACGTGTCGAGCGGCGCAGCGCGCGCCGCCTATTCGGGCTGGAGCGTGTATTGCGCCACCAAGGCGGCACTTGACCACCATGCGCGTGCGGTCCAGATGGATGCCACGCCCGGGCTGCGCATCTGCGCGCTGGCGCCGGGCGTCATCGACACCGACATGCAGGGCGAGATCCGTGCGATCGCCCCCGAGCGCTTTCCCATGCGGGAGCGCTTCGTCGACCTGAAGCGCAGCGGCAGCCTGGTGGCCCCCGAGGCGTGTGCGATGCATCTGGTGGATTTCATGCTCGACGCGGATTTCGGCCGTTCGCCGGTCGCCGATCTGCGCGACCTGATGCAGTGAGCGCCGGCCCCGTCGAGCCACGGGCTGGGTTGCCCCCGGATGCGGAGCCCGCGCTGCCCGTATCGGCGGCGCCGGGTGGGCGCGGCAGCCGGCTCAAGCGACTGAAATGGCGCGGACTGCGTCTGATGGTGTGGCTGCGCCGCCACCCCTGGCTGGTGGCGAGCTTCGGCTTCGTTTCCGGTGTGCTCAGCTTCCTTCTCGTCGAACGTCATGAGGGCGTGGCGAGGGTGATGGCGGTAGCGATGCTGGCGGGTTGGTTGCTGCTGGTATTGGAGCGCGTGCTCGATCGCGCGCTGAA
This sequence comes from Thauera sp. ZXT1-4, assembly GCF_052598215.2. Taxonomy (NCBI): domain Bacteria; kingdom Pseudomonadati; phylum Pseudomonadota; class Betaproteobacteria; order Rhodocyclales; family Zoogloeaceae; genus Thauera; species Thauera sp. ZXT1-4. Next base: position 15,847 of record NZ_JBQWSN020000028.1, on the reverse strand, counting down.
ACGGCGCTTCGGCTTCGGTGTGCCCGCCGCGCTGGTGCGCTACCTGACGCAGTTCACGCACCAGGAGAGCCTGTTTTTTGCGCTGCCTTTCTTCGTCGCCAGTACCTCCTGGAACAGCGGTCAGGCGATGTTCACCGCCGCGCTTGGGGTGATGGCGCTGGTAGCGATCATCGATCCGCTGTACTACGGGCGCTTGGCGAAGCGACGCTGGCTTTTCCTGAGCTATCACACGCTGACCCTGTTCGCGCTGCTGCTGGTGGTGTTGCCGCTGGTGCTGCAGGTCCCGGCGATGGCGAGCTATCAGGCAGCGCTCGCGGTTGCCGTGGTGCTGTCGTTTCCGACCTTGGCGGGCGCGGTCACCATGCCACGCTGGTGGCGCGGACTGCTGGTGCTGGTCTTGCTGGTGGCCCTAGGCCTCGCCGGATGGCTGGCGCGCCTGTGGGTGCCGCCTGCCACCCTGCGGCTGACCCAGGTGGCGGTCAGCACGGCCATGGATGTCGAGCAACGGGCGCCAGCGCAGAGCCTGCGGGCGCTGGATGCCGCGCACCTGCGCGAGGCAGGCCTCTACGCCTACACTGCAATCCGCGCGCCGCTGGGGCTCACGGAGCGGGTGAGTCATGTCTGGCTGCACGAAGGGCGCGAGGTCGACCGCATCGAACTGGATGTGACCGGCGGACGAACCGACGGCTACCGCGCGTGGACGTACAAGCGCAACTTCCCGGATGATCCGCGCGGGCGCTGGCAAGTGCGCGTGCTCACTGCGGACGACCGCATGATCGGCACGCTCCGGTTTCGGGTCGACTGAGCTTCTGGACCGGGCGCGCCGGGTCGAGTGGGGGTCAGCAGATGCGTTCCCACAGGCTCTGCTCGTCCTCGAACTGGTCGAGCTCGAGGCCCTTGAAGTCGCTGCGCGAAATGATGCCGACCACCTTGCCGTCGACCGTCACCGGCAAGTGCCGGTAGCCGCCGTCGCACATCCTGTGCAGCGCGTCGATCGCCTTGCGGTCGGGTTCGATGGTGTCGGGGTCGCGGGTCATGACTTCGGACAGATGAACCGTCGCCGGGTCGCCACCATTGGCGATCACCTGCACCGCATCGCGGCCGGTGAAGATGCCCTTCAGGTGGGCCCTGGTGTCCGTTACCAGTACCGCGCCCACGCTGCGCTCGCACATTGCCTGGCACGCGCTCTGGACGGTATCCGTCGGACGCAGCATCAAGGGGTTCTGGTCCTTGACGATGAAAGAGATGTTTCGGTTCGTCATGTCGCCCTCCGTTGTGCTGGTGTGTGAATTTGTACTCATTTTATGGTCGATCGGGCTTGACCATGTTGACGTTCGTTAAGCTTTGCGCAGGGGTTTCGCCAGGCGTAATGCTGGCGGTCCCGGTGTGTCTGTCCGTGACGTGGGTGTCCCTGTGTCATGTGACGCATCCGTGCCTGCGAGCGGCTTCATGGGTGTGGAGCCAGGGTGTAGTCTTGCACCATGAATGCACAGAATGACGACCATCCCGCCCTGCCGCCGCCGCAAGAGGGGGATGCCTTCCCGCTCAGGCTGCGCCGCGTGGCAGTGGATACCTACCGCGAAAACGTCGCCTACCTGCACCGGGACTGCGAGATCTACCGCGCTGAAGGTTTCCAGGCACTGTCCAAGGTCGAGGTGCGCGCCAATGGCCGGCGTGTCCTCGCCACGCTCAATGTGGTGGACGATCCGCGCATCGTGCGCTGCCATGAGGTCGGGCTGTCGATCGACGCCTTTGCGCAGATGGGGGTCGAGAATGGGCACCCGGCGATGATTGCGCAGGCCGAGCCGCCGACCTCCATCCCTGCGCTGCACCGCAAGATCGCCGGTGAGCGGCTCGCGCGGGATGACTTCCGTGCGATCGTGCGTGACATCGCCGAACATCGTTATTCGAAGATCGAGCTCACCGCCTTCGTGGTCGCGACCAACCAGGGCGAACTCGACCGCGAGGAGGTGTATTTCCTCACCGAGGCGATGGCGGCGGTGGGGCACCGCATCGACTGGCAGGAGCGGCCGGTGGTGGACAAGCACTGCATCGGTGGCATCCCGGGCAACCGGACCTCGATGCTGGTGGTGCCGATCGTCGCCGCGCACGGCATGCTGTGCCCGAAGACCTCCTCGCGCGCGATCACCTCGCCGGCGGGCACGGCCGACACCATGGAGGTGCTGGCGCAGGTCGAGCTTCCGGTGGAGCGCCTGAACGAGATCGTGCGCGAGCACCGCGGCTGCCTCGCCTGGGGCGGCACGGCCAAGCTCTCGCCGGCCGACGACGTGCTGATCTCGGTCGAGCGCCCGCTGTCGATCGATTCGCCCGGGCAGATGGTCGCTTCCATCCTGTCCAAGAAGGTAGCCGCCGGATCGACCCATCTGGTGCTCGACATTCCGGTGGGACCAAGCGCGAAGGTGCGCTCGATGCCGGAGGCGCAGAAGCTGCGCAAGCTGTTCGAGTTTGTCGCCACGCGCATGGGCCTGACCATCGACGTGGTGATCACCGACGGCCGCCAGCCGATCGGCAACGGCATCGGCCCGGTGCTCGAGGCGCGCGACGTGATGCAGGTGCTGGAGAACGATCCGCGTGCGCCCAACGATCTGCGCCAGAAGGCGCTGCGCCTCGCGGGGCGCATGCTGGAGTTCGATCCGGACGTGCGTGGGGGGGACGGCTTCGCCATTGCGCGCGACATTCTGGACTCGGGGCGCGCGCTGGCGAAGATGGACGCCATCGTCCGCGCGCAGGGCGGCAAGGCCTTCGATCACAACGCGCCGCAACTCGCCCGCCTCGCATTCGACGTGCTGGCCGAGGCGGATGGGGTGATCACCGGCATCGACAACCTGCAGCTCGCGCGCATTGCCCGTCTGGCAGGCGCGCCCAAGATGCTCGCTTCGGGCGTGGATCTGCTGAAGAAGCTCGGAGATCCGGTGCAGAAGGGGGAGGCACTCTACAGGGTCCATGCCGATTACCCGTCCGACCTCGACTTTGCCCGCCAGGCGAGCGCTCGCGCCAGCGGCTATGCGATCGGTGGCGCGGAGGAAGTGCCGCATCTGTTCGTGGAGTTCTGAGCCCCCAGTCGCGCGGGTGTGAATTCCTTCGCAGACGAGGCCCGGATCAACTTTCGGCGCGGGAGGGACCCGGGTAGGCTTTTACCGATGAAGAACAACACGCCCCTCCTGCTGCATTTCGAGGACGAGACGGATGAAGCCGCCCGGCTGGCGCGCGCCGCCGGCCTGGACGCAGCACTGATCGAACGCCACCGCTTTCCGGATGACGAGTTGCGGTTGAGGCTGCCTCCGTCGCTGCCGCAGCATGTCGTGCTCTTTCGCAGCCTGCACCGCCCCAACGAGAAGCTGCTGGAGTTGCTGCTGGTCGCGCGCAGTGCCGGGAAGCTGGGTGCCGCGCATATCAGCCTGGTCGCGCCCTATCTGGCCTACATGCGCCAGGACAAGGCCTTCCGTCCGGGCGAGGTGGTCAGCCAGCGCATCGTGGGTGAATTCCTGGCCGGGCTTTTCGATGCGGTGATTACCGTCGACCCGCACCTGCACCGCGTCGATACCCTGACCGAGGCGATCCCCGCCCCACACGCGATCGCGCTTTCGGGTGCCGGCCTGCTTGCGGACATCGCCGTGCAGCGTCGGGAGCGCCCGCTGCTCGTCGGTCCTGACGCCGAATCGCGCCAGTGGATCGAGACCGCAGCCGGACGGCATGGTCTTGACAGTATCGTGTGCAGCAAGATTCGCCGTGGCGACCATGATGTTGTGATTGCGCTGCCCGCGGGCGCCGAGGTAGCAGGGCGTGCCGTGATCCTGCTCGATGACGTGGCGAGCTCGGGTCAGACGCTTGCCCGCGCTGCGGTCCTGCTGCGCGAGGCCGGTGCACGCTCGGTCGACGTGGCGGTCACGCATGCGCTCTTTGCGCAAGGCGCGCTCGAGGCCATTCACAACGCTGGGGTTGGCGAGATCTGGAGCACCGATTGCATCGTGCACCCGAGCAATGCGGTACAGGTTGCGCCGTTGCTCGCCGAGGCCTTGCGCGCCATTCTTCCCGCCTGATCCGCCCGCGGGCCGCTGTGCCACGACGGGCGGGTCGTTTCTCGTTTTTGCTGCCCGCAAAGCCTTTCCAAGCATTTTTCATGCCGCGCGACTTGCGCGACCGATGACGTGATCAAGCCTTAGTGCTAGCATCGCGGCTGGTACGGCAGCGGTCTGTGGTCGATTCGTGGCTTGGCGTCGCTGCGTACCACAACGAAAATAAACGGGGAGGCGCGTGGAACAATCGGTCAGGACCGTGGTGTTCGCCGATCTTACGGGAAGCACCGGACTGTTTGAATCTGCAGGCAATGTCGCGGCGACACAGATCGTCACGCGTTGCACGCATGTGCTCGGCCGTCATCTCGCCTGTGCTGGCGGTCAGGTGGTCAAGTATCTCGGTGACGGGGTGCTGGTGCTGTTTGACGACCCGGTCGCGGCGGTACAGGCCGGCGCGCGCATGCAGGAAGTCCTGCGCGAGCTGACGGCGGTCGAGTTGCAGCGCGGCCCGCTGGGCGTGAAGACGGGCATCGACCGGGGCGCCATCGTGGAACACGACGGTGACTGCTACGGCGACGCGGTGAACGTGGCCGCCCGCCTCAGCGACCGTGCCGAGGCGGGGGAGACGCTGATCAGCGAGTCCGTTTTCTCCTGCTTGCCGGACCCCGTTCGCTTGGCCTGTCACAGCCTCGACCGCATTACCATCAAGGGCAAGGCCGAGCCAGTGCGGGTCTGGCGCGTCGATTTCTCGCGCACTGCCGAAACGACCTTGACCGCGCTGCTCGGCTTTCAGGGGCTGATCGATGCGGGGCGGCCGATCCGCCGTGTTGACCTGGCACGGCTCGATCAGCACATCGAACTGCACGACGACGAAGCGCCCCTGATCATCGGGCGCGGAGACGGCGCGGGTTTCTCGATCGACGATCCGCGCGTGTCGCGCCGTCATGCGCGCATCGAATGGGCGGCCGGCCAGTGCCTGCTTACCGACTTCAGCAGCAACGGCAGCTGGGTACGGTTCGCCGGCACCTGCGCCCCCGTGGTGCTGCGCCGCGACAGCTGCACCCTCTATGGCGAGGGCGAGATCGGAGTGGGGGCGACCCCGGACGATTTTACCGCCCCTACGCTGAGCTTCCGCGTCATCGACGAGGGCTGATCCGCCCTGCTGCGCGGTCGAGGCGCCCGCCTCTCCAACGACAAGAACCGGACCGACGCATTGTGAATCGCCTGACCGCCCCCTGCTTCATTGCTTCCCGCCTCGTTGCGCCTTTCCTGCTACTCCTTGCCGTAACGGTCCATGCCGCGGACGAATCCGGCGTGGGTTCGCTTGATGCCCGGCCCCTGGCTGAGCTCGCGAGTTACCCGGAGTTCCGCGCTCCGGCGCAGGTGGTCGCCCGGGAGGAAGCGCGCATCGCCGCGGAAGTTGCCGCGCGTGTCGTCGACATGCCGGTGCGCGAGGGGGAGGCGATCGCGCGCGGCAAGCTGCTGGTGCAACTGGACGACGCTGCCTACCGTATCGAGCTTGACCGTGTGCGTGCCCAACTGGCCCTGATCGACAGCCGGATCAGCCTCGCGCGCGCCCAGCTCGACCAGGCGCGTGCGCTGGCGCAGCGCGACTTCATCAGCGCCGACGGGTTACGCATCCGCGAAACCGAGCTGGGCGTGCTCGAGCGCGAGCGCGACGCGGCGCTCGCCGCCCGGGCGGCGGCCGAGCTCGCCTTGGCGCGCACGCGCATCGTCGCGCCTTTCGATGGGGTGGTGCGCGAGCGCCGGGTGGCCGTGGGCGAGTTGGCGGCGGTGGGTGCGCCTCTGCTGGTGTTCGCCGCGACGGGCGATGCCGAGGTGCGCGCGCAAGTGCCCTCCATGCACATCGACAGCTTGCGCGCCGCCCCGGAATGGACGCTGGCGGCGGGCGGGCGCGAGCACGCCCTGCAGTTGCAGCGCATATCGCCGCTGCTGGATGTGGCTGGCCAGACCCGCGAGGCGATCTTCCGCGGCGATGCGGAACTGTCGCCCGGGTTGGGTGGGGAGTTGCGCTGGCGCAGCGGTACGCCGCATCTGCCGGCGGGCTTCGTGCAGGAGCGCAAGGGTGCGCTGGGGGCCTGGGTGATGCAGGACGGGGTGCCGGTGTTCAGGGTGCTGCCGCAGGCACAGGCGGGACGTGCCGTGGCGGTCGACTGGGCGGGCGACACGCTGATCGTCGATGAAGGGCGCTTCGCGCTCGGGCTGGATGCGCAGACTGCTGGCGCTGGTGCGTCCGGAGGCGCGCAGTGAGCGCCTTCTACCGCAAGCTGATCGACAATCATCCGCTGGCCAACATCGCCTTCGTGATGGTGCTGCTCGGCGGGTTGCTCAGCTATCTGGCCATGCCGAGGGCGCAGGATCCGGAGATCAACTTCAACTGGGTCAGCATCATCACCGCGCTGCCGGGCGCCTCGGCGGAGGATGTGGAGCGTGAGCTCACCGGCCCGCTCGAGGATGCGATCAAGCAGGTCAAGGATGTGCGCTTCGCATCCTCTTCGAGCCGCGAGGGGGTGTCGTCCATCCTGGTGCGCTTCGAGGAGCTGTCCGAGCGCCGCTTCGACAAGCGCGTCAATGACCTGCGGCGTGAGATCCAGAACAAGGCGTCGGCCGAGCTGCCGCCGGACGCTACCGACCCGGTGGTCATGGAGATCACCAGTTCGAATGGTTTTCCGACGGCGATCATGGTGCTGCATGGCGCTGGCGGTGAACGCCTGCGGCGCGCCGGCTTCGTGATGAAGAAGGAGCTCGAGGCGCTGGAGGGGGTGGACCAGGTGATCACCGCCGGCTTCGAGGAGCCGCAGCTGCAGGTCGATTTCGATCCGGCGCGGGTGGCCGCAGCCGGCCTGTCGCCGGTGCAGGTGTCCGATGCGGTGGCTGCGTGGTTCCGCAATACGCTCGGCGGTCGCGTGCGCGTGCAGGACCGCGAGTGGCTGGTGCGCATGGAGGGCAAGACGCCTGACCCGGAAACCCTGGCAGGCGCAGCCGTCATCACGCCAGGAGGCCGTGTGGCGCTGGACGAGATCGCAAGCGTTGCACGTGGCCAGGAGCGCGCGAGCCAGTTGGTCATCTACAACGGCCAGCCCGCGGTGATGCTGTCCGTCACCAAGCAACCCGACGCCAACACCTTGGAGCTGGTGGAGCGCCTGCAGGCTTTCGCTGGCGCGCGCAATCCGTTGCTCGCCGGCCAGGGGGTACAGCTGACCCTGATCGATGATCAGACCCACGCGACCCGTAGCGCGATCGGCGTGATGGAGTCGAACGCACTCTTCGGCCTCGGTGCGGTGCTGCTGATGTGCTGGATCTTCCTCGGCTCGCGCCTGGCGCTGCTCGTGGGGCTGGGGGTGCCGTTTTCGCTTGCGGGCACCTTCATCGGCGTCGATCTGATCGGTTCGACCCTCAACCTCACCGTTCTGCTCGGGGTGGTGATCGCGCTCGGCATGCTGGTGGACGACGCGGTGGTGATCGTGGAAGCCATCTACTACCGCCTGCAGCGTGGCGAGGCGCCGCAGGAGGCGGTGGTGGGCGGGGTGCGTGAGGTGGGGCTGCCGGTGATCGCCTCGGTGCTCACCACGATTGCTGCATTCCTGCCGTTGATGCTGCTGCCCGGCATCCTCGGCAGCTTCATGTTCGTCGTGCCCTTCGTGGTCACGGTGGGCTTGCTGGTGAGCCTGGCCGAGGCGTTCTGGATCCTGCCCACCCACGTTCTTGCCTTGGGCCTGCAGCCCTCTGCTCGGCGCACCCGTGCGCAGGTATTGCGCGAGCGCTTCACGCACTGGCTGCGGGTGAAGTACGCGCGTGCGCTGGTGGCAGTGCTTCGCCGGCGCCGGATCGGCATGGCCGTGCTCGTGCTGCTCATGGTGGGGGCCGGTGCGGCGGTGGCGGGTGGCCTGGTGAAGGTGCAGTTCTTCGCTTTCGATTCGATGCGCTTCTTCTATGTCAGCGTGGACATGCCCGCCGGGGTCCGTCCCGAGCGGACCCTGGCCGAGGCCGAGCGCGCCGCCCGCGTGCTGCAGGAGGCGGTCGACCCGGCGGAGCTGCGGTCGATCGCCAGCTATTCGGGCCTCAAGTTCACCGACACCGAGCCGGTCTATGGCGACCAGTACGGGCAGGTGCTGGTAGCCCTTCTGCCACGCCACGGCGACATGCGCGAAACCGGCGAGATCATCGCCGCGGTGCGTCCGCGGATCGAGGCGCTGGAGGGTGAGGCGAAGTTTTCCTTCATGGAGATGAAGGGCGGCCCGCCGACCGCGAAGCCGATCTCGGTGAAGATGAAGTCTGACGACTACCCGCAGTTGCGCGCCGCCGCGGACGCGTTTCTTGCCGAGGTTGCGCTCCTGCCCGGGGTCAAGGACCTCATGGATGACGACGTGCCCGGCCGTGGCGAGATGCGCCTGCTGCTGAACCGCGAGAAGCTAGCCCGCGCAGGGGTGAATCCGGCCGAGGTCGCACGCCTGCTGCGCCTGTACGGGGAGGGTGAGATCGTCGCCACGACCCGCGAGGGCGGAGAGAAGATCGAGGTGGTCGTCCGTGCCCGTCCGGAAAACCTCAACGACGTCACCGAGTTGCTGCAGCGGGTGGTCCCGCTCGCCGATGGCCGCAGCGTGCAGTTGGGCGATCTGGTGGATCATGAGTTGCGCCTGTCCAAGGGCTACATCCGCCACTATCAGCTCACCCGCGCAATTACCGTTGAAGCCGATCTGGACAGGTCGCAGATCGACACCGTGGAGGCCAACGACCGGCTCAAGGCCGCGTGGGTGCGCATGCAGCCGGAGTTCCCTGGTGTGGAGCTTGATTTCTCGGGTGAACTCGAGGATATCGAGGAGAGCCTGGACGCAATGGGCAAGCTCTTCATGCTCGGCATTGGCCTGATCTACCTGATCCTCGCGACCCAGTTCCGCAGCTACTGGCAACCCTTGATCATCTTGGTAACGGTGCCGCTGGCCTTCACCGGTGTGGTGCTCGGGCTGCTGGTGTCGGGCAATCCGCTGTCGCTGTACACCCTGTACGGCGTGATCGCGCTCACCGGAATCGCAGTGAATTCGGCGATCGTGCTGATCGACGCAGCCAACGAGCGTCGTGCGGCGGGCATGAGCGTGCAGCATGCAGCGATCTACGCCGCGCGCCGGCGCGTGGTGCCGATCCTGATCACCACCACCACCACCATTGGTGGGCTGCTGTCGCTTGCGATCGGGCTGGGGGGCAAGTCGCTGATGTGGGGTCCGGTGGCGGCGAGCATCGTGTGGGGCCTGGGTTTTTCCACGGTCCTGACCCTTTTCGCCATTCCGCTGGTGTATCGCATGGCGATGGAGCGCGGCGGCCGCTAGAATGCCGCGCTCGGGTCGAGGCGCAGGCGTTCGGCCGCTGCGCATAACACCGGATCCGCTGTAATGGACGCCTTTCTCGTTTCCACCGCCATCGTCGCGCTCGCTGAAATCGGCGACAAGACGCAGTTGCTCGCCTTCATCCTCGCCGCCCGGTTTCGCAGACCATGGCCGATCGTGCTCGGCATTCTGGTCGCGACCCTCGCCAACCATGCCTTCGCTGCCGCGGTCGGTACCTGGCTGACCACGCTGATGGGGCCGCACACCCTGCGCTGGGTGCTCGGCCTGTCCTTTCTCGCGATGGCGGTGTGGACCCTGATCCCCGACAAGCTCGATGAAGAGGACGCCCGGCTTCCGCGCTTCGGGGTGTTCGGAACGACGCTGATCGCCTTCTTCCTTGCCGAGATGGGCGACAAGACCCAGGTGGCCACGGTGGCGCTGGCGGCGCAGTACCAGGCCATGCTTGCAGTGGTGATCGGCACAACGCTTGGCATGATGATCGCCAACGTGCCGGCAGTGCTGCTTGGCGACCGAATCGCCCAGCGCATGCCGGTGAAGCTGGTGCATGGGATTGCAGCGGCGATCTTCCTCGGGCTGGGGATCGCGACCCTTGCGGGCGCCGGCGAGTCGCTCGGTTTCTGACCCTTTCGTACCCCCTTTCGTGACCCCTTTCGCGCACGGCGGCGCCGATGCACGACGCCTGCTATGCTAGAGCGCTTTTGCAGTCAGCCCTCATGGAATCCACCTTCCGTAGCGGCGCCCGCGAGGGCATGCGCGACTTTCTGCCACTTTCGGTCGGACTCGTGCCCTGGGCGATGGTCACCGGCATTGCAATGCGCTCGATCGGCTTGTCACCGCTCGAGGCCATGGGCATGAATCTGCTCGTGTATGCCGGGACCGCCCAACTCGGCACGCTGCCGCTGATCGGCAGCGGTGCGCCGCTGTGGCTGATCTTCCTTACTGCGCTGGTGCTCAACCTGCGCTTCATCATCTTCAGTGCCACGCTGGCACCGGCTTTCCACGGCCATCCTTTCATGCGCCGGCTGGCTTCGAGCTACCTGCTCGTCGACGGCATGTTCGCGGTCGGTGCCGACAAGCTGCGGCGCGCGCAAGATCCGGATTGGCGCTGGGGTTACTACATTGTTCCTTCCATCTACTGCTGGATGCTGTGGCAGTGCAGCACCCTGATCGGGGTGCTGGGCGCGGGCGTCATCCCGCAGGGCTGGTCACTGGAGTTCATGACCACGATCGCGCTGATGGTGATGATGGTGCCGATGCTGCGGGAGCGTCCGATGTGGGTGGCGGGGCTGGTGGGCGGGCTGGGCGCGGTGCTGCTGCGTGACCTGCCGCTGCGCCTGGGCTTGATCGCAGGCATCGCGCTCGGCATCGCCGCCGGCTTTGCCGCTGAACGCATGCTGGCGGGGCGGGCTGCGCGATGATCGAGGGCGTGATGAGCGAAGGCCTGTGGCTGTGGCTGACCCTGCTTGCGATCGGCTCGACCACCGTCCTGACCCGCGGCAGCTTCATCCTCGCCGGAGAGAAGGGTCGCCTGCCGCCGGCCCTGCAGCGCGCCCTGCGCTATGCGCCGGCGGCGGCGCTGTCGGCACTGGTGATGCCCGACCTGCTGCTCGATGGGGGCGTGTTCGATCCGCTCAATCCCAAGCTCGCTGCGGGGGCGCTGGTGATCCTGCTCGCGCTGCGCTCGCGCAACCCCTGGCTGCCCTTCATCCTGGGCATGGCGGTGCTGCTGCTGATGAGGAAAGGGCTGGGCTGGTAGCTTGCGCTACCCGCACCAGCCCCTTGGCTGCGGGCGGATCCGGAGTTCGAAGCCCCGTCGATCCGCGGCCTTGCCGGCGGCTTACTCGATGGCCGAGGCGGACTTGGCGAGTTCGCGCAGGGCGAATTTCTGGATCTTGCCGGTGGAGGTCTTGGGCAGGACGCAGAACTCGATGTGCTTGGGCACCTTGAAGCGGGCGAGATGCTCGCGGCAGTGGGCGATGATGTCCTCCGCGGTTACGCCGGCGCCTTCCTTGACCTCGATGTAGGCCGCCGGGACTTCACCCCACTTTTCGTCGGGGCGCGCGACCACGGCCGCGGTCATCACCGCCGGGTGGCGGTAGAGCACATCCTCGACCTCGAGCGAGGAGATGTTCTCACCGCCCGAGATGATCACGTCCTTGGAGCGGTCCTTGATCTTCACATAGCCGTCCGGGTGCAGCACGGCCAGGTCGCCGGTGTGGAACCAGCCGCCGGCGAAGGACTCCTGCGTGGCCTTCTCGTTCTTCAGGTAGCCCTTCATGACGAGGTTGCCGCGGAACATGATCTCGCCCATGGTTTCGCCGTCGGCGGGTACCTGCTCCATGGTGACCGGGTCGAGTACTGTCATCGCCTGCTGCATGTGATAGGGCACCCCCTGGCGGCCGTTGCGCTCGGCGCGGCGGTCGATGGGCAGCGCATCCCACTCGGGGTGCTTGGCGCACACGGCGGCTGGGCCATAGGTCTCGGTGAGGCCATAGACGTGGGTGATGTCGAAGCCCACGCGCTCGGCGCCTTCGATGATCGCGGCCGGGGGCGCGGCACCGGCGATGAGGCCGGCGATGCTGTGCTCGATGCCCGCGCGCAGGCCGTCGGGGGCGTTGATGAGCATGCCGTAGACGATGGGCGCGCCGCACATGTTGGTGACCTTGTGGCGACGGATGAGCTCGTAGATGAGGGCGGGGTCGACCTTGCGCAGGCAGACATTGACGCCGGCGTTGGCCGCCATGGTCCAGGGGAAGCACCAGCCGTTGCAGTGGAACATCGGCAGCGTCCACAGGTACACGGCGTGCGGCTGCATGCCCCAGCTGATGATGTTGGAGGCAGCGTTGAGGTAGGCGCCGCGGTGGTGATAGACCACGCCCTTGGGGTTGCCGGTGGTGCCGGAGGTGTAGTTGAGCGAGATTGCGTCCCACTCGTCCTCGGGCATCTGCCAGGCGTAGTTCGGGTCACCGCCGGCAAGGAATTCCTCGTACTCGATGCCGCCGACGCAGTCCTTGCCCGGGTATTCGTCGTCGAGCGCGTCGATGACGAGCGGCTTGTCGCCTTCGAGCAGTTCGAGCGCGGCGCGGATTACGCCGGCGAACTCGGGGTCCGTGATCAGCACCTTCGCTTCGCCGTGCTGGAGCATGAAGGCAATCGCCTCCGCGTCGAGCCGGGTGTTCAGGGTGTTGAGCACGGCGCCGGTCATCGGTACGCCGAAGTGGGCTTCGACCATGGGCGGCACGTTGGGCAGCATGACGGCGACGGTGTCGCCCTTCTTCACGCCGTGGGCGACCAGCGCACTGGCCAGGCGGCGGCAGCGCGTGTAGGTTTCGGACCAAGTGTAGCTGCGGCTGCCATGCACGACGCTGGTGCGCGTCGGGTACACCATGGCGGAGCGCTCGATGAAGCTCAGCGGGGATAGTGCTACATAGTTGGCCCGGTTCTTGTCCAGACCTTTTTCGTATGCGTTTTGCGACATGCTTTCCTCTCCCATCTACGGACAAAGCTTGCAGGCATGGAGTGGGCGCACCCGCTCGGGCGCGTCTTTCCCATACCGGCAAGTATGGAGGATGGCGCAGCAATTGTCTCGGGTTTTGCTACGGGTTTACCCGTTCAGGCGAGCTCTACCCAGACATGGCGTGCCACCTCGTGTTCGATCGCCAGTTCCACGTGTTCGCATAGCAACACGGTCATTGGGTGCTGCTGCAGTACGCGCACTGCATGCGCTGCGGACAGTCCGTAGGCGTGCAGTTGTTCTCGCTGCAGGGGGTCGATCTCGTCGCCGAAGTCTGCAACGCGGACCATGCGGCCGACAGGGGTGCCGAGCAGCCGGATGCGCTCGTGCGTGGGGGCGTGGGTCGCGTTCATGCTCGAGTCCTCAGAAGATCAGGCGCAGGCCGTGGTTGAGCAGGCCGCCGATCAGGAAGGCGGTGGGGATGATCATCGCCAGCATCAGTGCGGCGACCTTCATGCCCTGTTCCTTGATGATCATCATCAGGCTGGCGATGCAGGGCACGAAGAGCGTGATCGTGACCATGCCGACCACTGCTTGCACCATCGACAGCTCGCCCTGCAGCGCGAACAGGCCGCTCGCGCCGAAGTCGCGGCGCAGGAAGCCCATCACGAAGGCGGCGCTCGCCTCCGGCGGAAGACCGAGCCAGCCCACCACCAGGGGCTTGCCGGCCTCGATGATCCAGGGCAGGGCGCCGACGCGATCCAGGGCGAACATGATCAGCGTGCCGATGAGGAAAAGGGGGATCACCTCGATCAGGTACCACTTCAGTCGCCCGCCGGTCTTCTTGAGCACGTTGCCCAGCACCGGCATGCGCATCGGCGGCAGTTCGGTGATCAAGGGCACGCGCCGTCCGGGCACGACCTTGCTTGCCAGCCAGCCAGTAAATAGCAGCACGCCGACGATCGCCAGCACCCAGATGACGGTGGCACCGAAGGAGATGCCGCCGAGCAGGCCGAGCACCACGCCCAGCTGCGCCGAGCACGGAATCGCCAACGCCATCAGGTAGATGGTGATCAGGCGCTCGCGCGGGGTGTGCAGGATGCGGGTGGTGAGCGTGGCCATGGTCACGCAGCCCAGGCCGAGCACCATCGGCAGCACCGCGCGGCCGTTGAGGCCGATCGCGGCGAACATGCGGTTGGCGATGACCGAGAGGCGAGAGAAGTAACCCGAGTCTTCCAGAATGCCGAAGGCGAGAAAGAAGGTGGTTACGATGGGCAGGATCAACGCCAGTGCGTAGGTCATGCCCATCGTCCAGAGCCCGTACTCGCCGACGAAGAGATCGGCGAGCCAAGGTGTGGAGATGTTGCGGGTGACGAAATCGGTGACGGCGGGGTTCAGTACCTCGCCGAAGAAATCCTCCTCCAGCAGCCCGACCAGGGTGCTGGCGCCGAAGTCGCCGACGAACAGATAGACGAGATAGAGCACGCCGAGCAGCATCGGCCAGCCCCATACACGGTGAACCGCGACCCGGCCGAGCAGCATCGACAGCGTACGATCCTTGCCGCTGGCCTGGCGGGAGACGGTGCGCGCGAGTGCCTCGGCGGCGGTGCTGCGCTCGCGTGCCAGCCGCGCGGGCAGCGAGTCGCGTCCGGTAGGGGCGGTGAGGTCGGCGATCGCCGCGCACACGGGTGCGCTGCCGGGCTGCGCCTCAAGCCAGGCACCCACTTCAGGATCCCTCCCGATGGCGAGGATCGCCAGCCCGCGCGCGGCTAGGCGCGGGTGCGGGCAGTGGGTGAGGATGAGTTGCTCGATGCCCGCGATCTGCTGTTCCAGCGCTTGGTCGTAACGCAGCAGCGCAGCGGGTGCGGCGGCCTTGGGTAGCGCATCGGTGAGGGCAGTCACGCCTTCGCCGCCGGTGGCCACGGTCGCCACCACAGGGATGGAGAGCGCCTCGGCGAGTGCACCCGTATCCACCGTCACGCCGCGCGCCTTTGCCTCGTCGGTCATGTTGAGCGCCATCACCATCGGCACGCCGAGTTCCGCGAGCAGCGCAGTGAGGTTGAGCGTGCGGCGCAGGTTCTTCGCGTCGCCGACCTGGATCAGCGTGCGCATGTCCTCGTTGAGCAGCGCACGCATGGTGGCGCGCTCGTCATCACTGCGCGAGGGCAGGGCGAGCACGCCCGGCGTGTCGAGCAGGGACGCGCCGCGGTCGAAGCGCGGGGTGGCGCGCGAGACCTCGACCGTGGTGCCGGGGTAGTTGGACACCGTGACGTAGGTGCCGGTGAGGCGGTGGAAGAGGACCGATTTGCCGACGTTGGGATGGCCGACGAGGGCGAGGACGGGAGAGGATGAAGCCGCGCTGGCGGCGAGGGCGTGATTCATGGCGCGCTAGTTGATGGTGATCCGCAAAATGATAATGGGTCGCACTTTTCCTCGTTCTGATCTCCGTCAAGCACGCCACAGCGAGCGAGATCTAGGTACCCCGTTCAAGGGGGTGCGCTGCGTCTGCTCCATGGACTTCCTGCGGCAGATTCCGGAATGCCTGAAAGCCGGCAGTGGAGGGTTGACCTCTCGGATATTAATAACAATAATGAGAACCGTTCGCACCAAGGAGATTGTCATGCATGATCCATCTGCGGAAGCCTCCCTCTTCGCCGGGCTGCTGTCCCATTTGGCGCGTTATCTGGACACGGGCTGTCCGCGTGCTGCGCACGAGGCCGGGGTGCTGTTGAGGGAGCTCGATACCCGCCCGATCGACCAGGAGCTGATCCGATCATGCGAACAACTCGAACAGGCAATTTTCAACCGCCCGCCGCCAGTTCCGGCGTGGGCGTCCGCCGCTGCGGGCGGGCGCGACAAGGCTTCGACTTCGAGGCCGCTTCGCTCGCGCTCTTCGCACGTCTGCGGCGTACAACCCTGATGCCAAAGGTATCCGAAGGGTAACCGTCCGAGCAACCCCGCCCCCCCGGCGGAGCCGGCGACTTCAGAGATCG
>NZ_JBQWSN020000027.1:0-44682 GCF_052598215.2 Thauera sp. ZXT1-4 | reverse complement strand
TGGCATGAGCCGACAGCCCCCAAGCGCTGACCGTGGGCTAAACTAAACGGCATTGGGCTGCCCCCGGGTGCCAGCTTCAGTCGCACTCCCATGCCTGGTTCGATGACACCAAGGTTGGTTGTGCCCTTTTCGCCAAAACCCATGATCGGTGTGCCGAAGGGGACGGAATAGAGTTGCCCCAGCAGCGAAATCGTGCGGCTGTTCAGGTCTATGTCTTCCACGGTCCCTGTGATGCCGGGCTCCTGTTTCAGCGTGGGGCGACTGCCTGGCTCGTTCTGCGCGTTTGCGTGCAAGGCGGTGGCCATGGCCAGGCTCAGAAGGATTGCAGCGATCTTGCCCATGTCAGTTCTTCTCCAGATAGAGTTCGCGCCAGCTCTGTCGTCCGATCATGCCGGTCCCCGGGTTCTCTACAATGGTTTCCAGACCTTGCGAACTCGAGATGTATTTGAATTCAGCACCGTCGCCCGAAACCACAGAGGGCGTTTGTGCGTGACCACCTTCGGTCTTGCGGCCCGATGCCGGCACGCTGATCGTCTGACCGCCAACAGTTACCGTTACGAAGTCCGTGCGCGTAAAGGAGTGATCACGATTCAGGTCGAAGGGCGAATAGGTCAGCCGGGATCCGGTTGCAGCGTCCAACTCCATGATCCAACTTGTGCCGGCGGGGGCGCAGGGGTCGACGCTGTCCGAGGGGATCATGGTGGTGAAGATCAGTCGGCCGTTCCGAACGATGGAATTGGTCACCTGACGCTCGCCTTGCAGCGGTTGGCCGCTCAAGCCGAGATCCATGTACCAGCCCTTTTTCGTTGTCCAGTCGACCTGGTGGTTTGTGGTGACACGCAGCGGCTCGCTGAATGTGTTGCCGTTGCTGTCGGTGACAGAGAGGGTCTGCTCGACCAGAATCTCCTGTTTCTGAAGTTGGGACAGGCTTACCGTGGGGCTGTTGTTCGGATCCGTGTCCCAGATGCCATAGAAGGACTGGAGGCCACCGGTCCCGCTGCCGTTGTCGGACACCTCAATGTACTTTCCGGTGCCAAACAAGACGATGCGCCCACGGCCTTCAGGGTGTCGTATGACCGTTGGCCGCGTGGTAATGGCGCGCTGATTGTCGAGATTGCAAGTGACTGCTGCGCATGCGTTGAAGAGAAGGTAGTCCCGCTTCCACTGCGTGGGGTTCGTGCTGCTCAAATCGAACTTCCACATATTGCCGAAAAGGTCTCCCGCATAGATGTAGTCGATCTTGCCGTCGTCCTGAAGATCCACCGGGGAGACGGTGGCGAGTCCGTTCGGGCGACCCCGCCCGATTGGATCCTGCGCCGTTCCGACTTCGGTGCTGATCTTCTTGATGAGCGCGCCCGTCCATAGGTTAACAATGTAGAGCACTGCATTGCCTGTGGTGCTGACGTGGTTGTCCAGGCTGGTGTTGTTGTAGCCGTTACCGAAAACCGCTGCCCACGTGCCGTCGTTCAGCTTCACGATGGCCGGTCGGCTGTAGGTGTATCCGAGGTCTGCGTCCTGGGCGTCGGTGAATTCCCACTTGAAGATCGAGTTTGCATTGCCCTCGCTGAAGCTCGACGGGTTGGTGACGTCCAGGGCATAGATGGATTGCCCGCCCTTGTTCAAGCCGCCAACGAGAATGGTCTTCCAGGCTCCACTCACAAACGCATCCGCGACCGTTGGGGTGCCGTCCACGTAAAACTTGTGGTTGTCCTGGTAGTCCAGACTTGAAAGGTGACGCAGTGTAGGAAGAACGGCGCCGGGAATGTAGGCAAGTGCTTCCGCGCCGGTTTCGGCGTTGAAGGCATGCAGCATGCCGTCATTCGCGCCGACGTAGATCATCGGGGTTCTACCTGCCTGTGCAGTCTTGAAACTGGAGTAGGTAACGGTTTCGAGACTGTCCTTATAGCGCGCGCTCGGCGCCGCGACGTATTGCGGGGCCGAGTTCACGATGTCACCGAGCAGGCTGGTGCGCGAGCGATACCCGGCGATGTTCGCGCCGCGCAGGTAGTCGACCAGCGACGAGGTGGAGTTGAAGTACGCGGTTTGCTCTGCAGCAGTAAAACTCGCCCAGGTGAAGGGGATTCCGCTGCCCGTATTCGTGATGACCCTGCGATTGGTGGGCGAAATCAGGGTGCCTGCGTCCCACAGAGCCCCATCCGGACCACTGCCGGTCGTCAGAATGCTGCCGTAGGACGTGCTGGCCGGGTTGGTGTCGATACCGAATGCCAGCAACTGGCCTGTCCAGTTCTCGCTGTTCAGCCGCCCTTGGTAGACTTTCGTGCCAGCGGTAATGTAGCCACCCGAAGCTGCGGCCGAAGAGGAGGCGCCGAGCTTGCCTTGGATGTCGCTCATTGCTCTTGCCAGCACATCTGTCAGTTGCGCAGCGTTATTCGCGGTGAGATACAGACCATTCCCGTACCCTGCCGCATCCTCCAGCATCTGGTTCGCCACGGTGAAGCCCACCGTGTAGGTGTACATGTTCTGTTTCGAGAACTTCGGATCGTTATAGCTGCCGCCTGCCAGATCCGTACCGGTTTTCTTGAAGTCGATATCCCAGGCGAACTTTGCGATGTCATCCAGGTAGAGGTTGTACCCCTCGGTCGACGTTGTGGCATGGGGGTTGTCGTTGTTTACTCCATCCCAGTTGGGAAGAGAGCGTGTGGAGTCTGCAACGTCGTCAGGGTCGTCGGAGGGGTAGGTGGCGTCATACGTAGGGAGTCCGTCCGTCAGAACAATCGTGAAATTTTTCTGACAGCGGTATTGAATCGGGCTGGTGTAGTTGGTGTTTGAGTTGTAATAGCTGGAAAGTCCCCGGAAATAGCGGGTCACCTCATAGTAGGTTTCCGCTAGTGGAGTCCACGTCTCTGCTACAAGACTATCAATTGTTGTCAAAAGGCTGGCCGAGGTGTCACCACAATTTCCGACAACTTTTCCACCCTCGTTGTTGTTGAAGCGGGTGATGCCAAACCGCACTCCTGGCGTGCTATTAATCAGATCTTTTGCAACATCTTTGGCTACCTGCATTCTGAATTCATTCGGAATCTGTCCTGCAGTGAGATCGGTGCCGCTTGGGTATTGGTCGAGAAGAAAACGCACATAGCGACCAAGATAGCGAGTTTCGCTGCTTCCGTTCGGTGCCGGTAGCTTCAGGCATTTATATGTGCTTGTCGAGCCAAGGCGAAATCTATCAAATCCGGTGCTGCATGATCCTCTGTAGAAATTGGAAGGATAATACGTCGATCCGTTCTGCAGACTGATCCAGTTTCCAGCGCTATCAAGGTAGTTCCAGCTGTCATAGGCTCCGGAGGGGTTGAAGTTCTCATGCCATATGATGTGCTCCATGCTCCCGGAGTTGTCGATCAGAAGCATGACATTCGGCTCCACCGAGGCCGATACCGTGAGCGGTGCGTCGGGCAGGGCAAGCGGTCCTGCATGGAGAGAGCCGACCCAGAGGGCGGGAAGGACCAGCGCGAGTCGAAGTGCGCGCACGAGGATCTTGGTTTTCATGATCGCGTCCATTTCAGTTGTATCGTTTCGAATAGATGGTCTGAAGAACTCGTGAGGTTTCGAGCGTCTGGCCCAATCCTTCCGCAGTGACGAGATAGAGGTCTCTTTGCCCTTCCGTGGCGCCGTCATAGCCGAAACCGCTGGTAAGCGAGTCACGAATTGCACCGCGATACTCGATGAGGTAACGCGGCGCCGCAGCCACGCCCGCGATGGTGCCGCTGTAGGGCGTTGCCCGCGCGCGCCATGCCGCTTGTTTGACCGGGTCGGTCGAAAGCAGATAGTTGTAGGTGGCGGAGTCGTTCTGCAGCAGTTCGTACACTTGGCAGGTTTGCGTGCTGAGGCACGGATCAGGCCGCAGGTTGGGCAGACTGCGCTCGGCTTCGCGCAGGGCGGCTTCTGCTGCCTGCAAGGCCAGGTTCTGGTCGCGCCAGTTACCGGACATGCGTTCTTCGAGCGCGGTGCCGCGCATGCTGCTGATCCCGAGCATGGACATGACGAGCAGCATGATCATCGCAACCAGCAGAACCGTGCCGTGCTGGCGGGGGCGGGAGGTTGGGTGCTTATTCATGATGCAGCCTGTTACGAAGACCGATGGTGGAGGTGAAAGCTTGCGCGAGCCGTCGCTGGCCAAGTTCTGGATAGTCGGCAGCGGTGCGCGTCAGCACGGCTCCGTCGCAGTCGGGAAACTGCACGGAGACCGCTTCGGTAGCCACGTTCTCCTGCGGGCTTACCGTGACCACGGTGATGCGGGCGGCGCGAACGTCGTCCCAGTTGGTTACGGCATTCGCCTTCTCGAAGCTGTCGACGCTGATGTCTTCGTTCGTGTCCACGCCGTAGCAGATCTGCATGTCGATGACGCCTTCGACCAATTCGGTTTCTGCGGCCGCCGTGACGGCTGTTCCCGCGTTGAAGGTGACGCGCCGAAGCATCGGAAGCGCTCCCGCCCGCTGGCTGATGTAATAAATGGCGCTTTGCAGGAAACTGATCTCCATAGTGCCCGTGTAGCCATCGATGAAATCGTCCCCTGGGGTCACGTTACCTGGGGTTACTGCCCCTCCGCTCGCTTTGGTGATGGCGTGTGCGTTCGCGTTGTTGGTGTTCTGAAAGATCTCGCAGCCAATTTCACTCGAAATCACCATGATGGTGCCTGCGGGGATGCCACTACTGCCTGATAGGTTAATGGTGTCAGCGTTGGTGCCTGTATTGCCGCTCGCCGTAACCCCAGACCACGCCGCAGCGTGTTTGAGCAGGATGGTGTCGGTGCCTGCAAGATAGTCCGGAAGAGCGTTCCCGCCCGTTCCCGCTTCCCATCCCTCAATACCTGCGCCTACATCAAAGTACTTGTCTGCGGAAGTGGTATTCAAATGCGTCTTGATTGGCTGATCCCGGCTGCAAACACCCTTGTACCCAGCTTCGCGAATATCGGGCAGAAGAAAATCCATCGCGAAACGACCATTCTCCTGCATGCGCGCCAAGGCCTCAGTGCTGCGGTAGGTTTGGTTGCTGCTCAGGTAGATGTGCAGCACGCCGCCAAGCAGGAAGAGCCCGAGTGCCAAGCCGACCATCAGCTCCACGATCGTCAGGCCGCGTTGGTGTCTAGTGCTAACGCGCATGCTCAGAACTCCGTTTGGAAGACAAAGTCGGACACGTCGTCGGTGGCGGATACCGAACCGGCCGCATCTGCCGTAGTGCTCGTCCGGATCCGTCCGCGGTTGTCGTTCCAACTGATGGTGATGGTGACGCGATCGTTCGCTGCGCGCACAACGCTGCCCGTGCCCGCGGCGCCGGCCCCCAAGGTGCGCAGAATTAAGTCATCCCAAGACGTCCGACCGGCGTGGGTGCTGCCGTTGTCGAACAGGCCCGCGAGCGCATCTTCGCGGGCGGCACGCATGCGGTCGGCCATGTCATAGGCGAGAAGGGTTGCCTGCGAGCGTTGATAGGCACTATGACTGCTCTTGACCGAAGTTGCCTGCAGCCCCGCGAGGCCCAGCAGACCAAACGCGAGGATCACCACAGCAACGAGCACTTCGAGCAGGGATGAGCCGGATTGTTTGTGCATGGAATCACCGTATTGCCGTGTCTAGGGGGTGGGGTGAGCTTAGTGTCTGACGCTGGCACGCCCAGTAGGAGTGATGTCGATCGTGCGAGAAACGCTGTCCGATGAAATTGTGACGGTTTCGGCCGCACCTCCACGACCATCTGCCGAGAAGATCACGCCCCCGGCGGGCCCCGTGATGCTGAGGTTTGCTCGGGCGTCCCAGACCCGGATTACACCGTCGCTGTTACTCACGATCCATCCGCCAGACCAGTCCGCACTATTGGTGCAGGCGCTGGCTCCGGAACAGACCGTCAGGGTGCGACGCTGCTTGATCGCCTCGGCGCGCGCAAGCTGAAGCGAAAGAAGCACTTCATTGGTTGCGGACGTCACCCGGTTGTTCCGGATCATCTCCACAAACGACGGGGCGGCGATGGTGGCAATGATCCCCATGATGGCGACCGTCATCATCATTTCGATCAGGGTGAACCCCCTGTGTTGCCTCTTTTTCATTGGCTTGATGTCCGATTTCTGTGTTTGTAGTGTGCGGCGTCGCTTTTGCAGGTGCCACCGGGTGCTGACGAACGGAGCCCTTTTTCGGATGGGCGTGACCGTGTGCGTCGCTGCTGCGGGTGAGATAATGCGCACCTCCGGCGCAGCATCTGTTTTAGTCCAAGAGTGTTTATATCAGCACGATGAGGAAGCCAGCCGTGTCGTATTACCCGTCCGTCGGCGATATCGCGACGCTGCGAGAACGCCTCGCCGCCGCGCCTGCGCGTGCGCCCTCCGGAGACTGGGCCGAGCTTGCCGACAATCGCGCGCCCACGCCGGCTGCGGTGCTGGTGCCCGTGGTGGTGCGCGCCGAGGCGCCCGCGCTGCTCTTCACCAAGCGCACCGACCACCTGCACCACCACCCGGGCCAGATCAGCTTTCCAGGGGGGCGGGTGGAGGCGGGTGATGCGTCGCCGGTGGAGACTGCGCTGCGTGAGACGGAGGAGGAGATCGGCCTGCATCGCCGCCATGTGGAGCTACTCGGTGCCTTGCCCGATTATCTGACCGGAACGGGGTTTCGCGTGACGCCGGTGGTGGGGGTGGTGCGGCCGCCGTTCGAGCTCACGCTGGATGCCTTCGAGGTGGCGGAGGCGTTCGAGGTGCCGCTGGCGCACTTTCTCGACCCGGCCAACCACGAGGCACACAGCATCGTGCACGAGGGGCGGCTGCGCACCTTCCATGCCATGCCGTACCAGGGGTATTTCATCTGGGGCGCGACGGCGGGGATCATCATGTCGCTGTACCGCTTGCTGGGACAGCGCAGCTGATCTGTACGGCGTCGGTGCCACATGCAGGCGCGGGCGCGGATGCAACAGGTGTTGCGTGCATACGTCGCCTGCGCAGCATGTCCGGTAGGGTGCTGCGGTACTATTCTGGAGTCGTTCCAGTCTTTCGGTCTTTCAGTCTTTCAGTTTTATTCCACGTTTCGCTCCTGATGCCTTCCTGGGCTGCCGCATGACCCTTCTTTCCTTGTTTGTTGCGCTCGTGCTGCAGCAATTCTGGCCGGCAGGTGCCGGGTCGCTGGCGGGCAGGCTCGGCCGGGGCTTCGTCGCCTGGTTCGAGCGCCGCGTGCAGGCGAGCACCGGGGCGGGTGGGCGGACGGCCTGGTTGCTGGTCGTGCCCGCGACTGCGCTGGCGAGCGCCGTTCTGTACGGCATGCTGTGGTCGCTGCATCCGCTGCTGGCCTTCCTGTTCAACGTGGCGGTGCTGTTCGCCGGCATGGGGTTTGCGCGCGACAGTCGGTTCTTCAACGAAGTGCACGTGGCGCTGCGCATGGGGGATCTCGATGGCGCGCGTGCCCTGTTGTCGGACTGGCGTGGCGTGCGCCATGACGCCGCGACCACCGGAGAGGTTGCACGGCTGTCGATCGAGCAGGCGCTGGTTGCAGCGCACCGTTCGGTGTTCGGGGTGATCTTCTGGTTCGTGCTGCTGCCCGGGCCGAGCGGGGTGGTGCTCTATCGCCTGGCGGCGCTGCTGGCGGCTGGGCGCGCGGTGCAGTCCGGTGCTTGCGACGGATTTGCGCAGCGCGTTTTTCTCGCCCTCGACTGGTTGCCGGCACGGCTGACGGCGCTGGTGTTTTCGGTGGTGGGGAACTTCGAGGATGCGGTGTATTGCTGGCGGTCGCAGGCGGTGCTGTGGCCGGAGAGGTCGTCGGCTATACTGATTGCAAGCGGTGGTGGCGCGCTGGGTGTCCGCCTGGGCGGGCCGATTCACGAAGCGGGTGCGCTTGTCGAACGGCCCGAGATGGGGCTGGGCAGCGAGGCGGGCGTCGACCACATGCAAGGTACGGTGGGTCTGCTCTGGCGGGCTCTGCTGGTGTGTCTGTTCCTGCTGGCGCTGCTCGTGGTTGCGGGCGCGGCGGGCGGGTGACACGTTTCATCTCAACAAGGGAGTGGGTTATGGCAAATCGTGAAGTCGTTGTTCTGAGTGCTGTTCGTTCCGCGGTGGGTGGCTTTGGTGGCTCGCTGAAAGACATGGAGCCGTCCGACCTCGGTGCGGTGGTGATCAAGGAGGCGATCGCACGCGGCGGTGTCGATCCGAAGGAAGTTTCGTTCGCTTCCGTGGGTCATGTGATTCCGACCGACTCCCGCTACGCCTACGTGTCTCGTGTTGCTACCATCAACGCCGGCATGGCAATGGATTCCGTGGCCTTCCAGGTCAGCCGCCTGTGCGGTTCGGCGCAACAGGCCATCGTCAGCTCGGCCCAGGCCATCATGCTGGGCGATGCCGACTACGCGATCGGCGGCGGCGTCGAGGTGATGTCGCGTGGCGCCTATCTGCTGCCCGCACTGCGCAGCGGCGCGCGCATGGGTGACACCAAGGCCATCGACTCGATGGTTGCAGTGCTGACCGACCCCTTCGGCGTCGGCCACATGGGCATTACCGCGGAGAACCTGTGCACCAAGCATGGCATTACCCGCGAAGAGCAGGACGCCTTTGCGCTCGAGTCGCAGAAACGCGCTGCGGCGGCGATCGCCGAGGGTCGCTTCAAGAGCCAGATCGTCCCGATCACCTTCGAGACCCGCAAGGGCACCGTGGTGTTCGACACCGACGAACATCCGCGCATGACCACCCTGGAAGCGCTGGCGAAGATGAAGCCCGCTTTCAAGAAGGACGGTTCCGTCACGGCGGGTAACGCCTCGGGCATCAATGACGCTGCCGCTTTCCTGCTGCTGGCGGATGCGGCCAAGGCTTCGGCCGCCGGCCACAAGCCGATCGCCCGCCTGGTGTCGTACGCGATCGCCGGCGTGCCCAACGAGGTGATGGGCGAAGGCCCGATCCCCGCGACCCGGCTCGCGCTCAAGCGCGCTGGCCTGACGCTGGACCAGATCGACGTGATCGAGTCCAACGAGGCCTTTGCGGCGCAGTCGATCACGGTGAACCGCGGCCTCGGCCTCGACACCGCCAAGGTCAACCCCAACGGCGGCGCGATCTCGCTCGGCCACCCGGTGGGCGCGACGGGCTCGGTGATCATCACCAAGCTGCTGCACGAGCTGATCCGCGTGAATGGCCGCTACGGCGTGGCCACCATGTGCATCGGCGGCGGCCAGGGCATCACCACGGTGTGGGAACGCGTGTAAGCGCTGTCTTTGCCCTCTGATAAAAGAAACCCGCGCGGCCGTGAGGCTGGCGCGGGTTTTTTTCATCCGGGTAATTTGTGGACAAAACTCTAGACGTAATGAGGCAACATGCTAGCCTAACAATATGATTATTAGAGATTAATTTTTATTTTAACGATGCAGTTAGCTCGACATTATGCGCCCCAGGAATCTTGAAGTACGCCAGCGGCTGATCGCCCTCCTGCGGCGAGGGCCTGCGCGTGCGGCCGATCTGGCGCGGCAACTGGACGTGTCGGCGCGAACGGTGCTGCGCCTGTTTGAAGAGTTGGGCACGGATGTATGCCGTGGTGGGGCGGCGGGTAGAACGCGGTACGCTGCGTGCCGCCCGTTGGGTGGTTCGTCGGCGCCGGTTCCGGTGTTTCATGTCGGTGCCGACGGTCGATTGCAGGAGGGTGGGGTCCTGCGCCTGCTCCAGCCAGAGGGGGCCTGGTGCGCGCTGGACAGGCTCGGATTTCCGGTCGATGGCGAGGCACGAGACGGGTGGTGGCCGGGTTTGCCTTATCCGTTGTACGACATGCAGCCGCAGGGATACCTCGGGCGCCAGTTCGCCCGCCAACTTCACCTGGATCTCGAGGTGTCCGATGATCCCCGCGGCTGGGGCGATGACGAAATCGCCTGGGTCCTGAGCCGCCGCGGCGTTGACCTTCCCGGTCACCTGATTTTCGGCGAGCAGGCAGCGCGGCTGTGGCAGGCCGAGGCGCTGGCGCCTACGCCGGTCCTCACCGAGTCGACGCTGCTCGCGGCTTATCACGATTCGGCGGAGCGCAGCGTGTCACTCGGTATCGCGGGGAGCAGCGCGGCGGGTGAGTTTCCGAAGTTCCTGTCACTACGCGAGCTACCGGGTCAGCGCACACCGCATGTGCTGGTGAAGTTTTCCGGTGCGGGGGAGAGCAGCCAGCGCTGGGCCGATTTGCTGGTCTGCGAGCACCTTGCATTGGGCGCGGCGCAGGGGCTGACGGGTATCGAGGTTGCGCGAACTCGCATCCTCGCCAGCAAGGGTCGAACCTTCCTCGAGTCGGAGCGCTTCGACCGGCTGGGTCGCTTCGGTCGGCTGCCGGTCGTAAGCCTGCAAGCGGTCAGCGCGCATCTTCTTGGCTTGGGCGCGCGTGACTGGCGGGAACATGCCAGTGCGCTGGTCGAGGCAGGGTTCTTGTTCCCGGTGGATGCAGCAAGCATCGGCCGGCTGTGGTGGTTCGGGCGCCTGATCGCCAATGGCGACATGCACCTTGGCAACTGCGCCTTCCGCGTGGCCGATGGCCGGCTCACGCCCGCGCCAGCCTACGACATGGTGCCAATGGACTACGCTCCGCTGCCCGGCGGCGAACTACCTACGAAGGTATGGCAACCGCCCTTGCCGCTCCCCGGAGAGCGCGCCATCTGGCTGGAGGCCTGCAGACAGGCGCTGGTCTTCTGGAGCGCGGCCGCTGGTGATCGCCGGATCTCCGACCCCCTGCGCGAGGTGTTCCGCGATAACGCAAACCGGCTCGAGAATGCAGCGGGCCGCGTGTGAGCACGCTCAGCCCGCATCCCTGAGCCTTCCTTCAGCCCGCGTCCTTTTCCAGCTTGATCGACGCCGAGTTGATGCAGTAGCGCAGGCCGGTGGGTTGGGGGCCGTCTTCGAAGACGTGGCCGAGGTGGGCGCCGCATGCGTGGCACAGGACTTCGGTGCGGATCATGAAGTGGCTGCGGTCTTCGGCGGTTTCGACATTGTCGGGCTCGGCGGCGGTCCAGAAGCTGGGCCAGCCGCAGCCCGCGTCGAACTTGTGCTCGGAGCGGAAGAGCGGGGCGCCGCAGCACACACAGTGGTAGGCGCCCTTGTCCCAGACGTTCCAGTATTCGCCGGTGAAGGCGCGCTCGGTGCCTTTCTCGCGTGTGACGTGGTATTGCGCGTCGGTGAGTTGGGCGCGCCACTCGGCTTCGGGTTTGACGATCTTGCGGGACACGGGCGACTTCCTCAGTGCAGGTGACGCGGGATCTGCTCGGTCTGCTCGGCCGGCATCTCGGCGTGGGCGGCTTCGCCCTCGGGCGAGGGGTAGAGCGGAACGCCACAGTCGTCGCAATACTCGAGCGGGAAGTGGTGGTCGAGCGCGAGGATCTCGCTGACCCCCGATTCACGCAGCACGGCTTCGATCTCGCCGATGCAGTCGGAGGTTTCGTCCTCGGCGCCGAGCAACGGCCACACCACGCCGTGCACGACCTGGTCCTGATCGCGGACGGTGAAGCCGATCCGGTATTCCTCCAGCGCGCGGTCCCAGTACGGGGCGACCACGGCGCGCAAGTTTGCGGCCGGGGTTTCGAGCGTGGTGGCGAGATAGGCAACCGAGGCCCGCACCGAGTAGGGGCGGCTCTCCTTGTCGGCGGCGCGGCTGGCGGCAAAGTAGGACTCGGGCAGCACCAGATCCACGACGCAGCCCGGCAGCAGCGGCGTCAGGCAGGCGCCACCCTGGGTGCGCCAGTGCTCGAGTGCGCCATCGCGCGAGCCGTCTTCTTCCTGCCAGCGGAAGATCGGGGCGTCGCGCGGGACGGCGACCGCAGCGAGCAGGTAGCGCGTGTCGGAGAGGAACTGGGCGGTTTCCGGCATGCCTTCGGTCTCGATGTGCAGATCGAGGCCCTCGAGGGCGGCAGCGCAGATCACCTTGGCGAATTCGGCGGTGGCGCAGTAGCCCTGCGGCAACTGGTCGGGGCTGAACAGGAAGTCGGCCACCGACAGCCGCGCGTCCTTCGCGAGCACGTGCGCCTGCAGGTGCACGCGGAGGTTGGCGAGCACGGCGGGCGAAATGCTGGTGGCGCCGATGCGGTAGCGCGACCAGGCGAGCACCGGCGCGGCGATGAGCACCACGTCGTGCTCGGGCAGGGCGCCCGCGGCGCATTCGGCGCGCGATTCGATGCTGTCTGCGAGCTCGTCATAGGCACGCGGCTCGGTGCTGTAGAGGTGGTCGAGCGCGGTGTTGAGCACTTCCTCGTCGTTGTCCGCAAGCGTTTCATCGATCAGGCCCGCAAGCTGGCGCTCCCAGTAGCGGTCTTCGATGCGGCTGCCGGACTGGGCGAGGCCGGTGGCTAGGCGGACGAGTCGTTCGGCGCTGCGGCCGAGGCCGCCTCGGCGCTTGATGCGCGTTCTTTTCATGTCTTGTCCTGTGTTGGGCGTTGTTTTGGTCCGTTCGATTTTCGTGCTTGCCCGCCCTTGGGCAGGTCAGAAGCCGGGGCGTTCCACGCGCACGGTCTGGAGGATGGTGGCAGAGATCTCTTCGATGGACTTGGTGGTGGATTCGAGCCAGCGGATGTTCTCGCGGCGCATGAGCTTCTGAGCCGCGTCGATCTCGTAGCGGCAGTTGTCCAGCGAGGCGTAGCGGCTGTTGGGGCGACGCTCCTGGCGGATCTGAGAGAGGCGCTCCGGCGCGATGGTAAGGCCGAAGAGCTTGGCGCGGTACTTGTGCAGTTCGCCCGGGAGCTTGTTGCGCTCGAAATCCTCGGGGATCAGCGGATAGTTGGCGGCCTTCACGCCGAACTGCATGGCGAGGTAGAGGCTGGTGGGGGTCTTGCCCGAGCGCGACACGCCTACCAGGATCACGTCCGCTTCGGCCAGTTCTCCGTCGCTGGAGATGCCGTCGTCGTGGGCCATGGCGAAGTTGATCGCCTCGATGCGGTGCTTGTAGTTGAGACTGTCGGCAATGCCGTGGAACCGGCCGACGGCGTGCGTGGAGCGCTGCCCGAGCTCGGATTCGAGTGGTCCGATGAAGCTGTCGAAGAGATCCAGGAAGAGCGCGTCCGCTTTGTGCAGCGCAGCAACGGTGTCCTCATGCACCAGGGTACTGAACACGATCGGGCGCACACCGTCTTCCCGGGCGACCTCTCGGATGTGGTTGGCGCAGTCGATCGCCTTGTCGATGTCGTCGACGAAGGGGGCGCGTATCTGGCGGAATCTCGCCTCGGGAAACTGCGCCAGCAGGCTGTGGCCCAGGGTTTCTGCGGTGATGCCGGTGCCGTCGGAAACGAAGAAGACGCTGCGGCTTGGAATGTCGGTCATGTGTTGGGCCTTGTGGCTCCTGCATCAGCGGCTTCTATACATACATACAAGCCCGGATGCGGCAGAGCACAAAAAAAACGTTAAACTTCGCGCTCGGTTATTTTGCTTTCTCTCCAACATTTGCGGAAGCCACCCATGACACGCTATGTGATCCCCTTCAACGAACTGCGCATGACCGATGTCGAGAAGGTCGGCGGCAAGAACGCCTCGCTCGGCGAGATGATCAGCCAGCTTCCTTCGAGCGTGCGTGTCCCGGGCGGCTTTGCGACCACGGCCGAGGCCTATCGCGAGTTCCTGGCCCACGACGGCCTTGCCGACCGCATCAATGCCGCGCTCGACGCACTGGACGTCGAAGACGTCGAAGCCCTGGCGAAGACCGGCGCGCAGATCCGCCAGTGGATCATCGACATTCCGTTCCCGGCCAAGCTCGAAGCCGAGATCAAGACGGCTTACGAGGCGATCACTGCCGAGGGCGAGGGCAGCTTCGCGGTGCGCTCGTCGGCGACCGCCGAGGACCTGCCGGATGCGTCCTTCGCCGGCCAGCAGGAAACCTTCCTCAACATCCACGGCTACGAGAACATCCTGCATGCGATGAAGGAAGTGTTCGCGTCGCTGTACAACGACCGTGCGATTGCCTACCGCGTGCACAAGAACTTCGCCCACGCTGACGTGGCGCTGTCGGCAGGCGTGCAGCGCATGGTGCGTTCCGACTCGGGCGCTTCGGGTGTGATGTTCTCGATCGACACCGAATCCGGCTTCGATCAGGTGGTGTTCATCACCGCCTCCTACGGCCTGGGCGAGACGGTGGTGCAGGGCGCGGTGAACCCGGACGAGTTCTACGTGCACAAGCCCACGCTGGCGCTGGACAAGCCCGCCATCGTGCGCCGCAACCTGGGTTCCAAGCTGATCAAGATGGTATTCACCGACAAGGCCGTCGCTGGCAAGTCCGTGCGCACCGTGGATGTTCCCGAGGCGGATCGCAACCGCTTCTCGCTGACCGACGAGGACGTGCTGGAGCTGGCCCGCTACGCGGTGATCATCGAGAAGCACTACGGCCGCCC
Organism: Thauera sp. ZXT1-4; assembly: GCF_052598215.2. Lineage (NCBI taxonomy): Bacteria > Pseudomonadati > Pseudomonadota > Betaproteobacteria > Rhodocyclales > Zoogloeaceae > Thauera > Thauera sp. ZXT1-4. The sequence continues at coordinate 30,384 of NZ_JBQWSN020000027.1, read as the reverse complement.
GATGGACATCGAGTGGGGCAAGGACGGTGTCGACGGCAAGCTCTACATCCTGCAGGCTCGCCCCGAAACGGTGAAGAGCCAGGATACGGGCCTGGTGATGGAGAAGTACCGCCTCAAGCAATACGGCAAGGCGCTCACCCATGGCCGTGCCATCGGGCAGAAGATCGGTGCCGGTGTGGTCCGCATCGTCGGCGATGCCTCGGAGATGAACCGCGTGCAGGCGGGCGACATCCTCGTCACCGACATGACCGACCCCAACTGGGAGCCGGTGATGAAGCGTGCGAGCGCCATCGTCACCAACCGCGGCGGCCGCACCTGTCACGCGGCGATCATCGCGCGCGAGCTGGGCATCCCCGCCATCGTGGGCTGCGGCAACGCGACCGAGGTGCTCAATGAAGGCGAGTCGGTCACCGTGTCCTGCGCCGAAGGCGATACCGGCTACGTGTATCGCGGCAAGCTCGAGTTCGAGGTCATCACCACCGACATGGGCAACCTGCCCGAGATTCCGGTGAAGATCATGATGAACGTGGGCAACCCCGAGCTTGCCTTCGAGTTCGCGCAGATCCCCAATGGCGGCGTCGGCCTGGCGCGCCTGGAGTTCGTCATCAACAACATGATCGGCATCCACCCCAAGGCCATCCTCGACCTTGGCCAGGTGCCGGCCAGCCTGCGTGACGAGATCAATCGCCGTTCGCGCGGCTACGCCACGCCCAAGCAGTTCTTCATCGAGAAGCTGGTCGAGGGTGTGGCCACGATCGCCTCGGCCTTCTATCCGAAGCCCGTGATCGTGCGCATGTCCGACTTCAAGTCGAACGAGTACCGCAAGCTGCTCGGCGGCGACATCTACGAGCCGGAGGAAGAGAACCCGATGCTGGGCTTCCGCGGCGCCTCGCGCTACATCGCGCACAGCTTCCGTGACTGCTTCGAGATGGAAGTGGCGGCGATGAAGAAGGTGCGCAACGAGCTGGGGCTGACCAACGTGCAGATCATGATCCCGTTCGTGCGTAACCTCGAAGAGGCCGCCGGCGTGGTGGATCTGCTCGCGGAGCACGGCCTCAAGCGCGGCGAGAAGGATCTCAAGCTGATCATGATGTGCGAGATTCCGTCCAACGCCATCCTGGCCGAGCAGTTCCTGCAGTACTTCGACGGCTTCTCGATCGGCTCGAACGACCTGACCCAGCTCACGCTGGGCCTGGACCGCGACTCCGGTCTGGTGGCGCACGCCTTCGACGAGCGCGATCCGGCGGTCAAGCAACTGCTGTCGATGTCCATCCAGGCGGCCAACAAGCTCGGCAAGTACGTGGGCATCTGCGGCCAGGGTCCGTCCGACCATGCGGATTTTGCCGAGTGGCTGATGGACGAGGGGATTCAGACCATTTCACTGAACCCGGATACGGTGGTCGATACCTGGCTGAAGCTGGCTGCGCATCGCGCGCAGTAAGGCGGCGGCCGGTGAGCCGGTGCTGAAGTGAAGAACGGGGAGGGGCGTGAAGCCTGCTCCCCGTTTGTTTTGTCTGCCCATGAAAAAGCCCGGCCGGGGTTCGCTTCCCTTGGCCGGGCTGTGTGTGGTGCTGCGCTGCGGGTGGCGGCGCAGGCTGCGTTGCTCAGGCGACGGTGACCGGAATCTTGCCGATCTTCGCCTGCCATTCCTTCGGGCCGGTGTTGTGTACGCTGGTGCCGTTGGCGTCGACCGCGACCGTCACCGGCATGTCCTGCACGGTGAACTCGTAGATCGCTTCCATGCCCAGGTCCTCGAAGCCGACCACCTTGGCTTCCTTGATCGCCTTCGACACCAGGTAGGCTGCACCGCCCACCGCCATCAGGTAGGCCGACCGGTTGTCCTTGATTGCCTCGATGGCGATCGGGCCACGCTCGGACTTGCCGATCATCGAGATGAGGCCGGTCTTCTCCAGCATCATGCGGGTGAACTTGTCCATGCGGGTGGCGGTGGTGGGACCGGCCGGGCCGACGACCTCATCACGCACCGGGTCGACCGGGCCGACGTAGTAGATGACGCGGTTGGTGAAGTCGACCGGCAGCTTCTCGCCCTTTTCCAGCATGTCGGCGATGCGCTTGTGGGCGGCGTCGCGGCCGGTGAGCATCTTGCCGTTGAGGAGCAGGATCTGGCCCGGCTTCCAGGAGGCGACTTCTTCCTTGGTCAGGGTATCCAGATTGACGCGGGTGGCGACGTTGGTGTCGGCCTTCCAGGTGACCTGCGGCCAGTCCTCCAGCTTGGGCGTCGGCAGGTGCGCGGGGCCCGAGCCGTCGAGGTGGAAGTGCACGTGGCGGGTGGCGGCACAGTTGGGGATCATCGCGACCGGCAGGCTGGCGGCGTGGGTCGGGTAGTCCATGATCTTGACGTCGAGCACGGTGGTGAGGCCACCCAGGCCCTGGGCGCCGATACCGAGCGCGTTGACCTTGTCCATCAGTTCGAGGCGAAGCGCCTCCACGCGGCTGAGCTGGGCGCCCGAGGCAGCCTTCTCGCGCAGCTCGTGGATGTTCACCGGGTCCATCAGCGATTCCTTGGCCAGCAGCATCGCCTTCTCGGGCGTGCCGCCGATGCCGATGCCGAGGATACCCGGCGGACACCAGCCGGCGCCCATGGTCGGAACGGTCTTGAGCACCCAGTCGACGATGGAGTCGGACGGGTTGAGCATGACCATCTTGGTCTTGTTTTCCGAACCGCCGCCCTTGGCCGCACAGATGACCTCGACGTCATCGCCCTCGACGATCTCGTAATGGACCACCGCCGGGGTGTTGTCCTTGCTGTTCTGGCGCTTGCCGGCCGGGTCGAGCAGCACCGAGGCGCGCAGCTTGTTGTCAGGGTTGTTGTAGGCGCGGCGAACGCCTTCGTTGATCATGTCCTGGACACTCATCTTCGCGTCCCACTGCACGTTCATGCCGACCTTGAGGAAGACGACCGCGATGCCGGTATCCTGGCAGATCGGGCGGTGGCCTTCGGCGGCCATGCGCGAGTTGGTCAGGATCTGCGCGATGGCGTCCTTGGCCGCGGGACTTTCCTCTCGCTCATATGCCTCGCCGAGCGCCTGGATGTAGTCGAGCGGGTGGTAGTAGCTGATGTACTGGAAGGCATCCGCGATCGACTGGATGAGGTCTTCCTGGCGAATGATCGTCATGACGCTTGGTCTCCGGAATGACATGGGGGCAGAATGACGTGCACGGGCCGGCCGGCCCGGACAGGCGTCGGATTCTACCACCGGGGGCGTTCAACCGCCGCTGGCCGGGCTGTGTAAGTCCTGTGTAAGATAGACATCACTAAAATGCCGGCGATTCGAAGGCATCGAAGCGCCCGAGCGGGAGGCCCCCGAGGGGCTTTCGGTCAGGCGATCAAACAGGCTGGAACCAACCAGCCCGCCCGTAACCGGGTCAGCTTCAACCATTTGAACAGTTGAGGAGAGGTGAGTATGTCCAACGAGCAAGTCCGCATTTACAACCCGTCGGAAGAGATGGTCAAGAACGCAGCGGTGTCCGGCATGGACGGTTATCGTGCGCTGTGCAAGGAAGCCGAGGACGACTACGAGGGTTTCTGGGGCCGCCGTGCCAAGGAACTGCTGGACTGGAAGGAACCCTTCACTCAGGTCCTCGACCAGTCGAACCCTCCGTTCTTCAAGTGGTTCGCCGACGGCAAGCTGAACGTTTCCTACAACTGCCTCGACCGCAACGTCAATAATGGCCTGGGCGACAAGGTCGCGCTGATTTTCGAAGCCGACAGCGGCGAAGTCACCAAGGTCACCTACAAGGATCTGCTCGCCCGCGTCAGCAAGTTCGCCAACGCCCTGCGCGGCATGGGCGTCAAGAAGGGTGACCGCGTCATCATCTACCTGCCGATGTCGATCGAAGGTGTGGTCGCGATGCAGGCCTGCGCCCGCATCGGCGCCACCCACTCCATCGTCTTCGGCGGCTTCTCGGCCCAAGCCCTGCGCGACCGTATCGAGGACGCCGCGGCCGTGGCCGTGATCACCTCCGACGGCCAGTTCCGCGGCGGCAAGGCGCTGCCGCTCAAGCCGATCGCCGATGAGGCGCTGTCGCTGGGCGGTTGCGACTCGGTCAAGAACGTCATCGTGGTCAAGCGCACGGGCGCAGACATCAACATGGTCGCCGGCCGCGACAGCTGGTACCACGAGGCGGTCGCCAGCCAGTCCGAGACCTGCGAGCCGGAGTGGGTCGAAGCCGAGCACCCGCTGTTCATTCTCTACACCTCGGGCTCCACCGGGAAGCCGAAGGGCGTGCAGCACTCCTCGGGCGGCTATCTGCTTCAGGCCATGCTGTCGATGAAATACACCTTCGACATCAAGCCCGATGACATCTATTGGTGCACCGCCGACATCGGCTGGGTTACGGGCCACACCTACATCACCTATGGCCCGCTTGCCTGCGGTGCGACCGAGATCGTGTTCGAGGGCGTGCCTACCTACCCGGACGCCGGCCGCTTCTGGAAGATGATCCAGGATCATAAGGTCAGCATCTTCTACACCGCGCCGACCGCGATCCGTTCGCTGATCAAGGCTGCCGACAACAACCCGTCCGTGCATCCGAAGCAGTACAACCTGTCTTCGCTGCGCATCCTGGGTTCGGTGGGCGAGCCCATCAACCCGGCCGCCTGGGAGTGGTACTACGAGAACGTCGGCGGCGGCCGCTGCCCGATCGTCGATACCTTCTGGCAGACCGAGACCGGCGCGCACATGATCACGCCGATGCCGGGCGCCACGCCGATGGTTCCGGGCTCCTGCACGCTGCCCTTCCCGGGCATCATGGCTGCAGTGGTCGATGAGACCGGCACCGAAGTACCGTGGGGCCAGGGCGGCATCCTGGTGGTCACCAAGCCGTGGCCGGCGATGATCCGCAACGTCTGGGGCGACCCCGACCGCTTCAAGAAGACCTACTACCCCGAGGACTTCAAGGGCAAGCTCTATCTTGCGGGCGACGGTGCCATCCGCGACGCCGAGACCGGCTACTTCACCATCACCGGCCGTATCGACGATGTGCTGAACGTCTCCGGTCACCGCATGGGCACGATGGAGATCGAGTCTGCGCTGGTGGCGCACGAGAAGGTGGCCGAAGCTGCCGTGGTCGGCCGTCCGGACGATGTGACCGGTGAAGCGATCGTGGCTTTCGTGGTGCTGAAGGGCGCACGTCCGACCGGCGAAGAGGCCGCCAAGGTGGTCAAGGAGCTGCAGGCTTGGGTCGGTCACGAGATCGGCCCGATCGCCAAGCCCAAGGACATCCGCTTCGGCGAGAACCTGCCCAAGACGCGCTCGGGCAAAATCATGCGCCGCCTGCTGCGTCAGCTGGCCAAGGGCGAGGACGTCACGCAGGACACCTCGACGCTCGAGAACCCGCATATCCTCGAGCAGCTCAAGGGCTGACGACCGCGGGGGCCGCTCTTCCAGGGTGGCCCCGACCTGAACGACAGGAGGAGATCCGGCGCACAAGCCGGACATCGGGGGAGACCGGCCGCGCATGACGCGCGGTGCCTGATCGTGCGATGCGCCGACCCTGCCGCAAAGAGCGGGGCGGCGCCTCGTCATTTTTCGACGCCGAATCGGACATCATGGGAGACTCATGATGCGCAAGGGACTCGCCGGCCAGCGCCTGATGGCGGTGTTCATCGCCGGCCTGCTGCTACTCAATTACCCGATTCTTTCGCTGTTCGATCGCCCGCTGAGCGTGTTTGGCCTGCCCTTGCTCCATCTCTACCTGTTCGGGGTGTGGCTGGGCCTGATCGTCGCTGCGGCGTGGATCGTCGAGCGCGGAGCGCGCTGATGCGGAGCATGCGATGCTGCCCGGCTGGCTGATCGTCGCGGCGTCCTTCGCCTACCTGCTGCTGCTGTTTGCCGTGGCGTATTTCGGCGACCGCAGGGCGGATCAGGGGCGCTCGGTCATCGACAACCCGTGGGTGTTCAGTCTTTCGCTCGCCGTCTATTGCACGGCGTGGACCTACTTCGGCAGTGTCGGTCGTGCCGCTTCGGGCGGGTTGTGGTTCCTGCCGACCTATCTCGGGCCGACCTTGGGCCTGGCACTGGCCTGGCTGGTGCTGCTGAAGATGATCCGCATCGCCCGCAGTCAGCGCATCACCTCCATCGCCGACTTCGTGGCCTCGCGCTACGGCAAGAGCCATCTGCTGGGCGGACTGGTGACGCTGATCGCGGTCGTCGGCATCGTGCCGTATATCGCGCTGCAGCTGAAGGCCATCTCCAGTGGCTATGCACTGCTGGTCGGCGAGCACGACAACCTGTTTCGCGTCGCAGCTTCCGGTGGCTGGTGGCAGGACGGGACGCTCTACATCGCACTGACGCTGGCGGCATTCACGGTGCTGTTCGGCACCCGCCACCTCGACACCACCGAGCGCCACGAGGGCATGGTGGCCGCGATCGCCTTCGAGTCGGTGGTCAAGCTGCTGGCCTTCCTCGCGGTCGGGATCTACGTGACCTACTGGCTCTACGACGGTTTCGGCGACCTCTACGCGCGCGCGGTGGCGATGCCCGAACTGCACAACCTGCTGGTCTTCGATGGCGGGGGCAAGCTGGGCTACGGCGGCTGGTTCGCCCACGTGCTGCTGGCGATGCTGTCGATCATCTTCCTGCCGCGCCAGTTCCAGATCGCGGTGGTGGAAAACGTGAACGAGCAGCACCTGCGCCGCGCCACCTGGGTCTTTCCCGCCTACCTGCTCGCGATCAACCTGTTCGTGGTGCCGATCGCCATCGGCGGTCTGCTCCATTTCGGCCAGGGCACGGTCGACCCCGATACCTTCGTGCTGACGCTGCCGATGGCGCACGACAACGTGGCGCTGGCGCTGTTCGTATTCATCGGCGGCCTGTCGGCAGCGACCGGCATGGTGATCGTGGAGGCGATCGCGCTGTCGACCATGGTGTGCAACGACCTGGTCATGCCCATGCTGCTGCGCAGCAAGCGCCTCGACCTGGCGCGCGAGCGCGACCTGACCGGACTGCTGCTTGGCATCCGGCGCGGGGCGATCGTGGTCCTGCTGCTGCTGGGCTATCTCTACTTCCGGCTTGCGGGCGAGGCCTACGCGCTGGTGAGCATCGGCCTGATCAGCTTTGCGGCGGTGGCGCAGTTCGCTCCGGCGGTGCTCGGCGGGATGTACTGGCGCGGCGGCACGCGCGAGGGGGCGCTCGCCGGGTTGCTCGCGGGCTTCGTGGTGTGGGGCTACACCTTGCTGCTGCCCTCGTTCGCGAAGTCGGGCTGGCTCGACCCGGGCTTCCTCACCCATGGACCGTATGGGCTCGGCTGGCTCAAGCCGGAGCAACTGTTCGGCCTGGCAGGCTGGGACAACATCAGTCATGCGCTGTTCTGGAGTCTGCTCGCCAACATCGGTGCCTATCTGCTGGTTTCGCTCGCGCGCGTGCCCACGGGGGCCGAGGCCACGCAGGGCGCGCTTTTCGTCGATGCGTTCCGGCGCGCAGACGGGCGTCCCGCAAGCTTCTGGCGCTCGGGTGCGGAGGTCCGTGACCTGCTGCCGCTGGTGGCACGGTTTCTGGGCCAGCGCCGCACCGAGGAGGCTTTCGGTGCCTACGCCCGCAGCCACGGCCTGGATGACCTGTCGCGGCTCAAGGCCGACCCGGAGCTTGTGCACTTCGCCGAGTCCTTGCTGGCAGGGGCGATCGGGGGGGCGTCGGCGCGCGTGATGGTGTCCACCGTCGTGCAGGAGGAGCCGCTCGGTCTGGGCGAGGTGATGGACATCCTCGACGAGGCCTCGCAGGTGCGCGCCTACTCGCACCAGCTCGAGGAGAAGTCCCGCGCACTGGAGGCGGCCACGGCCGAACTGCGCGCCGCCAATGAGCAGCTGAAGGAGCTCGACCGGCTGAAGGACGATTTCATGTCCTCGGTGACGCACGAGCTGCGCACGCCACTTACCTCGATCCGCGCGCTTTCCGAGATGCTGCTCGACGATGCGGAGATCGCGCTTGAGGATCGGCAGCGCTTTCTCGGCATCATCGTGTCGGAAACCGTGCGCCTGTCGCGTCTGGTCAATCAGGTGCTGGACATGGCGAAGATCGAGTCGGGACATGCCGAATGGCACAACACCGATATTGATCCGTGCGAGCTGGTGCGGCATTCGGTGGATGCGACCCTGCAGCTCTTCCGCGACCGCGGCGCGGTGGTGGAACTGCATCTCCCGGCTTCGGCGCCCACGCTGCGCGCCGACCACGACCGCCTGCTGCAGGTGATGCTGAACCTGCTTTCGAACGCCGCGAAGTTCGTTCCTGCAGGTAGCGGCCGGGTGGATGTCACGCTCGCATGCGACGATGCGCACATGCGCGTGGATGTGAAGGACAACGGACCGGGCATCGACCCTGCAACCCAGGCGGTGGTGTTCCAGAAGTTCCGCCAGGGTGGGGACGAGCACTCGCGGCCGCAGGGCACCGGGCTGGGGCTGCCGATCAGCCGGCAGATCATCGAGCACTTTGGCGGCCGTCTGTGGCTGCAGTCCGCGCCCGGAGAAGGCGCGACCTTCTCGTTCGAGCTGCCACTGACTTCGGCGGCGAGCGAGGGATGACATAGAATAGGCGTGGGGAGGAGAGAGATCGATGAACAAGAAGATCCTGATTGCCGACGACGAACAGAACATTGTCATCTCGCTGGAGTTCCTGATGAAGCGGGAGGGCTTCGACGTGGTCGTGGCCAACGACGGTGAGGAAGCCGTGCAGCGCATCCGGGCCGAGCGCCCGGACCTGGTGCTGCTCGACGTGATGATGCCGAAGAAGACCGGATTCGAGGTCTGTCAGGAGGTCAAGGCGGACCCCGCGCTTGCAGCGGTGCGCGTCCTGATGCTCACCGCCAAGGGGCGGGATACGGAGGTTGCCAAGGGGCTTGCGCTCGGTGCCGACGCGTACATGACCAAGCCCTTTTCCACGCGTGAACTGGTGGACAAGGTGCGCAGCATGCTGGAGCAATGAACCATGTCCGCCCGTGTGCGCTTCATTCTCGCGGTCATGGTGCTGTTCATGCTCATGACCGGGCCTTTCCTGCTTACGGCCCTGATCGTCTGGCTGGAGACGAGCGGTGAGGGGCGAACGCTGCTGATCGATGTGCTCACGCCGCACCTGACCCTGGGCACCGTGCTCACCGCGGTCGGTTTCGCGGCGGGGGTGGGCGTGGTGCAGAGTCTGTTCCGCCAGTACGTCCAGGGGCTGTTGCGCATGGCCGAGCACCTGCGGCTCATGGTGGGCGCCAATCGCGGTTTCCGCGTGCAGCCCGAAGGACCGCCCGAGGTGCAGGCGCTGGCCGCGGCTGCGAACGAGCTCGCGAGTCAGCGCGACGCGCTGATGTCCGATGTCGAGGCGCAGATCATGCGCGCCAAGGAGTCGGTGGAGCTCGAGAAGAACAGGCTCGCGGCGCTGATGTCGGAACTTACGCAGAGCGTGGTGGTGTGTAACCTCGACGGCCGTGTGCTGCTCTACAACAACCGGGCGCGCACCCAGTTCCGCGCGCTCTCCGATGCCCCCGGCGTCGCGGGTGGCGGCGAGTTGATCGGCCTGGGACGCTCGATCTACGGCGTGCTCGAGCGCAACCTGATTGCCCACGCGCTCGACTCCATCCAGCAGCGTCTTCGCCGCGGCGTTGCACAGCCGCAGGCCAATTTCGTCACCACCACGCGGGCGGGGCAGTTGCTGCGCGTGCAGATGTCTCCGGTGCTGTCCGTGGCTGGGGCCGCCCAGGAGGAAGAGGCCGCGGCGGCGCAGCCTGAGCGCGCCCTGACCGGCTTCATCCTGATGCTCGACAACATCACGCGCGATTTCGAGTCCGAATCCCGCCGCGACCAGATGCTGCATGGCCTGACCGAGGGCAACCGCGCGGCGCTCGCCAATGTGCGCGCAGCGGCCGACATGCTCGAGTACGACGACCTGCCCGAAGAGATGCGGGTGCGCTTCCGCAAGGTGGTGCGCGACGAGGTTGCGGCGATGAGTCAGCGTCTCGACCAGGCTGCGGCCGAGTTCGCCGACTCGGTCAAGGCGCGCTGGGAGCTCGAGGATATGCTCGGTGCGGACCTCATCGCCGCCGCCCAGCAACGCGTGGAGAAACGCATCGGCTTGCCCACCAAGATCGAGGAGGTGGATGAGTCACTCTGGGTCCGGGTGGACAGTTTCGCGCTGCTGCAGGCCATCACCTATCTCGCGAACCGGCTCTCCGACGAGTTCGAGGTGCGCGAGGTGCGTTTCCGTCTCACGCCTGCCGGCCGCCTCGCCCATCTCGACCTGATCTGGTCCGGGCAGGCGATGAGCACCGAGACAGTGATGAGCTGGGAACTCGAGCCCATGCAGATCGAGGGCGAGAACAGCCCGCTCAGCGTGCGCGATGTCATCGACCGCCATGGCGGCGAGATGTGGCTGGAGCGCGAGAAGGTACGCCATCGCGCGTTCTTCCGCATCCTGCTGCCGACCGCGACGCCGCAGGAGCAGGTCGAGGCCGACACCTACCTGCGCGGTGAAAGCCGGCCGGAATACTACGACTTCGATCTCTTCGCGTGGTCCGAGCGCTCGCATGGGCTGGAAGACCGGCTGCTGTCGGAGCTGACCTATACGGTGTTCGACACCGAAACCACCGGCCTGAACCCGTCCGGTGGCGACGAGATCATCCAGATCGGCGCAACGCGCGTGCTCAACGGCAAGCTGCTGCGCAGTGAATCCTTCGAGCAGCTCGTCGACCCCGAGCGACCGCTGGCGCCGGAGTCCGCGAAGATCCATGGCATCACCTCCGACATGCTGCGCGGGCAGCCGACCATCGACAAGGTGTTGCCGGCCTTCCACGCCTTTGCCGCCGATACGGTGCTGATCGCGCACAACGCTGCCTTCGACATGCGCTTCCTGCAGCTCAAGGAGGCACAGACCGGCTTGCGATTCGACCAGCCGGTGATCGACACGCTGCTGCTTTCGGCGGTGGTGCATCCGAACCAGGCGTCCCACCGTCTCGAAGCCATCGCGGAGCGCCTCGGGCTGACCATCGTGGGGCGGCACACCGCGCTGGGCGATGCGATCGTCACCGCAGAGGTGTTCCTGAAGCTGATCCCGCTGTTGGCCGAGATGGGTATTCGTACCTTGCGCGATGCGCGCGAGGCGGCGGAGAAGTCCTACTACGCACGGATCAAGTACTGATGCGGGCTGCGGGCGTGAGGCGCGTGGGGCGGCGGTCTTGAAGCGCAACGTCGGTTTCACGCGCCGGCTGCGCAAGTATTACGGGCTGTACACGCTCACCTTCGCGTTTTTCGTCGTTGCACTCGCGATCGGTGAGTCGCTGGGGCTTTCCGAGCGCGTGATCGGGCATGTTTTCCTGTTCGTGACCATCGCCATCTACGCCACGATTGGCGTGATGAGCCGCACCTCGGACGTGTCCGAGTACTACGTGGCCGGGCGGCGGGTGCCGGCGGTGTTCAACGGCATGGCGACCGCAGCCGACTGGATGAGCGCCGCATCCTTCATCGGTCTCGCCGGCACCCTGTACTTCAGCGGCTTCGAAGGGCTGGCCTTCGTCACCGGATGGACGGGCGGCTTCGTGCTGGTGGCGCTGCTGCTCGCGCCCTATCTGCGCAAGTTCGGGCAATACACGATCCCGGACTTTCTTGGCGCGCGCTACCAAGGCAACGTCGCGCGCCTGGTGGGGCTCGCCGCCGCGGTGCTGGCGAGCTTCGTCTACCTCGTGGCGCAGATCTACGGCGTGGGGCTGGTGACCAGCCGATTCGTCAGCGTGGAGTTCGAGATCGGACTCTTCATCGGCCTGGCGGGCATCCTGGTGTGTTCCTTTCTCGGCGGCATGCGGGCGGTCACCTGGACCCAGGTAGCACAATACGTGATCCTGATCATCGCCTACCTGGTGCCGGTGGTGATCCTGTCCTACAAGCTCACCGGCATTCCGATTCCACAGGCGGTGTACGGCACCGTGCTGCAGCAGATCAGCGAGCGGGAGGAGGTGCTGTTTGCCTCGCCCACGGAGCGCGAGGTGCGCGACATGTACGCGGCGCAGGCGAACAACCACGCGGCGAAGATCGCGGCCCTTCCTGATTCGCTCGAGGTCGAACGCCAGGCACTGATCGATCAGGTCAATTCGATGCGCATCAACCATGCGCCTGCGCGGGACATCGCGCTGACCGAGCGGGCGCTGCGCGATCTGCCCGCCACCCCGGCGCAGGCCCGCGAGCAATGGGAGCTCAAGCGCCTGGAGGCGCTCGAGCGTTCGAAGCCCCCGCCACGGCATGCCGAGGCCCATCCGGGCAGCACGCCCGCGCTGTCCGCGGTCGCACGCAACAACTTCCTCGCGCTGATGTTCGTGCTCATGGTCGGCACTGCGGCGCTGCCGCACATCCTGATGCGCTACTACACCACGCCAGGTGTCATGGAGGCGCGGCGCTCGGTCGCGTGGTCGCTGTTCTTCATCTTCCTGCTCTACGTGACCGCACCGGCCTACGCGGTGTTTGCGAAGTGGGAGGTGTATCACAACCTGGTGGGCTCGAGCATTGCGATCCTCCCCGACTGGGTCGCCTCCTGGGGCAGGGTCGGGTTGGTGACGCTCGACGACCTCAATGGCGACGGGGTGCTGCAGCTTGCGGAGCTGCGCTTGAACACCGATGTCATCGTGCTCGCAACGCCGGAGATCGCCGGTCTCCCCTACGTCGTATCGGGCCTTGTGGCGGCCGGGGGGCTGGCCGCTGCGCTGTCGACCGCCGATGGGCTGTTGCTGACGATCTCGAACGCGCTGTCGCACGACCTGTACTACAAGGTGATCAACCCGCAGGCCTCGACGCACCGCCGTCTGGTGATCTCGAAGTCGCAGTTGCTGGTGGTTGCGGTGGTGGCGGCGTGGGTGGCCTCGCTGCGCCCGGACAACATCCTGTTCATGGTCGGGCTGGCCTTTTCGATCGGCGCTTCGGGGTTCTTTCCCGCGCTGGTGCTGGGGATCTTCTGGAAGCGGGCCAACCGGCCCGGGGCGGTGACGGGCATGATCGTCGGGCTGGCGGTCGCGCTGTTCTACGTGGTGCGCACGCACCCCTTCTTCGGCGGGTCCATGGCGAACGCATGGTTCGACATCAACCCGATCTCGGCCGGGGCCTTCGGCGTACCCCTGGGCTTCCTGACGATCTTCGTCGTCAGTCTGCTGACCAAGCCGCCGCCGCAGGAGATCCAGGATCTGGTGGACTATGTGCGCTACCCCGACCTGCCGGGGCAGGACCGACCGCAAGGCTGATCCGGCCCTTGAAGCGTGGCCGATGCACCCCACATAGGGTTCAGTTCAACGATTCCCGAGGATGCCCGCAATGCGCTTCGACAAGCTCACTACCAAATTCCAGCAGGCCCTGGCCGATGCGCAAAGCATCGCCGTGGGGAACGACCAGCAATTCATCGAGCCGCTGCACCTGCTGCAGGCCCTGCTCGAGCAGGACGACGGCGGCAGTGTGTCGCTGTTGCAGCGTGCCGGTGTCAATGTGCCACCGCTCAAGGCCGCGACCGTTAAAGCCATCGGCCGGCTGCCCAAGGTCGAAGGCCATGGCGGCGAGGTCAGCATCGGACGCGATCTCAACAATCTCCTCAACGTCACCGACAAGGAGGCGCAGAGGCGCGGCGACCAGTTCATCGCCAGCGAGATGTTCCTGCTCGCGTTGTGCGAGGACAAGGGCGAGGCCGGCCGGCTGCTGAAGGAGAACGGACTGAATCGCAAGGCGCTCGAGGCCGCGATCGAGGCCGTGCGCGGGGGTGCCAGCGTGGGCAGCCAGGATGCCGAGGGACAGCGCGAGTCGCTGTCGAAGTACTGCCTTGACCTGACCGAGCGTGCACGCAGCGGCAAGCTGGACCCGGTGATCGGCCGTGACGACGAGATCCGCCGCGCGATACAGATCCTGCAGCGTCGCACCAAGAACAACCCGGTACTGATCGGCGAACCCGGCGTAGGCAAGACCGCGATCGTGGAGGGCCTGGCGCAACGCATCGTCAACGACGAGGTCCCCGAGACGCTCAAGGGCAAGAAAGTGCTGTCGCTCGACATGGCCGCGCTGCTCGCCGGCGCCAAGTACCGCGGCGAGTTCGAGGAGCGTCTCAAGGCGGTGTTGAAGGAGATCGCCCAGGAAGAAGGGCGCATCATCCTCTTCATCGACGAGATCCATACCATGGTCGGCGCCGGCAAGGCCGAGGGCGCGATGGATGCCGGCAACATGCTCAAGCCCGCGCTTGCCCGCGGCGAACTGCATTGCATCGGCGCGACCACGCTGGACGAGTATCGCAAGTACATCGAGAAGGACGCCGCGCTCGAGCGCCGCTTCCAGAAGGTGCTGGTCGACGAGCCGACGGTGGAGGCGACGATCGCCATCCTCCGTGGTCTGCAGGAGAAGTACGAGATCCACCACGGCGTCGACATCACCGACCCGGCCATCGTTGCCGCGGCCGAGCTGTCACACCGCTACATCACCGACCGCTTCCTGCCCGACAAGGCGATCGACCTGATCGACGAGGCGGCCGCGCGCATCAAGATGGAGATCGACTCGAAGCCGGAGGTCATGGACAAGCTCGACCGCCGCATGATCCAGCTCAAGATCGAGCGCGAGGCGGTGAAAAAGGAGAAGGACGAGGCCTCGCAGAAGCGTCTGCAGCTGATCGAGGAAGAACTCGCCAAGCTGCAGCGCGAGTACAACGACCTGGAGGAAATCTGGAAGGCCGAGAAGTCCAAGGCCGCGGGCTCGGCCCACATCAAGGAAGAGATCGACGCGCTGCGTGCGCAGATGGCGGAGTTCCAGCGCAAAGGCCAGCTCGACAAGGTCGCCGAGCTGCAGTACGGCAAACTGCCGCAACTCGAGGGCCAGCTGAAGATGGCCGAGCAGGCGGGCGAGAACGCCACGCCAAACAAGCTCTTGCGTACCCAGGTTGGTACCGAGGAGATCGCCGAGGTGGTGTCGCGCGCCACCGGCATCCCGGTGAGCAAGATGATGCAGGGCGAGCGCGAGAAGCTGCTGAAGATGGAAGACAAGCTGCACGAGCGCGTGGTCGGTCAGGACGAGGCCGTACGCCTGGTGGCCGACGCCATCCGACGTTCGCGCGCGGGCCTGTCGGACGAGAATCGCCCGTACGGCTCCTTCCTCTTCCTCGGCCCCACCGGCGTGGGCAAGACCGAACTGTGCAAGACGCTGGCGAGCTTCCTGTTCGATTCCGAGGAGCACCTGATCCGCATCGACATGAGCGAGTTCATGGAGAAGCACTCGGTCGCCCGCCTGATCGGCGCGCCGCCGGGCTACGTCGGCTACGAGGAAGGCGGCTATCTGACCGAGCAGGTGCGGCGCAAGCCCTACAGCGTGATCCTGTTCGACGAGGTCGAGAAGGCGCACCCGGACGTGTTCAACGTGCTGCTGCAGGTGCTCGACGATGGCCGCATGACCGACGGCCAGGGGCGCACGGTGGACTTCAAGAACACCGTGATCGTGATGACCTCCAACCTCGGCAGCCAGATGATCCAGGCCATGGCTGGCGACGACTACGGCGTGATCAAGCTCGCGGTGATGGCGGAAGTCAAAACGTATTTCCGCCCCGAGTTCATCAACCGCATCGACGAGGTGGTGGTGTTCCATGCGCTCGACGAGAAGCATATCGCCGGCATCGCTCGTATCCAGCTTCAGTACCTCGAGAAGCGTCTGGCGCGGCTGGAGATGGGGCTTGAGGTGACCGACGGTGCGCTGGCCGAACTGGCGAGTGCGGGCTTCGACCCGGTTTTCGGCGCCCGGCCGCTCAAGCGCGCGATCCAGGAGCGCATCGAGAATCCGCTCGCGAAGGCGATCCTGGAAGGCAGATTCGCTGCCAGGGACCGCATCCGGGTCGACGCCCGTGAAGGCGCGCTGGTGTTCGACAGGCTCGCCTGAAGACGACTGGAATTGCGCCCGCGCCCGGGTGGCTGAGAAGCCCCCGGGCGTTGTCGCGCCTGCAGCCAGATCAGGCGGTGAATGCGTTAAACTGCTGCCTTTCGTGCGCGGAGGGGTTCGTTCGGACCCGTCATGCGCATACGACTCCCGTCAGTTCCCACGGAAATCGAGATGTTCGAATCCATTCGCAAAAACAAGCGGGTCGCACAGGTCATCCTGGCGCTGCTCATCATTCCTTTCGCGTTCTTTGGCATGGATGCGTATTTCAGCGACTCCGCCCGGGGCAACGATGCCGCCACAGTCGGTGGCAGCAGCATCAGCACCTTCGAGTTCGACGATGCGCTGCGCAACCAGCAGGACCGTCTGCGCGAGAGCGCAGGGGGGCAGATCAACCGCGAACTGCTCGACTCTCCCGAGCTTCGCAAGGCGGTCCTGGACAACCTCATCAACCAGCGTGTGCTTGCGTTGTACGCGCTCGACAGCCGGCTGGTGGTGACGCCCGCCCAGCTTCAGGACACGATCGCGGGCGTGCCCGCATTCCAGGAGGAGGGGCGCTTCTCGCTACAGCGCTACGAGACCATGCTGCGCGCGCAGGGGATGACGCCCGCGAGCTTCGAAGCGCGCCTGGCGCAGGACGTGCGCATCCAGCAGGTCGTGGCCGCGGTGGGCGATGCGGGTTTTGTGCCGGAGGCCTCGGCGCGCCGCTTCCTCGACGCGCAGCTTGAAGAGCGCAAGGTGCGTGAGTTGCGTTTCGCGGCTGCCGACCATGTCGAAGGCGTCGAGATCACGGACGAGCAAGTCGCGGCGTTCTACGCACAGAACCCGGCGCGCTTCGAGCAGCCCGCCCGCGTGCAGGCCGAGTACCTGATCTTCGACCGTGCAGCCGTCGAGCAGAAGATCGAGATCGCAGACGATGCTGTACGCGCCTTTTACGACGGCAACCCGCAGCGCTTCGGTGTGGCCGAGGAGCGCCGTGCCCGCCACATCCTGCTCGCGCTCGATGCGGGTGCGGAGCAGGCCGAGGTTGATCGGGTGATGGCGGAGGCACGCGGCCTGGTCGAAACCCTGCGCTCCGATCCGGCCCGCTTTGCGGATCTGGCGAAGGAGAAATCCCAAGACCCGGGTTCAGCCAGTCGTGGCGGCGACCTCGGTTTCTTTGGGCGCGGTGTCATGGTCGGCGCCTTCGAGGAGGCCGTTTTCTCGCAGGCACCGGGGCAGGTTGGGGATCCGGTGCGCAGCGAGTTTGGTGTGCATGTGGTGGAGGTCACCGAGATCAAACCGGCTTCGCTTCGTGCCTTCGACGAGGTACGCGGCGAGATCCTCGCCGAGTTGCGCGCGCAGGAGGCCGGGCGGCGCTTTGCCGAGCTGGCCGAGCAGTTCGCCAACACGGTTTATGAGCAGCCCGATACCCTGGCGCCGGCCGCAGAGGCGCTCGGTCTGGAGGTTCGTACCACCGACTGGATCAGCCGGGATGCCCCGGCTGCGGCGCCCTTCGACAACGCACGCCTGATCAGTGCCGTGTTCAGCGAAGAGGCGGTGCAGAAGGGCCACAACACCGAGGCGATCGAGATCGCTTCAGGCGCGCTGGTTTCCGCGCGCGTGAAGACCTTCGAGGCTGCAACCCAGTTGCCGCTGGAGGCCGTTCGCGAGCGCATCGTCGGTATGCTGCGCGACGAGCAGGGCAGGGCGCGGGCCGAGGCGGCGGGCAAGGCGACGCTGGCCCGCCTGGAGAAGGGGGAGTCGGTCGAGGCGAAGTGGAGCGAGGAGCGCGCCGCACAGCGTGGAGCGCCGAGTCTTCCCGCGGCAGCCATGCAGGCTGTGTTCTCCGCGGCGACCGAGGCGCTCCCGGCGCACGTCGGCGTGCAGTTACCGGAGAGTGCCTATGTGATTTATCGCATCGAGGCGGTGACCCGCCCCGATCTGGACAAGGACGATCCGCGCGTGGAGGCGGTGGCTTCGCAGTATGCGCAGCTGCTTGCAGGGCGCGATTTTGGCGCCTTCCTTTCCGATCTGCGTCAGCGCTACGAGGTGCAGGTCAATCAGGCAGTGTTGCAGAAGCCCTGAGCGTTGAGCGCCCCGTGGCGCTCAGCGGCAGGCACGCCGACAGGCTCTCTGCAGCGAACGCTGCCCGCTGTACAGACATGAAAAAGCCCGGGCTCTCGAGTCCGGGCTTTTTGCTGGCTAGGAGATTGCCGACCGGAACTGCTGGTCGGCAGGCATTGCCAGGCTTACTGCGGCAGGGGCAGGGCGTTGCCGAGGGCGGTGGTGTTGAAGCCGCCGTCCACATACATGATCTCGCCGGTGATGCCGCTGGCGAGGTCCGAGCAGATGAAGGCTGCGGCGTTGCCGACCTCTTCGATCGTGACGTTGCGGCGCAGCGGTGCGTTATGTTCGTTGAAGGCGAGCAGCTTGCCGAAGCTGCCGATACCCGAGGCGGCCAGGGTCTTGATCGGGCCGGCGGAGATCGCGTTGGCGCGCGTCCCTTCCGGACCGAGGGTCACGGCGAGGTAGCGCACCGAGGCCTCGAGGCTCGCCTTGGCCAGACCCATGATGTTGTAGTTGGGCATGGTGCGTACCGCGCCCAGGTAGGACAGGGTGAGCACCGAGCCGTTGCGGCCCTTCATCATCGGGCGTGCAGCCTTGACCAGCGCGGGGAAGCTGTAGGTGCTGACTTCCTGCGAGATGCGGAAGGCTTCGCGGGTGAGCCCATCAAGGAAGTCGCCCTCGAGCGCTTCACCGGGGGCGAAGGCGATGGAGTGCACCAGGCTGTCGAGCCCGTCCCAGTGCTGGCCGATCTGTTCGAAGAGGCCGGTGATCTGTGCGTCGTCCTGCACATCGAGCGGGAAGATCAGCGTGCTGTCGAAGTCGGCCGCCAGTTTGGCGACGCGGTCCTTGAAACGTTCGTTCTGGTAGGTGAAGGCGAGCTCCGCGCCCTCGCGGTGCATGGCCTTGGCAATACCGTAAGCGATCGAGCGGTTGCTGAGCAGGCCCGTGATCAGGATTCGTTTGCCGGCAAGAAAGCCCATGGATCGATACTCCTATTGTCAAGGCGGGAATTATAGCCAAAACCCCGGCCGGGATAGGCGCCCCCGATCGCGTCCGGCACCAAAAGCTGCCAGAATCCACGGCTCCGACGCCCCGACCGCCCAACTGAAGCCTCCACGTGCGCTGGACCCAAAGCCTTCTCCGAGCCCTACGCTGTGCCTGCGCCTTCCCCGCTGGACGGGGAGTGGGCCTTGTGCGTGCGCGCCCTGCGGTGCTGTTGCGGGTGGGCATCGCTGTGCTCGCCGCCTCGCTTGCCGCGGGCTGCGGCGATGTATGGAATGACCCGTATCCGGTTGCCGAGCGTGGCGGCAACGTGCTCTATACCGCCTTCACCGAGCGCCCGAAGCATCTGGATCCAGTGCAGTCTTACAGCGAGGATGAGGCCACCTTCCTGTACCAGATCGTCGAACCCCCGCTGCAGTACCACTACCTGAAACGGCCCTATGCGCTGGAGCCGGCGACAGCCGACGGGATGCCGCGGCTGCGTCGCCTCGATGCGGCCGGACGCGAGCTGGCCGCGGACGCCGATCCGGCCAGGGTCGCCCGCACCGTGGTGGAAGTACGCATCCGCCCAGGCATCCTGTACCAGCCCCACCCTGCGTTTGCTCGCGGGGAAGATGGTCGCCCGCGTTATCTGGGTCTGAGCGCGGCCGATCTGCGCAGTGTGCGCGGCCTGGCCGATTTCCCCGAAACCGGGACGCGCGAGCTGCGTGCTGCGGACTACGTCTACCAGATCAAGCGCCTTGCCCATCCGCGGCTGCATTCGCCGATCTTCGAGCTCATGGCGGAGTACCTGCCGGGCTTGAAGACCTTGCAGGCGGATCTGCAGGCCGCGCTGGACGCAGGGCGTGCAGCAGACGGAAAGCCGCATGTGGCTGACGGGGCGGCGGGGCCGGCCACCGGATGGCTGGACCTCGACCGCTTCGATCTGCCCGGGGTGGAGGTGGTGGATGAGCAGGTCTATCGCATCACGCTGCAGGGTGCCTACCCGCAGTTCCTGTACTGGCTCTCCATGCCCTTCTTCAGTCCGGTGCCGCGCGAGGTCGACCGCTTCTTCGCCCAGCCGGGCATGGTCGAGCGCAACCTCACGCTGGACTGGTGGCCGGTTGGCACCGGGCCCTACATGCTGGTCGAGAACAATCCGAATGCGCGCATGGTGCTGGCGCGTAACCCCAACTACCGCGGCGAGGCCTATCCCTGCGAGGGCGAGCCGGGGGATGTCGAAGCCGGCCTGCTCGCCGACTGCGGCAAGCTCATGCCCTTCATCGACAAGGTGGTGTTCTCGCGTGAGCGCGAGGGCATTCCATACTGGAACAAGTTCCTGCAAGGCTATTACGACGCTTCGGGCGTGTCCTCGGACAACTTCGATCAGGCCGTGTCGCTGACCAGTCAGGGCGAGGTCTCCCTGTCCGAGGACATGGAGGACAAGGGCATCCGCCTGCTGACCTCGGTTTCGCCATCGATCTTCTACCTCGGCTTCAACATGCTTGATCCGCTGGTGGGCGGCGGCGCGTCGAAGGCGGAGCAGGCGCGTGCGCGCAAACTGCGCCAGGCGATCTCGATTGCGCTCGACATGGAGGAGTTCGTGTCGATCTTCCTCAACGGGCGGGGACTGCCGGGCATGAGCCCGTTGCCGCCGGGCATCTTTGGCGCGCGCGAGGGCAGGGCGGGCATCAACCCTGTCGTCTATGCGTGGCAAGGCAACGAGGCGGGAGGCCGCCCGGTGCGCCGGGGCGTCGACGCGGCGCGCCAACTGCTCGCAGAGGCTGGCTGGCCCGACGGGCGCAATGCGCAAACCGGCGAGCCGCTGGTGATCCATCTCGACACCACGCCCGGCGGGCTGGGCGACAAGGCGCGCTCGGACTGGTTGGCGAAGAAATTCCGGGATCTGGGGGTGCAGTTCGTGGTGCGGCCGACTGATTTCAACCGCTTCCAGGACAAGGTGCGCAAGGGCAATGCACAGCTCTTCTTCTTCGGCTGGAACGCGGACTACCCGGACCCGGAGAACCTGCTCTTCCTGCTCCATGGTCCGCAGGGCAAGGTGAGGTTCAATGGCCAGAACGCGGCCAACTACGAGAACCCCGAGTACGACGCGCTGTTCGAGCGCATGAAGGCCATGCCCGACGGCCCCGCGCGCCAGCAGATCATCGATCGCATGGTGGCGATGCTGCAGCAGGATGCGCCCTGGATCTTCGCCTTCCACCCGATGTCGTATTCGCTTCAGCATGGGTGGTTGTTGAACCGCAAGACCGGGGCGATGGTGCGTAATACGATGAAGTACCAGCGCCTCGACATCGAGCGCCGCGAGGCCGCGCGCGCGCAGTGGAACCGGCCGGTGCTGTGGCCGCTGGGGCTGGTTGCGCTGCTGCTGCTGGCGCTGGTGGCGCCGGCGGTCCTGCACTGGCGGCGGAGCGAAACCGCCACCGCGCAGACGGACACGGGGACTTTGCGCTGATGCTGGCCTATCTCCTGCGCCGCGTGCTGTACGCGGTTCCGATCCTGATCGGGGTGAACCTGCTGACCTTCGTGCTCTTCTTCGTGGTGAACTCGCCCGACGACATGGCGCGCATGCACATCGGCGTCAAGCGGGCCACGCCGGAGGCGATCGAGCGCTGGAAGGTGGAGCGCGGCTACGACAAGCCCATGTTCGTGAACGCCTCGGCCGAGGGGCCGGCGCGTTTCACCGAGACGATCTTCTTCGACAAGTCGCTGCGCATGTTCGCGCTCGAGTTCGGTCGCGCCGACGACGGTCGCGACATCGGCCAGGAGATCCGCGACCGCATGGGGCCGTCGCTGGCGATCGCGGTTCCGACCTTCATCCTCAGCCTGTTCGTGTCGATCAGTCTAGCGCTGCTGCTGGTGTTCTTCCGCGCCACCCGGCTGGATTTCTGGGGCGTCGTGCTGTGCGTGGCGATGATGTCGATCTCCAGCCTGTTCTACATCATCGGCGGGCAGTGGCTGGTATCGAAGATGTGGGCGCTGGTGCCGATCTCGGGCTACGCCCCCGGACTGGATGCGGCGCGCTTTCTGGTGCTGCCGGTGCTGATCAGCGTGCTGGCCGGAATCGGCTCGTCTGCGCGCTGGTACCGCACCATCTTCCTCGAGGAGATCTCCAAGGACTACGTGCGCACCGCGCGTGCGAAGGGCCTGTCCGAACTCGCGGTGCTGTTCCGCCACGTGCTGCGCAATGCGCTGATCCCGATCCTGACCGGCGTGGTGGTGGTGGTCCCGCTGCTGTTCATGGGCAGTCTGCTGGTCGAGTCCTTCTTTGCGATTCCGGGGCTGGGCAGCTACACGATCGACGCGATCAACGCGCAGGACTTCGCGGTGGTGCGGGCGATGGTCTTCATCGGCTCGGTGCTGTACATCATCGGCCTGATCCTGACCGACCTCTCCTACACGCTGGCCGATCCGCGGGTGAGGCTGGAATGAGTGCGCCACTGGAGACCGCGATGCGCTTCCAGCCGGTGCTGCTGTGGACCGACGCGCTGCTGTTCCTGCTGCTCGGGCTGGGCGTGCTCGCGGTCTTCCATGTCCGCAGCCAGCCGCCCTTGTGCGAAGCGTGGCGCAAGGTGGGCCGGCGACCGGTCGGTATGGCGGCAGCCACCGTGCTGCTTGCCTTTGTCGCCATAGGGGTGCTTGACAGCCTTCATTACCGCGAACTGCTGCCGCCGGCGGGCGCGGGCGCGGAGGTGGGGCAGTCGGCGAACGAGGCGAATGAGGTGGGCGAAGCAGGCGGGTCCGGGCGTACGGGGGCGATGCCGGCGGCGCGGTACTCCACCGAGGTCGTTTCGGTGCTCGATGCCCTGCTTTCGCCGCTGCGGGCGCAGACCGAAAAGACCTACTCCGCACCGTTCGCATGGACGCTGTACCAGCGCGAAACCATCGAGTTGCCCGATGGCCGACAGGTGCGCGAGTACCCGCGGCTCGTGCACGGAGCCGTGCATCTCGATCTGCCCGCTGAAGCGCGCACGGGGGACGTGGGCGCACGCCTGCTGCGCGCGCTGGGGCAGGCCGTGCTGTGGTGGTGTGGTGCGTTCCTGGTCCTCGCCACCGCGGTGTGGCGGGGCAGCGGTCTGGGCTGGAGCGAGGTCGCGGGGGCGATGCTCGTCGGCCGGACCGTGCTGGCGTGGCGTGCGGCGCTGCTGACGCTGGGTGTGCTGTTGCTGATCGCAGCCGCCTGCGTGCAGCTCGCGCCCTACTACCATGTGCTGGGTACCGACAAGGTGGGGCAGGACGTGCTGTACCTGGCGCTGAAGAGCGTGCGCACCGCGCTCGTGATCGGCACAGTGACGACGCTCGTGATGATGCCCTTCGCGGTGGCGCTCGGCATCGCCGCAGGGTATCTCGGTGGGTGGGTGGATGATGTGGTGCAGTACCTCTACACGGTACTCAATGCCATCCCCGGGGTGCTGCTGATCGCGGCCGCGGTACTGATGATGCAGGTGGTGATCGATACGAACCCACAGTGGTTCGACACCGCCGCCGAGCGGTCGGATGCGCGCCTGCTGGCGCTGTGCTTCATCCTCGGCATCACCAGCTGGACGGGCTTGGCCCGTCTGCTGCGCGGCGAGACGCTGAAGCTGCGCGAGCTGGAGTACGTGCAGGCGGCACGCGCCTTCGGTGTGCGCACACCTGCCATCCTGCGCCGCCACATCCTGCCCAACGTCATGCATATCGTGATGATCGCGTTGGTGATGGATTTTTCCGGCCTGGTGCTGGCCGAGGCGGTGCTGTCCTACGTCGGTATCGGTGTCGATCCGACCACGATCAGCTTTGGCACCATGATCAACATGGCGCGTGCCGAACTTGCGCGCGAGCCGATGGTCTGGTGGTCACTGGCCGCAGCCTTCGTGTTCATGTTCGTGCTGGTGCTGGCAGCGAATCTGTTCGCGGACGCGGTGCGCGACGCTTTCGATCCGCGCCGGGGCTAGTGCGTCGCAGCCTTGGCCGGCGTGCGCGCCCCGCGGCGACTATATAAAAAAGGGATTCCCCATGAGAGCGCCTCGATTCGACAACCGCTTCGTGCGCGAGCTGCCCGGCGACCCGGAGGAAGGGCGGCATGTACGCCAGGTGCATGGCGCCTGCTATTCGCGTGTCGAACCCACACCGGTGCGTGCGCCGGCGCTGCTGGCGTGGTCGCCGGAGGTGGCCGGCTTGCTGGGCATCGACGATGCGGACATCCGCAGCCAGGTGTTCGCCGAGGTATTTGGTGGCAATGCGCTGCTTCCGGGCATGGAGCCCTATGCCGCATGCTATGGCGGCCACCAGTTCGGCAACTGGGCGGGCCAGCTTGGCGACGGGCGGGCGATTACGCTGGGCGAGACGATCAACCCGCAGGGCGAGCGCTGGGAGTTGCAACTCAAGGGCGCCGGCCCGACGCCGTATTCGCGCCGCGCGGACGGCCGTGCGGTGCTGCGCTCCTCCATGCGCGAGTTCCTGTGCAGTGAGGCCATGCATCACCTCGGCGTGCCGACCACGCGTGCACTCAGCCTTGTCGCCACGGGCGAACAGGTGGTGCGGGACATGTTCTATGACGGACATCCGCGCCCAGAGCCGGGCGCCGTCGTCTGCAGGGTGGCACCTTCCTTCATCCGCTTTGGCAACTTCGAGATCCTTGCTTCGCGCGGCGAGGAGGCCGTGCTGGGGCAACTGATTGACTTCACTATCGACCGTGACTTTCCCGGATTGTGCGCGGCCGAGTCGGACCCTGCGCGCCGGCGGGTGCGCTGGTTCGAGGAAGTGTGCCAGCGTACCGCGGAGTTGATCGCGCACTGGATGCGGGTCGGTTTCGTGCATGGCGTGATGAACACCGACAACATGTCCATCCTCGGCCTGACCATCGACTATGGGCCCTATGGCTGGATCGACAACTACGATCCCGACTGGACGCCGAACACGACTGACGCGGGTGGTCGCCGCTATCGCTTCGGCCATCAGGCCCGGATCGCGCACTGGAATCTGTGGCAACTCGCAAATGCCCTCCATCCGGCGATCGGTCAGGCCGAAGCGCTGGAGCAGGCGCTGGCCGCCTTTCCGGATCGGTACGATGCGGCCTATCGGCGCATGATGCAGGCCAAGCTCGGCCTTGCGCAGTGGCAGGGGGGCGACGATGACCGGCTGCTGGAGCAACTGCATGCAGCACTGCAGGCCGGTGAGATCGACATGACCCTGTTTTTCCGCACCCTGGCCGGGCTCGACGAGCATGCCCCGCAGAGCGGTCCGTTTGAACCGGCGTTCTACGACCCCGTACGCCGTCAGCAGAGTGCCGAGGCCCTGCAGGCTTGGCTGGTCCACTATGCCGCGCGCCTGCGACAGGAGGGGCGCCCGCAGGCGCTGCGCAAGGCGGAGATGAACGCAGTGAACCCCCTCTATGTGCCCCGAAACTATCTTGCGCAACAGGCCATCGACGCGGCCGAGCAGGGGGATCTGTCCGAGTTGGAACTGCTGATGAAGGTGCTGCGCACCCCCTATCGCGAACAGCCTGGCTATGAGCGCTTTGCGGCACGCAGGCCGGACTGGGCGCGTGCGCGTGCTGGCTGCTCGATGCTCTCCTGCAGTTCCTGAGCGGGTACTGCAGGAGTCCGCCTGGCCTTGAGTAGGGTGTAGCCTAGTTCTTTCGACCTAGGTCGGCATTCGATTGGGCAATGGAAACCTGGGGCGAACGGGCTTACGATAGGAAAAAAAATACGGCCCGCGATCATGTGCACTTGGCGCAGGACGTGGGTCGTCATTCATCGATGATGGCCGGCACCGATTCCAGGGGGCTGTTTCGCGTGCATTCGATAACAAAAAGAGCGTCCGTCCGGGAGGTGCTGGCGGACATGCCGATTCTGCAAGGCAGTGATCCGCGCGTGCTGGATATCCTGGCAAGCGAAGCTGCATTCGTCCGGTTCTCGCCTTCCGCCTCGATCTTCGAGCGTGGTTCGGTGCCGACCGGGATCTTCTTCGTGTGCAGTGGCGCGGTGCGCCTGATGTCGCATGGCCCGGAGGGGCGGCCGAAGGTGGTGGAGATCTTCGAGACGGGCGGAATGTTCGGCGAGATCGGGGTCTTCACCGGACACCGTTACCGGACCTGGACGCAGGCCGTGGGCACCGCGTTGCTGATCCACGTTCCCAGGGAGCGGATCCTCGAGGCGGTGGCGCTCGACGCCGCCTTGTCGAACCGCATGCTGGAGGCGGTCTGCGCGCGGATCCAGCGTCTTATCGATGCGATCAGTTGCACTGCTGCCGGAACCGCTTCGGTGCGGGTTGTGAGCTACCTGCTCGATCAGTACGACCGGCTGGAACGGCCCGAGGCGGGCGTCATCCTGCCCGCGCCCAAGAAGACCATCGCCTCGCTCCTCAATCTCACGCCCGAGACCTTCTCGCGGGTGCTGCGCAGCCTGGTCGAGGACGAGCTTCTCAGCGTGACGGGGAGGCGGATTCGTGTGCGTAACCGTTCGCAGCTGGCTCGTCTGCTCGAATGCGCTGCGGCCGAGTCACAGCCGGCCGAAGGCTGATCCGCGCCTTCCCTGCGCTGCTGAAGAACAAAAAAGAACGCCACCACATTTTGTGGTGGCGTTCTTGCGTGGCTTGAGGAGCCCGATCAGGCGCTATTGGCCTGTTGCGCTTCGAGTGCGATCTGGCGGTCGACCGACGACTCGTAGTATTCCTCGGCGAACGCTCCCTCCGGCTCCTTCAACCAGATGAAGCACACGAGCCAGCTGACGAAGGCGCCGCCGGCGATGATGAAGAAGAACTGCTCGGCGGTGGTGAAGGTGAAGAGCGTGAGGTAGAACACCGCGCCCACGTTGCCGTAAGCGCCAGCCATACCGGAGATCTGTCCGGTCACACGGCGCTTGATCGACGGGATGATGCCGAAGGTGGCACCTTCGGAGCCCTGCACGAAAACCGAGCAGGCGATCGTCACGGCGACCGCGATGAACAGCGGCCAGGTTTCGTTCATCAGCCCCATCAGCACGAAGCCGACGCCGATGCCGAACATGTACGACAGCATCACGAAGCGGCGGTTACCCATACGGTCGGAGACGAGACCGCCGATCGGGCGGGCGAAGAGGTTGACAAAGGCGAAGGAGGACGCGATGAGACCGGCGGCTGCTGCCGAAAGACCCCAGGTCTGCTCGAAGAACATCGGCAGCATCGACACCACGGCCAGTTCCGCACCGAAGTTGGCGAAATAGGTGGTGTTGAGCGCCGCGACGCTATTGAACGGGTATCGGTCGTCCTCGGGCACGCCCTGCTTGAGGATGGGCACGTTCACTCGAAGGATCTGGATGATCTGGTAGATCACGCCAAAGGCGATCAGTGCATGGAAGAGCCAGGCCGTGCCGCTGTCGATGTAGCCCATCTTTTCGACCCGCCATACGAGCACTGAGAGGATGCCCAGCAACGGAATCGTCATGATGATCAGCTTGATCATGTCCGCCCAGGTGCTGACCTCGAGTGCTGCGGTCTTGCGCGGCTTGCTGTGGGTGTTGGTGGGGCCGTCGGTGATTGCGAACCAGTAGAAGACGCCATAGACCGCCATCACGATGCCGCTCATCGCGAGCGCCCATCGCCAGCCATCATCGCCGCCGAACATGGTGAGCGCGATGGTCGGGAGCGTCATGGCTGCCGCGGCCGAGCCGAAGTTGCCCCAGCCGGCATAGAAGCCCTCGGCAAAACCGATGCTGCGCGGCTTGAACCAGAGCGCGGTCATGTGGATGCCGACGACGAAGCTGGCGCCCACGCTCGACAGCACCAGGCGCGACACCAGCAACTGCGTCTTGGTGGTGCCGAATGCGAAGAACAGGGCGGGGATGGCCATGGTGACCATCAGGATGGAGAACACACGGCGCGGACCGAAGCGGTCAAGCGCGGCGCCGACCAGGATGCGGGCCGGGATGGTGAGTGCGACGTTGCAAATTGCGAACAGCCGGATGTCGTCCTTCGTCAGCCAGTCGGCGCTGCGCAGCATGCTCGATGCCAGCGGCGCCATGTTGAACCAGACATAAAAGCAGATGAAGAAGGCAATCCAGGTCAGGTGCAGTGCCCTGATTTCGGGATTCCGGTACTTGAAGAGATCGGCTACGACCATTTTGGGGCCTCGATGCGTGATGAGGAGAAATCGTTTTCTCTGTCAGGCGCTTGTTCTTGTTTTGATGTTCCGGCTCAGCTCGGCAGGATCAGCAGTGGGCATTCCACGCGGCGGGCGAGGAATGCGCTGACGCTGCCGAAGGTCATGTAGTCGACCTCGTCGACGAAATAGGTCAGGGATTTCGCGATGAAGCCACCGTCGGGCTGATGGCTGTGGCGGGCCACGACGAGGATGTCGGGCGTGTGTTTCTTGGTGGCGGCGAGAATCA
Source organism: Thauera sp. ZXT1-4 (assembly GCF_052598215.2). Lineage (NCBI taxonomy): Bacteria > Pseudomonadati > Pseudomonadota > Betaproteobacteria > Rhodocyclales > Zoogloeaceae > Thauera > Thauera sp. ZXT1-4. The sequence goes on along the minus strand of NZ_JBQWSN020000027.1, from coordinate 2,121 downwards.
TCTTGCGCGCGTCGCCTTGCGCGAACAGCGCATGCGCCTTGATGCCTTCCTTGGAGCAGAAGGCCAGGGCTTGATCCACCCCCTGGCGCAACTCCTCGGTTTCCTGGTCGAAGAACTCCAGGTTCTTGTCGGTGGAGTCGCCCGGGTTCTCCACCACGGTCACGAGGGTGATCTCGGGGGAGAGTCTGCCGAACAGGGTGACGACCTGCGCGAGGGCAAGCTTCGCATTACGTGAGTCGTCGTACGCAATCATGATCTTCATGGAACACCTCCAGTTGGCGGTCTGACCAGCCGGAGTGCGCTTGCGGACGATGACCTCGGATAGTGCTGAACACAGGCCGTGTTTCAGCCGAACCCTGGAGACGAACGATTCACTCCCCGGCATTTCGGAAATCAGTCTAGACCCCGCTTAGGAGGGTCGCCATAAGCCGGAAGGAGGGTAGGGCAATTCGAAAAAAGGCGCCTGTTAATGCGAATGGGGAATTGATGCCAATGTGCTTTCTGTGTTAGCAAATAGCTGTTTTATATTGATTTTTGATTTAGCTCAAAAAATATCCGCCAATTAATATCACGGCTTGACTAAAGAAAGTCAAGGCGTGATGTAAAAACTCGCCGAGAAAAACCATTCAATTTTTTTAGAGCTGGATTTGTTTGGTCTTTGATTTCATCTTGATTTTTTTGATTGAAGTGGATCATGTTTTTGGCATGTTCTGGAATCTGAGTAGTTCCGGGGGGAGGTGGTGATACGGGGTGTGGCCTAGTTCGAAAGGTGTAGGTTGAGAGGCTGCGCCCTTTGTGCCTCCTGCTTTTGGCGAATGGTGCGCAGGCAGTTGCATGCCTATGCTTCGGACTGTTCCCGAGGGGGTCGGGTGTGCAGGAGTGGTCCGACGTGGCAACGCGCAGGTATCAGCAGCTTTCCGTGCTCATCATGAGCACGACGGCATTCACGATGTGTTTCGCGGCGTGGATGCTGTTCGCGGTGATCGGCATCCCGATCAAGGAGATGCTTGCGCTCAATGAGACCCAGTTCGGCCTGCTTGCGGCCACGCCGGTGCTGACGGGCTCACTCGTCCGACTACCGCTGGGGATGATGACCGACCGATTTGGCGGCAGGGTCGTCTTCTTCGTGCTGATGCTGTGCACGGTTCTGCCCATCTACCTGATCGGGCACGCCACGGAGTACTGGCAATTCCTGCTGGCCGGTCTGTTCGTAGGTCTGGCTGGAGGGTCGTTTTCGGTGGGGATCGCCTACTGCGCGCGCTGGTACGAGCGTGCGCAGCAGGGGTTTGCGATGGGCGTGTTCGGCGCGGGCAACTCGGGCGCCGCCGTCACGAAGCTGGTGGCGCCCACGCTGGTGGTGCTGTTCGGCTGGGCTGCGGTGCCGCAGATCTATGCTGCGGCCATGCTGATCATCGCGCTCGCGTTCTGGTTTTTCACCTATGACGATCCTTCGCATCGCGTGTCCTCGACGGTGACCTTCCGCGAGCAGCTGCGTGTGTTGAAGGATCCGCGCGTGTGGAAGTACTGCCAGTACTACTCGATCGTGTTCGGCGGCTATGTGGGCTTGTCGCTGTGGATGACCAAGTACTACGTCGCCGAGTTCGGTCTGGGGATCCAGGTGGCGGCACTGCTTGCGGCCTGCTTCTCGCTGCCAGGCGGGGTCCTGCGCGCCGTGGGCGGGTGGCTGTCGGACCGCTACGGCGCGCACAAGGTCACCTGGTGGGTGATGTGGGTGTCGTGGATCTGCCTGTTCCTGCTCTCGTACCCGCATACCGAATTCACCGTCCAGACCGTGGATGGGCCGCGAACCTTCGCGATTCATCTGAATGTCTGGGTCTTCACCGCGCTGTTGTTCGTCGTTGGCGTGGCCTTCGCCTTCGGCAAGGCCTCGGTGTTCAAGTACATCTCGGACGAGTTTCCCAAGGAGATCGGTGCAGTGTCGGGCATCGTCGGCCTGGTGGGTGGCATGGGTGGCTTCCTGCTGCCCATCATGTTCGGCGCGCTGCTCGATCTCACCGGGGTGCGCTCGAGCGCGTTCATGCTGCTCTACGGCGTGACCTGGGTGTCGCTGATCTGGATGTACTGGACCGAGGTGCGCCGCACCGATGTGCTCGAGGAGCG
>NZ_JBQWSN020000026.1:0-51444 GCF_052598215.2 Thauera sp. ZXT1-4 | reverse complement strand
TCCGCGGCCGTGGGGTAGCTGCGGCTGGTCAGGCGGTGCAGGTTGTCGTAGGCGAAGGTGACCGTCTCGCCGCTGCGCTTCCTGTGGCTCGTGAGGCTGCCGACGGCGTTGTAGCCGTACTGCTCGTAGTCGGTGGTCGATGAGGTGCCAACCGTGGTGGGGTGCGGGTAGCGCAGCTTCACCCGGCGGTCGTGGCCGTCGTATTCGTAGGTGGTGCGGTTGCCCTTGGCGTCGGTCAGTGTGACCGGCAGGCCGTTGGCGCTGTAGGTGGTGGTGGCGTAGGTTTGTGCCAGCGCCGTGCCGACCGCCCGCTTGACCTGGTGCACGCTGTCGTCGGCGTTGTACACCGTCTCGGTGACCCGGTTGCCACCCTGCGCCGCGGGGAGCACCTCGGTGACGCGCATCAGGCGGTCGAGGTCGTCGTAGGCGTAGTCGGTGACCGCGACCGGGGCAGCGGCCGTCGGGCAGGTGGTGGCCGCGGCGGTCACTGCCGGGCCCCAGGCCTTCAGAAGCTTGCCGGTGGCGGTGTAGCTGCGGCAGCTGACCAGCCATTGTGTGCCCAGCTGGGCCGCCGTGCGGATGAGCCGGCCGTCGTTGTCATAGCCAAAGCGCGTCTGCTTGCCCAGCGCGTCGGTCGTCTGCGTGATGCGGCGCTGCGCATCGAAGGCGTGCGTGGTGGTGTCGGTGACGTCCGTGCGCGGGCCGTTGACCTGGGTGAGGTTGCCCACCCCGTCGTAGGTGAAGGCGGTGGTGAGGTTGAGCTTGCCCGTGCCCGCGTCAGCCACGACCGTTTGCGGGACGTACTTGTTGGCCGCGTTGTAGGTGGTGGTGGTGACCACCGTGCTGGTGGCGGTGATCCTGCTCGATTGGGACGTCTGCAGATAGAACGTCGGGTAGCCGCTGGCGGTGTAGGCGGTGTAGCCGTAGGTGGTTTGCGGTTGCACGCCCGCGGCATCGGCCGGGGCGGTGACCGTCAAGGGGTTGCCTTGTGCGGTGTAGGTGTAGGTGGTGACCTTGCCCAGCGCGTCAGTGGCGCTGGCGACCTTGTTGAACGCGCTCTCGTAGGTGAAGTTGCTGGTCAGCGTGGCCAGCCCCGAGCCGGGTTTGGCGATCTGGCGAACCTGGCTGACATTGTGCGTGCAGCGCTTGTCGGCGGCTGCGCACGGGGCGTCGTGGTAGCTGTATTCCAGTGCATTGCCTTCGGGGAAGGTCTTGCGCGTGAGCCGCCCCTGGCCGTCGTAGGTGTTGACCGTGCTGCGCCCGAGCGGGTCGATCGACTTCAGTTCCTTGCCGAAGGCGTCAAAGTACGAGACCTTGCTGACGGCACCCGGCCCGACCTCTTCGGAACGCGAGCCGGCGAAGTAGTAGGTGTAGAGCTTGCCCGCCGCGTTGGTCTGGGTCTGCACCCGGCCCAGGGTGTCGTAGACGTTGGTGGCGAAGGCAACCGTTGGCGTGCTGGGGTAGAAGAACTTCGTCATCCGCCCCGGCAGGTCATACTGGTAGGTGGTGGTCTTGGCGGTGGCGTCGGTGTAGCTGGTGAGGTTGCCGTTGGCATCGAAGGCGTAGCCGATGCTGCGCGTGCCGTCGCTCACCGCGCTGATGCGCGCGCCGCTGTAGGTGAAGTTGAGCACCCGGCCCAGGCTGTTGGCGACCTGGGTGAGGTTGGCGCCGCTGTAGGTGAACTTGGCCTGGACGCCACTCGGGTGGGTGTAGGTGGCGAGCTTGCCGGCGCTGTTGAAGGCCAGCTTGGCGCGGTTGAGTGTTTCGTACTGGTAGGTGCCGTCACCTTGCTTGGTCAGCCGTGCGGCATTGCCCGGGGGCGGGTTGTAGCTGCCGTCGGGGAGCTTGACGAACACTTCGCCGTTCAGGCCTTGCTGCACCACCACGGTGTTGTTGATGAGTTGGTCGCCGAACCAGCGCTGGCCCAGCGTGGCAATGACCATCTTGTCGAGCGGCTTGGCAGCATCGGCCAGCAGGTCGAGCGCGACGAGCTTCTCGACCAGCGTGGGGACGGCGTCGAGCGCGGAGTCCTCGCCCATACCCTGGAAGCCGTCCGAGCCAACCCGAGTGCTGGCGGCCAGGCTGTGCGTCCAGCCCTTGCCAAGCGGACCGTCCTGGGTGCGGGCACCGGAGCTGTAGAGCTTGTTCAGCCCCAGGCTGAGCGGAAACTCGCCAACCCCGGTCTGGATGTCTTCGTTGGCGTAGAGGAAGCTACCCGACGCGAAATCAATCGGGTCGTTGATCAGCTTCATGCCCACCTCGATCCAGTCCGACGGCGATTTTGCACCGTTGGCCGACTGAACTACGGTTGCCGCAGGGACGTTGCTGACGCCAAAGCCCCCCGCCAACCCACCGCCGATGATGGCGCCAATGCTCGTGCCGGTGCTGTTGATGGTGAAGTAGCCCGCGCCCGACCAGCTCCCCTCTGTCAGGTTGCAGCGCGCGGGCAGGATCAGCCGGTTGCCCGCGTTGATCTGGCTCTGGAAGGTAGCCAGCCAGGGCGAGCACGACACCAGGTTCGGTTGCACCACGCTGGCGTAGTTCGACGACTTGGCGTCGTAGATACGGTCGTTGTTGATCGCGGCGATGTCGATGAGCTTGACCGTCGACACGGCGCTTACGCCTGCGGTCTGCTGCACCGCGGTCGATTCGAAGATGCTCGAGTGCATCGCCGAGCTGTAGAAGACGGCTCGCTCCTTGGCGGCGTCAGCGCTTTGGCTGACGACACTCAACAGGTTGCCCGGCAGGTCGACGTAAGGGGCACCGCTATAGCCGGCGATGCCGATCTGGTGGTGGAAGAGCGTGTTGGTGCCGGCGAGCCGGTCGGTGATGTAGTCGGAGTGGTTCACCTGGGCGATCCAGGTGGCCGACAGCACTGCCAGCGAGGAACCTAGAACGACTTCGGAGGTGTCGGCACTGCCGGCGGCCTTGGCGGTGTCGAGCTGGCCGCGGTAGCGTTCCACCAGCCCACGTCCGGCCGGCCCCCAGCCGTTGCCGACCAGGAAGGTGCCCCCGGCCTTGATCGACTGCGTGAAGCTCTGGTTGGCGAAGGTGTTGCTGTAGGCGCCGTGGGTGACGTCGAAGGTGACGTTGCCCACCGTGCCCGGCGTCACCGCGGTGCCAGTAGCCTGCGCGACGCCATCGAGCATGAGCACGGGCTGGTTCGAGCCGTTGTAGGTGAGCGTCAGACGCTTGCCGTAGAGGACGTCGGACGTGTAGCTGCGGTCGATGCCCTGGTAACGGATGCGCAGCGTCGGGCTGTAGTTGGCCGGGATCGTCGCCCACTCGGTGAGTGCGACGGCCGTGTCCTGATAGGGCAGCGTGGTCTGGCGCAAGGCGCCGCCCGTGTGCGGGGCCACCGTCTTGCCGCCGATCACGTCATCGAGCGTGCCCGCCGGCAGGTTGGTGCGCAGGTGCGTGGCCAGCGTGTTGGCGTAGGTGGTGAGGGTGTTGCGGATGTTGGTCCGGTTGATGCCCTGGACGTAGTCCGCGGTGATCGTGGCGCCACTCTTGGCCGCGGTGAGGTAGCTGCTGGCGTTGTAGCCGCTGGCTGTGGCGAGGTTGATGCCGCTCTTGTGGACGTGCGACTTGAAACTGGGGTCGAAGTAGTAGTTCGTGCCGCCGATGTTGACCTTCACCCACACGTGGTCGAACTTCATGCTGTGCAGCGCGGCGGTCGAGCCCGGGCAGCTGCCTGCCGCGGTCGCCGTGACCGAGGCCACCGGGATCTGGGCGTTGCCGAAGAGGTTCAGGACCGCGCAGACGTTGGCGGTGTCGACACCGAGCCAGTCCTGCACCTGCGCAGCGGTCAGATTGATGCGTCCGCGCACGTGGTTGGCGGTGAAGCCCGCCTGGCGCAGCAGCTGCACCATCAGCGTGGCCTGGTCGAAGGCGGTGCCCTGATTGTCGAGCAGCGCGCCGATCGCCCCTTTCTGGATCCCCCATGTGGGGTAGTAGGCGATGTTGTTGCGGACGTACTCGTAGATGAGATCGGGGTCGTTCTTGAGCGCGCGCGCGAGTTCGGCGATGGAGGCCGGGCCGCTCGGTGCGGTATCGCCCGCCACGCGCATCGCCGACAGCGTCGTGTCGGTGCTTGCACCGCTGGCTGCCCCGGTCTCACGCGGCACACCCTGGTTCAGATCCTTGGGGAGCCCGCGCGCACGGATCGCGCGCTCGGACTCTTCCGGGGTGATCGGCGCGAGGATGACCCGATTGACCCCGGGGCCGTGCTCGATGCGCTCGACCTGTCCGCCGCGTGCGGCCTGCGCCCGTTCCCCGCCGCGCGCCGCGTCAGGCGTTGCGGCCACGGCCGGCAACCCCTGGCCGAACTGGATATTGCCTTCGGCCAGCGCCGTGCCCGAGAACAGGCCGGCCACGAGCATGGCCAGCATGCCCGCGCGATGCGGACCCCAATTGCGTTCAAACATGATCGAACTCCCGAACAGGCGCACACGAGATGTCAAGCTCATTACATTGACATCGAACCAGGGCGTGCAAGGACGCGCGACCCAACGGACGGGTCGCTCGAAACCACGGTGGAAAGACAGACAGAGGCGAGCGGCGGGCAGCCGCAGACGATCAGGGCACGCCCGTGGTGACACGGCTGACGCGATTGCCCGCCGCGTCGTACGTGTAGGTGATGACGACGCCGCTACTGTAGGTGGCCGTCTTGAGCCGGCCCATCGTGTCGTAGGTGTAGCTCACCGAACCGGCCAGCGCCGGTACCGCAAGCCCCAGCATGGCCGCGACAGCCATGAGGCGAATCCCCGCGCCCACCGTCGGCGTGCGCTTGACGATCTGTTTCCCGCTCATCGGCTCCCCTCCTCACAAAACTGACTTCGGCCCTCTCACGCTCGTCACAGGATTCGACTACACTCTGACGACATAAGCGGATTGCATGCGTCAATTGTTGTGGGCAAAAATCCCAATGTCAACCTCTATTCCAAATTAAATATTTGTTTAAGATGCATGACAGCAACCGCCCCTCGGCACGACGTGCCCAGCCAACTGCCCTGATACCGACCTTGCGGGACACGCTCGGCGCCTCTTTGCACTGGTGGCGGACCGAGATGGATTGGCTCATCGCACCGATTGCGAGGCGCGTCTTCGGGGTTCGGGCACCACTGACGTTGGTGACGGATGCGGCTGGAAAACTTGCGCTGTCCGAGCTTGATAGCGAAGTGGACTCAGGCTGGGAGGCTGTCTGCACGGGGCGACAAGTGATCGTTCTGCTGCATCCGGCACACGTTATGCGCTTGACTTTGACACTGCCTCGATCAGCACGCGGAGATCTGCGCGCTGCCGTGCGCTACCGGATGGCGGTCGAGGCGCCGGTTGACGAGTCTGCGCTGTACTTCGACGTCGGGGACATTACGGGAGCGCCCGCGCGCGATGAGATCAGGGTTGAAGTTGCCCTCTGCAAGCGCGCGCTTGTCGCCGAGCTCGAGGCGGCTATCGAACGTGCCAAGGCCCGTGCTTGCGTAGTCGGCTTCTCGCCCGCAGGTTCGACGTCACCCAAATTCAAGTTCCACGCTTCACGAGGCATGCAACGGAGCCAGTCTGCAACGCGGATCAACCGGTGGCTATTCATCTCGGCTGCATGCATCATACTGACGGCCGGTCCGGCGCTGTTCGCCCATGCATCATGGCTCGGGGTTCGTGCCCAGTCCGAGATTGAAGCAAGGCGAGCCAAGCAAGGCAGTGTCATACAGCTTGCCGAGGTTAACGCTCGCATCATTGCCATACGCGAGCAGCTCGCTCAGGCTCAACGCTCGTCAGGCGCCCTGCGGGTCATGGAGGATATTGCGACCCACTTGCCCAAACAGGCGTGGATCAGCCGGCTGGAGTATGAGTCAGGGCGCCTCAAACTCTCCGGCTATGCCGCAGACCCTGCTGCAACTGCACGGGCGCTCGAGCAGGCTGCCAGCCTGACCAGCGTGAAACTGGAGTCGGTTTCACGGCTGGATGGCGGGGCTGACGGCGTGAGCGTGCCGCAGTTCGCCTTGAATGCGATCGTTGGCAGGGAACGGAGCCGATGACGACGGTGCGGACAATGGCGCAACGTTCATTGGCGATCGTCGTCACGGTCTTGCTGTTTGTCGGCGGCTGGACGCTTGTGCTGCAACCGCTCTATGGCCTGCCTGTGACCGCAATCGAACGGCTGAATGACACGCGCTTCGAGCTTGCACGCCTGCAGGCATTGGCGTCGGAGAGCGGAGACCTCACCGCTGACGATGTAGACCGGCTCGAGCAATCCGTGGCCCCATTGATCTTCTCCTCCCCAAAAGACGGCGCCGCATTCGTTGCCGCGGTCGACTCACTGATCCGTAGCGCAAACGTTCAGTTGCTGGAGCTCAGGACGGCGGATCCCACGAAAGTGGCGAACCTGACCCGCTTCACGATCGACGTGCGAATGACTGCATCTGAAGAGGCATTGATTGGTTTGCTGATTGCGGCTGAACGTCATCGACCACTGCTTCTTATCGAGCGGGCGGTGGTGACGACGACGGCTTCGATGATCGACAACAGTTCGACTCCGGTTTCCGCAGAGTTGCGGGTAAGTGCCTTTGCGGGAGAAAACGACCAACCGAGTGACGGTGAAGCCCGTGCTCGATAGGCAGACGGTCTCTTTGCTGCTTATCAACGTCTGTGTGGTCTCGTTATCCGTGATCGCTCATTCGGTTCTACTGGAGGCGCCGGACGATCTGCCCGCTACGCGCGCGAGCGTTCCGGCTGCTGCCGAGACGTCGGTTGTCTTGATGGAAACGGTGCCCAACGCGCTTGAACAAACCCTGTTGTTCTCCCCTTCGCGGACCCGCTTGGCTCCAGCAACCGCCGAGCCAGAGGTAAGACCCAGTGCAATGCTTCCCCGCTTGGTCGGCATCATGATCGACGGCCATAAGCGAACTGCTTTGCTCGAGCTGGAATCCACCGCTTCGAGAAAAGTTGTCGCTGAGGGTGATCTGTTTGACGGGTGGGTGGTGATGGCAATCGCCGCCCACGCTGTCCGGCTGCAGGGTCGATCGAGCAATGAGGATAAGTCCCATGCCGCCCCGAGCGTCGAGATCCGACTCAGGCAACTCATTCAACCCTCACAAGACCCAGAACAATGAACAAGTGGCATCGACTCCTTTTGGGGATCGCCGTATCGACGGGGTTGAGTGCGTGCTCCACGACACCTCCTGTCGCACCTACCCGCCTGTCGACGTGGAAGATCGTTCCAGCGGAGCCCATGAAGGCAAGCCCGGATACTGGGCCATCTCTTCCGAGTGCGGCAGAAGACGCGTCAAGAATGACCACGGAGTTCTACAAGTCTGGTCGCAGCGAATCTGCGGTGCCCCGCGAGGGAACACCTGGCATCCCTGACACAGGTGAACGCTTCGAGCTCAACTTCAATGAGGCCGATATCCGTGGCGTGATCGACGCTGTGCTCGGAGACATGCTCAAGCTCGACTATGTTGTCTCGCCAGCGGTGGAGGGGCGCATCACCCTGCGCACAAGTCGCCCTGTGTCCAAGGCCTCTTTGCTGTCGGCCCTGGAGGCTGCACTGGGTTCCGTTTCGGCAGCCTTGCTAAGGGATGGTCAAACTGTAAACGTGGTGCCCTGGAGCGAGGCTCCGCAGCGGGTTCGCCCTGCACAACGCCTTGCCTCGGCGATGCCTCCTGTTCCGGGCTACGCGGTGGAGATCATTCCACTTCGTTACGTGAACGCGAACGACATGCAGGCGATTCTAGATTCATTCGTCCCAAAAGGGACCGTCCTTCAGGCAGACACCCATCACGGGCATCTTGTCGTGGCGGGCAGCAGCCAGGACCGTGGCGCCATTCTGCGTACTGTCGAGAATTTCGACGTCGATTGGCTAAGCGGCATGACGTTCGCGCTCTACAAGCTTGCTCAGAGCCGGCCGGAGACCATCGTTGCGGAACTGCGGGAGATATTCCAGGGCAAACTCGACCTCTTTACGACCCGAATCCGCCTCGTGCCGCTCGAACGCATGCAGGCCGTGCTTGGCGTTGCTCGCAACAAGGCTGATCTCGAACTGCTAGGCGAGTGGATTGGGCGGCTTGATGTCTCGAAAGCCGGTGCGCAGCGCATCTTCGTTTATAACGTCCAGAACGGTAATGCGAAGGACCTGGTAACGTCGCTCCGGCAGGTGCTGACTGGGGAAATGCAGACTACAGCGACTACCAGCCCATCGACGTCCTCGTTGCCGCAGCCGCAGATGCCCGGCTTGCCATCGCCCTCGATATCGCCGTCAGCATCGGGCCCCCAGGCGAACATTGGCAGGCTGGTGGCGATCGAGGAGAACAACTCGTTGATGTTTTACGGCACTGAGGACGAGTTCCGTGTGATCCAGGAAGCGCTCAAGCAGATCGACGTGTTACCGCGCCAGGTCATGATCGAAGCGTTTCTGGCCGAGGTGACCCTGAACAACAACCTGCGCTATGGCGTGCAATGGTTTTTCGACTCGAGTGAGAACACCGTGACCCTGAGTGCGACCGACACCGGCTCGGTCGCTTCGCAGTTCCCGGGTTTCTCTTATGTGTATTCGGGGAAGGCAAATGCACGCATCGTCCTCAATGCCCTGCAATCCAAGACGGAAGTGAAGATCCTCTCGGCGCCCAAGATATCCGTGCTGAACAACCAGAAGGCAAGCCTGCAGGTGGGCGACCAAGTGCCCATCGTGACGCAGACTTCTCAGGGCACGGACGCGGGCGGCGCTCCGATCATCAGCACGATCCAGATGCGCGACACGGGGGTTATCCTGGAGGTGACGCCCCGGGTCAATGACAATGGGAATGTGATCCTCGATGTCATGCAGGAAGTGAGCGAGGTTGCTCAAACCACCTCTTCTGGCATCGATTCGCCGACCATCCAGCGAAGAAAGATCCACAGCGTCGTCGCGACGCGCGACGGCTTCACGGTGGCGCTCGGCGGCTTGATCCGAGAAAGTGGCGGTGTCGGAAACAGCGGCATCCCATTGCTCAAGGACATGCCCGTGGTCGGCAACCTGTTCAGGAACAACACCTCCGATACTCGCCGCACCGAGCTGGTGGTCTTGCTCGTTCCACATGTGATGCGCAATCAGATGGAAACCCAGTCGGTCGTCGATGCGCTGGTTGACGGCCTCGATGCAGCTTCCCAGCTCGCCGAGCATGCGCGCCCACTCGTGCGGCCTCGTGCGCAGTAGAGGCTTTGTTCTCCTGCATACGTTGTGGCTACTTCTCGTAGCGGCAACACTTGTTGCCGGCTCGATGGCCACGGTCTTCTATTCGACCGAGGAGCTTGCGATTTCGGAACAGCGGCTCAGCATGGACCTTGCGCACGAGTCTGCCGTCGAGTTGGTCATCCACGACATTCTGGTCAACGGCAACCGAAGCCCCTGGATCGGCGACGGCGTCGTCACCCGGGACCTGAAGATCGCGGAGCGGGTGATCGGGGTTTCGGTTCAGCAGGCCACAGGACTCGTGGATCCGCTGACGTCCGATCCGAAGGTGCTCGACCGCCTGCTGGAACGCCTTGCTATAGACCCCTTAAGTCAAGGCTCCTCGGCCGAGAGATCAGCAATCGGCATTCGCCCTGCCACCTACGCGGACCTTCAGGCAATGCTCGGCCTCGACCATGAGCGGTTTGCCTGTCTATACCCACACGTTACGCTTTACTCGGGCCGTACAGAGCCGGACGAGCGGTATGCGTCAAGCCATCTTGCTGACCTTATCGGGCTGAGATCTGGTCCGCTGGGCGAGCGCTCGATCCTGACTGACAGTCCTGTCCACAGCGTCGTTGGCAGGACGTTTCGTGTGAATGCCCTTGCCACCAACGAGCAAGGTGATGCTGCCGGGCTCTCCATCGAAGTAACGATCACCGGCCAAATCGATCCGAGCCATCTTGTTAGAAGCCGGAAACGCATCGCAACCGCAGCAGGAAAAGCCATGAAGTGCGACAAGCACACGTAACGACGGGCGATCCCGAGACAACCGAACTGTGCACAACTCCGCTCGGCAGTCCTTCGGCAACAACTTGCCGTTTGCACAGTTTTTCTGGGGGCCTACAACCGCCCGTTGTCCTTCTCCACGGCGCTTACAATCATTGAAAGGTGCTTGAGCAAGCTCTGCGTCAATTGGTGAATGCTCGGCTCCCTAACCTGCACTACCAAAGCCGCGCTTTGGGCGTTCCGCTCCTCAATAATTGCCAGTTGACGAAGCGCCACGCCGCACTCGATGACCTCGGCGAAGCACGCCCTGCGCTGGCGCACCCGTCCTGCCTCATCAGAGAACAGCAGTTCCGGAAGCACCTCTCCATCCTCATCGACAGCAACCGCCAGCGAAAAAACCGGGACAGCCCTCTCTTTGGGGTCTATGACCCGGATCGTTCTGTCCTTCTTGCCGTTTGCCGTGGTCTCGCGACGAATCCGGGCCAGTGTCTTACGTACGAAGTGGGGTAGCGGAGGCTTCTTGTGCATCGGCGGACCAGCCTCCGGTTGCGTCGCCAAATCAATCCCGGCTGCATCCGATGAACCATCCGGCTCGCCAAACGCGACCTGCTCGATGCTGCCGTTGCTCCGTATCAAGAAAACCTCAGCGCTTGCAAGACTCTCGATTTTCTCCTTCCAGACCGGTTTGCGCAGAAGATCCGGAAAGCGCCTCTTGGTCGGAAAACCTCCGGAATGCTGCGACTTACGAGCACTGGGATCATCATCGACCGTCTTTGTTCGGAGCGAGATCTCGCTTACGTGACGAACGCCAGTCGCGTTCCGGCTACTTTCCGGGCGTCTTGCGCCTTGGGCGTTGCGCCGGGACGTTTCATAGGAAAGGGATCGAAACGGGAAGGCGTGCGAGCAGGAACGAAGTTGATAAGCCAGGAACGTGGCTCTTGGCTCATCGCCAAAGGGCAACCAAACGCCAGTTACAGCGAGGTTCGTCTCGCCCTCGAACGGAAAGCCGGTATACGGGTAGGCCACCTGTCCACTTGCCGCAGCTTTCTGGCAGGAAATGTGGATGCCAGCCGCCGAGCGCCAGGCGAGTCGATCGCCAGCCATCCTGCCGACATCCGAGGCCGACGCCCCGGATATCCCGGGAGCGAGGACAAGGTGCATGTGCCGGGAGCCGGAATCGAACGATTTGCTAGACCACAGCGCCTCTGCGTTGAGCGGCATGGAAAAGAGCCGTTGGAGCAGGTTGCTCGACGAGCCGAAGTAGAAGCGGATGATCTCCACGCAAGGGATCAGCAGCCTGCAGCCACCACCCAACGAAACCGCAACGCAGTAAGCCTGTGTGTGAAGCCGATGCCACGGGTGGGCATGCAGTGGAATCAGAAATTTTTCGTCTACTGCCAGACCTGCTTTAACGAAGCTGGTGGTACCGGGCACGATCTGGACGCTTCGAAAGGTTTCGGCATGGTAACTCGGCGAGGCAATCAAACGGCCGCCCTGCCACAGATCACCGATCGCCAGCAACGGCAATACCGCAACGGGCGCCCAGACCTCCCTCTGGTGCATGTGATCCGTACCGCCAGGCTGCAAAAGCGCCTCAGCGTCATTCGGCTCGCACCGCAGCGGCGAAATCGCCACCTTGATGCTGGGTTGGGCGTAGCGTCGAACACTCCCGGGGTAGGCGCACTCGCCGAACCAGTCAAGACGCCAGACTCGTTCGTCCGGCGTCAGACTGGGAAAATTCGGGAGTGGGCTCATGGCCTGCAAATTTGCACGGATCGATGTAAATTTGCAGCGATCGATGTAAATTAGCTTTTATCGGTGGAATTTACACACACCACCCCGGCGCCGTGCGCCTGCTGGTCGGCCCAGTAGCTGGAGCGCACCATCGGGCCGCAGGCGGCGTTCTTGAAGCCCATCTTCAGCGCCTCGGCCTCGAACATCTTGAAGGTGTCCGGATGTACGTAGCGCAGCACCGGCAGGTGACCGCCCGAAGGCTGCAGGTACTGGCCGATGGTGAGCATCTCGACGTCGTGCGCGCGCAGGTCGCGCATGACCTCGAGGATCTCCTCGTCCGTCTCACCCAGACCCACCATGAGGCCGGACTTGGTTGCAACCTCGGGATGGCGGGCCTTGAACTGCTTGAGCAACTCGAGCGAATAGGCGTAGTCCGAGCCCGGGCGCGCCTGCTTGTACAGACGCGGCACGGTCTCGAGGTTGTGGTTCATCACGTCGGGCGGGGCGGCGTCGAAGATGTCGAGCGCGATCTCCATGCGGCCGCGGAAATCCGGCACCAGCACCTCGATGCGGGTCTTCGGCGACGCCGCGCGGGTCTCGCGGATGCACTCGACGAAGTGCTGGGCGCCGCCATCGCGCAGGTCGTCACGATCCACCGAGGTGATCACCACGTAGTTCAGCCGCATCGCCGCGATCGTCTTGGCGAGATCGGTCGGCTCATCCGGGTTGAGCGGTTCGGGGCGGCCGTGGCCGACGTCGCAGAACGGACAGCGCCGGGTGCAGATGTCACCCATGATCATGAAGGTCGCCGTGCCCTTGCCAAAGCATTCGTGGATGTTCGGGCAGGAGGCCTCCTCGCACACGGTGTGCAGCTTGTGCTCGCGCAGCGTGGACTTGATCTCGTTGAAGCGCTCGGCCTCCATGCCCGCGCCGAGCTTGATACGGATCCAGTCGGGTTTCTTGAGGCGCTCGGCGGGTACGATCTTGATGGGGATGCGGGCGGTCTTGTCGGCGCCGCGCTGTTTGCGCGCTGGGGTTTCCATGGTCGCTGTTCTCTGTGGGTTCCGGGTGGGGAAGGGCGCTGTCGCGATTATGGCGCGCGGGCGGGCGTTGCGGCAGCCAGCCCGGCCGGATTCGAGGCATCTGCCGCGGAAAGGGGCGGCAGCAGGCGCTCAAGGTGGCCGAGCAGGCAGTCACCGACCTGATCCACGCTGGCGTCGATGCCGAAGTCCTTCATGCGAATCGTCCTGAGGCCTTCGTAGCCGCAGGGATTGATCCAGCCGAAGGGGGTCAGATCAGCGTCCACGTTGATCGCCAGACCGTGGTAGCTGCAGCCGTTCCTGACCCGCAGACCAAGTGCGGCGACCTTGTCGCCGTCGATGTAGACGCCGGGTGCGCCATCCTTGCGCTCGGCGGCAAGGCCGAAATCGGCCAGGGTGTCGATGATCGCCTGCTCCATCAGCTTGACCAGTTCACGCACCTTGAGCCGGCGCCGTGGCAGATCGATCAACAGGTAGGCCACGAGTTGGCCGGGCCCGTGATAGGTAATCTGGCCACCGCGGTCGATGCGCTCCAGCGGGATGCCGGCCGGATTCTGCAGCAGATGTTCCGGTTTGCCGGCCTGCCCGAGGGTGTAGACCGGCGGGTGCTGCAGCAGCCAGATCTCGTCGGCTGTGTCGTCCTGACGCCCAGCGGTGAACACCCGCATCGCCTCGAGCGCCGGCGCGTACTCCACCAGGCCGAGGCGTTTGACGATCACAGCACCACCTTGACCATCGGATGGGCGGTGAGCTCGCGGTACAGCGCATCGACCTGCCCCTGAGACAAGGCGCGGAAGGTGCAGGTCACCGCGAGGTAGTTGCCCTTGCTGGAAGGACGCATCTCGGCGCCAGCGGGCTCGAAATCGGGCGCGTGACGCAGCACCACCTCGATCACCGCTTGGGCGAAGCCATCCACCCGCGCGCCCATCACCTTGATCGGGAAGTCGCAGGGGTATTCGATCAGCGTCTGGCGCGTCTGCGCGCCCGGTGTATCGGCCATGTCGATTCCCCGCGCTTACAGGCTCTTGAAGAACATCACGATCGCGTCCCACAGGCGGCCGAAGAAACCGGCCACCGGCACATCCTGCAGCGCCACGACCGGGTAGCGGCCGATCGCCTGCCCCTCGGCACTCAGGGTCAGCGTGCCGACCTCCTGGCCCTTCTCGATCGGTGCGACCAGCGGCTGGCGGCTCTCGAGGGTGGCCTGAATCTTGTCCGCGGACTCCTTGGGCAGAGACAGCGTGAAGTCGCTGGTGAAGCCCACCGGCAATTCGTTGAGCTTGCCCTTCCACACGCGGAACTGCGACAGGGCCTCATCGGCCGAGTACAGCTTCACGGTGTCGTAGAACTGAAAGCCGTAGTTCAGCAGCTTGAGCGACTCCTGCGCACGCACGGTATCGGAGGCGGCACCGAGCACCACCGAGATCAGCCGGCGCGGGCCGCGCTGGGCGGTCGACACCAGGCAGTAGCCCGCGCTGCTCGTGTGGCCGGTCTTCATGCCGTCCACCGTCGGATCCATGTACAGCAGACGGTTCCGGTTCGGCTGCTTGATCTCGTTGTAGGTGTACTCCTTGAGCGAATACAGGCTGTAGTACTCGGGAAAATCGCGGATGATCGCGGTCGCCAGACGTGCGAGATCATTGCCGGTGGTGTAGAGCTGCGGATCGGGCAAGCCAGTGGAATTGGAGAAGTTCGTATTGGTCATGCCAAGGCGCTGCGCCTCGCGGTTCATCAGCGCGACGAAGGCCTCCTCGCTGCCGGCGATGGTTTCGGCGAGCGCGACGCAGGCATCGTTGCCCGACTGCACGATGACGCCATGGATCAGTTGTTCGACCGTGACCGGTTTGTTGGGCTCGATGAACATGCGCGAGCCTTCCATGCGCCAGGCCCGCTCCGATACGGGCACCTGCTGATCGGGGCTCAGCGTGCCCGCCTTGAGCGCCGAGAAGGTGACGTAGGCGGTCATCAGCTTCGTCAGCGAGGCCGGCTCGATGCGGGCGTCGGCGTCCTTGCCGGCCAGCACCTGACCGGTGGCGTGATCGACCAGCACCCAGGCATTCGCAGCCAGCGCTGGCGGCGGCACCGACTGCGCAAGCGCAGCGAACGAGAAAAGCGACACGAATACGGCGATCAGGAAACGCATGAGAACAACCCGGGGAATTTGAAGAAGGGGAGCGCCCGATTATAGGCGCCGCCCCGAAGCAGACCAAAAAACGAAAGCCTTTGTTTCAACCCTTGCAGCCATCCGCGGCCTTCAGCGCACCACGACGAAGGGCTTGAGCTTGAGCATGGTGCCCATGCGCTCGGCTGCGTTGCGCGCCGCATCGACCGAGTCGTAGGGCCCCGCATGGAGGCGGAAACGCTCGCCGTCGGCGAGCAACTCGAAGCGCTCGGCCAGCGTGGAGGCCTGGCTCTGCACAGTGTCACGAAAACCCTCGGCATTCGCGTACGAGGAAAACGCCCCCAACTGCAGGAAGATGCCCGCGCTGGCCGATGCAATCGGAGGCGCCAGCCCCGCCGCTGCGCCGCACACCGCCGCGTCCGCACATTCGCCCACCGCTGCGCTCGCGATGCCCGGGGCCGGTTGCGCCGCCGCACGGGCCAGCGGCGCCAACGCGCGCGCGGCCGGAAGTTCCTCGCCCGCGGCGGCGGCAACCGCGCCTTCACCGGCACGCGCCGGCAGGGGCGGCACCGGGCGGGTGGCGATCATGGGTGCTTCGCCCGGCAGGATCTGCTCCACCTCGACCTCGGCGCTGCCGGTGTTGATGTAGCCGAGTTTGTGCGCGGCCGCATAGGACAGATCGATGACGCGCCCGCGCAGGAAGGGGCCGCGGTCGTTCACCCGCACGACCACCGAGCGCCCGTTGCCCAGGTGCGTCACACGTACGTAGCTCGGAATCGGCAGCGTGGGGTGCGCCGCGGTCATGCCGTACATGTCGTAGGGCTCGCCGCTGGAAGTCGGCTTGCCGTGGAAGCGCCGCCCGTACCAGCTTGCATGGCCGCGCTGGCGGAAGGCTCGCAGCTCGGTGACGGGCACGAAGCTCTGCCCCATGACGTGATAGGGCCGGTTGGCAAAACGGTGTAGCGGCTCGACCCGCGGCTCGGCATCCGGAATGTCATCCAGCCCGGCGGGAATCATGTCATCCGGACCATCGTCCTTGTAGTAGCCACCACCGCGCGGGGTGCTGACCCTGGGCGCAGGAGAGGTCGAGGGCGCTTCGGCGCGCGGCGCCTCGCGCGCAGGCTGGGAGCCGCAGCCTGTCAAAACGAACCCCGCGACCAGCGCCGCAAGCAGCGGCAGCCGGGCGAGGAAGCGCGAGCACGCGGACCTTCGCGGAGCAGCTATGGTACGGGCGCCAATGCCTGGCGCGGGAGGCGGGAGGTTGTGAATCACGTCGGACCTTCAGTTCTTGTCGGCAAAGCGGCTGCGCTGGATGCTCATGAGGATGCCGATCCCCAGACAAAGCGTGACGAGCGCAGTTCCCCCGTAGCTGATGAAGGGCAGCGGCACGCCCACCACCGGCAGGATGCCGCTCACCATGCCCATGTTAACGAAGGCGTAGGTGAAGAAGATCATCGTGATCGCACCCGCAAGCAGACGCGAGGCGTGCGTGGGTGCATTCGCGGCGATGTGAAAGCCGCGCAGCAACAGGATGACGTAGGCGACAAGCAGCGCCAGTGCGCCCACCAGACCGAACTCCTCGGCCAGCACCGCGAAGATGAAGTCTGTGTGGCGCTCGGGCAGGAAGGCGAGATGGGTCTGCGTGCCGTCCATCCAGCCCTTGCCGGTGAGCCCGCCAGAGCCGATCGCGATCGTGGACTGGATGATGTGGAAGCCCTTGCCGAGCGGGTCGCGGGTGGGGTCGAGCAGCGTGCATACGCGCTGCTTCTGATACTCGCGCAGCACCTGCCAATCGACCTCCGGCTCGCACAAGGTGTCGCCAAACGCGACGATGGAGCCGAGGCCGATCACGACGGCGACCACCAGTGGCACGATCAACTTCCACGACAGTCCGGCGAAGTAGATCACGTACAGCCCCGACGCAGCCACGAGCAGACTCGTGCCCAGATCCGGCTGAATCACGATCAAACCCACCGGCACCGCAAGCATCACGCCCGCAACAACGAAGTCAGAAAAGCGTGTCTGCCCCTCCCGCTTCTGGAAGAACCAGGCGAGCATCAGGGGCATTGCGATCTTCATCAGCTCGGAGGGCTGGATGCGGGCCACGCCAAGATCGAGCCAGCGCTGCGCCCCCTTGGACACCTCGCCAAAAAGCTCCACACCGAGCAACAGCAGCACGCCCAGCAGGTAGAGCGGCACGGCGAGCGCGAGCAAGCGCTGCGGCTTGAGCAAGGCGAGCACCCACATGCCCGCGAGCGCGACACCAAAGTGCATGAATTGGGCGTCGAGCCGCTCGGGGGACGCACTCTTCATCAACAGATGCGCGGCACCGAGCAGGACCGTGAGCAGCAGTATCAACCACGGATCGATCGGGCGGAAGAAGCTGCGCACCAACACCAGCGGGTTGAAGCGTTTCTCCATCAGCGTACACCCCTCGCCGCGGCCTGCACCGGCCGGATCTGCGCAGGAGCCGGAGGCGCTGCATGCGGAGCGCCCGCAGCCTCGCTCTCGACGCCATCCGTGCTCTCCACGCCCTCTGCGTCCTCTGCTGCCGGTGCATCGGCCTCACGGTGGAGCAGGTAATAGTCCAGCACCTGGCGTGCGATGGGCGCAGCCGATTGCGCACCGAAGCCGCCATTCTCCACCAGCACGGCAAGCGCGATCTGAGGGTTCTCTGCCGGCGCGTAGGCGACGAACCAGGAATGGTCGCGCAGGCGCTCGCGCACATTGTCCTTGTCATAGCGCTGACCACGCAGCGAGTACACCTGCGCCGTGCCGGTCTTGCCGCCCACACTGTAGGGGGCATCCTTGAATACGCGCTTGCCGGTACCGCTCTGGTTTACGTCCACCATGGCATCGAGCACGGCTTTCAGGTGCGCCTGCTGCAGCGGAATCTGGCGCAGCGGCTCAGGCTCGATCACACGCCGCTCACCCGTCTGCGAATCGACTACGTACTTGACCACGTGCGGACGGTACAGCCTGCCCTCGTTGACCAGCGCCGCGAGCGCATTGGCGAGCTGCAGCGGGGTATAGGCGTTGTAACCCTGGCCGATGCCAACGGAGATCGTCTCGCCCGCATACCAGCGCTGCTGCTCTGGCTTGCTGAAACGGCGCATCTTCCACTCCGGCGAGGGCAGCACACCACTGGCTTCGCCCGGAAGGTCGATGCCCGTTCGCTCACCGAAGCCGAAGGGCGCCATGAAGCTTGAAATGCCACCGATGCCGAGATCGGCTGCGAGTTGGTAGTAATAGGTATTGCACGACACGACGATGGACTTGTGCAGGTCGACCATGCCGTGCCCCCCGACCTTGTCGTCCATGAAACGATGACCGCCAAAAACGAAATGGCCGGGATCGGCGATCTCCTTGTCAGCCGTGATCTTGCCCAGCTCCAGTCCAGCCAGCGCCATGAAGGGCTTGAAGGTGGACCCGGGGGGGTAAGCGGAATAGATCGCACGATGCAGCATCGGATGGTCGGGGGACTCGTTAAGCGCCTTCCAGTCCTGCGTCGAAATGCCATCGACGAACAGGTTGGGATCGTAGGACGGCGTGGACACCAGTGCCAGTACCCCTCCGGTGGCCGGTTCGATGGCCACCAGCGCGCCACGGCGGCCGCCGAAGGCCTGTTCGGCAAGCTTTTGCAAGCCGATGTCCAGCGTCAGCTCCAGATCGTTGCCGGGCTTTGCCGGCGTATTCGACAGGGCGCGCACCGCCCGGCCACCTGCATTGACCTCGACCTGCTCCACCCCGGTCGTGCCATGCAGTTCGCTTTCATAGGACAACTCCAGCCCAGCCTTGCCGATATACAGGCTGCCACGGTAGTTCGCCGTCTCGCCCGTCTCGTCGATGCGCTCCACGTCGCGCTGGTTGATGCGTCCGATGTACCCGATCACATGGGCGGCTGCGGCGCCGTGCGGATAGTCGCGCAGCAGGCGCGCCTTCACATCCACGCCCGGCAAGCGGTAGCGCTGTGAGGCCACGCGCGCGACTTCCTCATCACTCAGGCGGTTTCGCAACGGCACGCTCTCGAAATTGCGGCTCTCCTCGACCAGCTTCCGGAAGCGGCGCCGGTCGCGGGCCTCAACGGGAACGAGCTTGGCGATCTCGTCCAGGGTGGCCTCCAGATCCTTCACTTGCGACGGCGTGATTTCGATCGTGTAAGTCGCATAGTTGCGCGCAAGCACCACCCCCTTGCGATCGACAATGGTGCCGCGGTACGGGACCACCGGCAGCAAGGCGATGCGATTGTCCTCCGCGCGGGTGAGAAAGTAATCGTGCTGGCGCACCTGCAGGAAATGGAAGCGTGCGGCAAGAAGACCCAGGCAGATCAGCACGAACAATGCCGCAACCACGACGCGAAGCCGGAAACCGGCCAGTTCGGCTGCAGGCGCACGGAACTCGGTCATCGCACGCCGACCTCAGATCGGACGATTGTCATCGCGCTCCACCGGCTGGTACTGCGGGAGCAGCAGCAGCAGCGAGACCGGCCACCACAGCACTGCACTGGTGAAGCTCGAAAGGAAATAGGACCAACCCGGGAACTCGCCCCCCGCAAGCAGGCGCACCCCCATCATCAGCCCCTGCGCGATCAGCAGGACCGGCAGCACCTGCAGCGCCTGCTGCCAGCCCGGAAACCACAGCACCCTGCGTGCGATGCTGGTGCACAGGTAGGCCAGCACGACATAAGCGAGCGCGTGCTGCCCCATCGCCGCGCCAAGACCCACATCGAGCAGCAGGCCGAACACGAAGCCCGCCCCCATGCCGATGCGCAGGGGCTCGCGCACGCACCAGATCGACAGCACCATCGCCACCCAGTCGGGCAGGCCCGGGGTGCGTCCAGTGGGGATGTACTCGAGGCCGAGCGCGAGGAAGAGGCTCAGGTAGACGAACCAGAGCTTGACCGGCAACAGGATGCGCCGCGAACGGTGGGTCGGCTGCATGGTTCAGCGCCCTCCCGCTGCGTCGGGCGGCGGTGGCGGATACGACGCGCGCCCCACGACCAGCACCTGGACGCTGCGCTCGATTGCAGCCAGCGGCTCGCAGTCGATGCGCGCGAAGGCACCCGCGTCGCGGTCCACACGGGTGATCCTCGCCACCGGCAAGCCGGGCACAAAAACCCCATCCAGCCCCGAGGTCACCAGCAGGTCGCCGGGCTGGACATCCACGTCTGCCAGCACGTGGCGCATCTCCAGCATGCTTCGCCCGATGCCGTAGAGCACCCCGCGCACACCGCTGCGCACAACGCTCACCGGAACCGACTGGTTGCGGTCGGTGAGCAGGGTCACCTCGGACTGCACCGGGTGCACCCGCGTGACCTGCCCGATCACGCCCCGGGCATCGACGACGATCAGCCCCGCCTCGACGCCCTGTTGTGCGCCGCGATCGAGGATGACCTTGCGCGCGAAGGGATCCGGGGCGTTGTAGAGGATGTCGGCCGCGATGCTGCGTGTCTGCACGCGCTGCGACATCTCGAGCAGGCCGCGCAGTTCGGCGTTCTCGCGCTCGAGCAGATCGAAGCGCAACAGACGCTCCCCGGCATCGAGCTGGATGCGGCGCAGCTCGGCATTCTCGCGCTGAACGTCGATCAGGGTGCCGAAGTAGCGCGAAGCGTTGCGCGCCACGTCTGCAGGCGCGGACGCGGCCATTTGCAGCGGGTAGGTCACCACCGACAGCCCGTTGCGCAGCACTTCCAGGTAGCGGAAGCGCAGGTCTGCCACCAGCAGCACCAGGCAGATGGCGACGAAGCCGAACAGGCGCGCCGGCGCTGCCGGGCCACGCTTGAAGATCGGAGGAGGCTGATGGCCGACGAGAGACATCCGCGAAAAAGCACAGGCCGTCAGGAAGCGCACGCCCCGGCATGCGGGCCGGGGCTATGCATCAGTCGGAGGTGAAGATGGACGCGAGCTTGTCCATCTTGTCGAGCGCCATGCCGCAGCCGCGTGCGACGCAGGTCAGCGGCTCCTCCGCCACGACCACCGGCAGGCCGGTCTCTTCCATCAGCAGGCGGTCAAGGTCACGCACCAGCGCGCCACCGCCGGTCAGCATCATGCCGCGCTCGGCGATGTCCGCGCCGAGCTCGGGCGGGGTCTGCTCGAGGCCAATCTTGACCGCAGACACGATCTGGTTGAGCGGCTCGGTCAGCGCCTCGAGGATTTCGTTGGACGAGATCGTGAAGCTGCGCGGAATACCCTCCGCCAGGTTGCGGCCCTTGACCTCCATCTCACGCACCTCGGAGCCGGGGAAGGCCGAGCCGATCTCCTTCTTGATGTTCTCGGCGGTGGTCTCGCCGATCAGCATGCCGTAGTTGCGGCGAATGTAGTTGACGATGGACTCGTCGAATTTGTCGCCGCCGACCCGCACGCTGCCCGCATACACCATGCCGCCGAGCGAGATCACACCGACTTCGGTGGTGCCGCCGCCGATGTCGACCACCATCGAGCCGGTCGCGTCCGACACCGGCAGGCCTGCGCCGATCGCCGCCGCCATCGGCTCCTCGATCAGGAACACCTGCGATGCGCCCGCCGCAAGGGCCGCGTCACGGATCGCACGGCGCTCGACCTGGGTGGAACCGCAGGGCACGCAGATGATGATGCGCGGGCTGGGCGACAGCAGGCGCGAGTCGTGCACCTTCTTGATGAACTGCTTGATCATCTGCTCGGTGACGACGAAGTCAGCGATCACGCCGTCCTTCATCGGGCGGATCGCGGTGATGTTGCCGGGGGTCTTGCCGAGCATCTGCTTTGCAGAGTGGCCGACTGCCTGGATGGAGCGCTTGGCGTTGGGACCGCCTTCGGTCCGGATCGCAACCACCGAGGGCTCGTCCAGCACGATGCCCTTGCCGCGCACGTAGATCAGGGTGTTGGCCGTGCCGAGGTCGATCGCGAGATCGTTGGAGAAATAGGAGCGCAGGAAACCGAACATGAAACCTTCCGAAACCGGTGGAGGAGGTCTGACCGCGCAAGGCGGCAGACAGGCGCGCCGCAATGCGAAAACCCCGCCCGTCGCCGCAACGCGGCGCAGCCCCGGGCGGGGCAAAGGCACTTATGATAACCTACAAACCTTTGTGGATTAAGCAGGTTTTGTTACGCCATGTCGCTCTCCAATGACCAGGTCGGGCACATCGCCCGCCTCGCTCGCATCGCCCTTTCCGAGGCCGAAATCGAGGCCACGCGCGACAAGCTCAACGGCATCTTCGGCCTCATCGAACAGATGCAGGCGGTGGACACCACCGGCGTCGAGCCGATGAGCCACCCGCAGGAACTCGCCACCCGCCTGCGCCCCGACCTTGTCACCGAGGCCGACCGCCGCGACGCCTTCCAGAAGGTCGCGCCGCAGACCGAGGCGGGCCTCTATCTCGTACCGAAAGTCATCGAATGATCCGCATTGCGCCGCTCGCAATGCCCACACTCCCGCCCAGCCCATGATCAACGCTTCCCTCCCGGAACTGCGCCGTGCGCTCGATGCGCGGCAGATCTCCGCCGTCGAACTCGCGAGCCTGTTCCTCGACCGCATCGACACACTCAATCCCGAGCTCAACGCCTTCATCACCGTTGATCGCGAGGGTGCGCTCGCCGCGGCCCGCGCCGCCGACGAGCGCATCGCCACCGGTACGGCCGGCGCGCTTACCGGCATCCCGCTCGCACACAAGGACGTGTTCTGCACCGAAGGCGTGCTGACCACCTGCGGCTCGAAGATGCTGTCGAACTTCGTCAGCCCCTACGACGCCCATGTGGTGAGCCTGCTCAAGGCCGCCGGCGTGGTGAGCCTTGGCAAGGCCAACATGGACGAGTTCGCGATGGGCTCGTCCAACGAAAGCTCGTACTACGGCGCGGTGAAGAACCCGTGGAGCACGGCTCACGTGCCCGGCGGCTCGTCCGGCGGCTCGGCCGCCGCGGTCGCGGCGCGCCTGGCGCCGATCGCCACCGGCACCGACACCGGCGGCTCGGTGCGCCAGCCGGCGGCCTTCTGCGGCATCACCGGCATCAAGCCGACCTACGGCCTGGTGAGCCGCTACGGCATGATCGCCTACGCGTCCTCGCTGGACCAGGGCGGCGCCTTCGGCGCCAGCGCAGAGGATTGCGCGCTGCTGCTGTCCGCGATGACCGGCTTCGACGAGCGCGATTCCACGAGCCTCGAACGTCCAACCGAGGACTACGCCGCCGCGCTTGCCGCACCGGCTGCGGCGAAGCCGCTCGAAGGCCTGCGCATCGGCCTGCCACGCGAGTTCTTTGCCGAAGGCATGGCGGACGACGTGCGCGCCGCGATCGACGCCGCAATTGAACAGTACCGCGCGCTCGGCGCCACCACGGTCGAGGTCTCCCTGCCCAACGCAAAGCTGGCGATCCCGGCCTACTACGTGATCGCGCCGGCGGAGTGCTCGAGCAACCTGTCCCGCTTCGACGGCGTGCGCTACGGCCACCGCGCCGCCGACTACGGCGATCTCGCCGACATGTATGCAAAAAGCCGTGCGGAGGGCTTCGGCGCAGAGGTCAAGCGCCGCATCCTGGTCGGCACCTACGTGCTCTCGCATGGCTACTATGACGCCTATTACCTGCAGGCCCAGCGCCTGCGTCGCCTGATCGCACAGGATTTCCAGGCCGCACTGCAGCACTGCGACCTCATCGCCGGCCCGACCACGCCTCGCACAGCCTGGGCGCTCGGCGCGATGGCAGACGATCCGGTGCAGATGTATCTGTCTGACATCTACACCATTGCGGTAAACCTCGCCGGCCTGCCCGGCCTTTCGCACCCCGCCGGCTTCGGTGCAGGCGGGCTGCCGGTGGGCCTGCAACTGATCGGCAACTACTTCGCCGAGGCCCGCCTGCTCGAGGCGGCACACCGCTTCCAGCAAGCCACCGACTGGCACGCCCGCCGCCCAGGCTGCGCAGCCTGACGCCGAACGCAACACGAGAAAGAAGATGAGCCGATCCGATTGGGAAGTCGTCATCGGGCTGGAAGTTCACGCCCAGCTCAACACCACCAGCAAGATCTTCTCCGGCGCCAGCACCGCCTTCGGCGCCGAACCCAACCGTCAGGCAAGCGCAGTGGACATCGCCCTGCCCGGCGTGCTGCCGGTGCTCAACCGCGGCGCAGTCGAGCGCGCCATCCGCTTCGGCCTGGCGATCGGCGCGCACGTCGCAGAGAAGAGCGTGTTCGCGCGCAAGAACTATTTCTACCCCGACCTCCCCAAGGGCTACCAGATCAGCCAGATGGACCTGCCGGTAGTGGTCGGCGGCGCGATCACGATCCGC
Source organism: Thauera sp. ZXT1-4 (assembly GCF_052598215.2). Taxonomy (NCBI): domain Bacteria; kingdom Pseudomonadati; phylum Pseudomonadota; class Betaproteobacteria; order Rhodocyclales; family Zoogloeaceae; genus Thauera; species Thauera sp. ZXT1-4. The sequence goes on along the minus strand of NZ_JBQWSN020000026.1, from coordinate 27,363 downwards.
GTCGGCGAGGGTGAGCAGGCCTACGAGAAGACCGTGCGCCTGACCCGCGCCCACCTCGAGGAAGACGCGGGCAAGAGCCTGCACGAGGACTTCCACGGCATGACCGGCATCGACCTCAACCGCGCCGGCACGCCGCTGCTCGAGATCGTCTCCGAGCCCGACATGCGCTCGTCCGCCGAGGCCGTGGCCTATGCCCGCACACTGCACGCGCTGGTGCGCTGGATCGACATCTGCGACGGCAACATGCAGGAAGGCTCGTTCCGCTGCGACGCCAACGTCTCGGTGCGTAAGAAGGGGGCGACCGAGTTCGGCACCCGGCGCGAGATCAAGAACCTCAACTCCTTCCGCTTCCTGCAGCAGGCGATCGACTACGAGGTGCAGTGGCAGATCGACACCATCGAGGACGGCGGGCGCATCCAGCAGGCCACGGTGCTGTTCGACCCCGACACCGGCGAGACGCGCATGATGCGCAGCAAGGAAGACGCCCACGACTATCGCTACTTCCCCGACCCGGACCTGCTGCCGCTGGTGATCGCATCAGAATGGAAGGCGCGCGTGCAGGGCGAGATGCCCGAGTTGCCCGGGGCGATGAAGGCGCGCTTCATGGATGAATGGGGCCTGTCGGCCTACGACGCCACCACGCTTACGGCATCCAAGGAAGTCGCCGACTTCTACCAGGCCGCCGTATCTGCCGCGGGCGCCGCACTCGCAAAGCCTTGCGCCAACTGGGTCATGGGTGATCTCGCCGCACGCCTGAACAAGGCCGAGCTCGACATCGTTGCATCGCCGGTGTCGCCCGCACAGATCGCCGGGCTGGTCGCTCGCATCGCCGACAACACCCTCTCCAACGCCATCGCCAAGAAGGTGTTCGAGGCGCTGTGGAACGGCGAGGGCGGAGGAAAGGCAAACGCGGCCGACGAGATCATCGAAAAGCAGGGCCTCAGGCAGGTCACCGACACGGGCGCAATCGAGGTCATGATCGACGAGGTGCTCGCCGCCAACCAGAAGTCGGTGGACGAGTTCCGCGCCGGCAAGGAGAAGGCCTTCAATGCCCTGGTCGGCCAGGTCATGAAAGCGAGCAAGGGCAAGGCCAGTCCGGCCCAGGTCAACGAACTGCTGCGCAGGAAGCTCGAGGGCTGAGCCCGCCCCCCTCCGTCCGGAACACAAAGCCCCAAACCTGGACACATTCTTATATTCTCTTCCTCTAAACAAGCCGGCAGATCCATGCCGGCGCAGGAGGAGACATGGAAACCGTGGCCCGGATCCTCGACCAGCTCGGAGAGGACACGACGCTCGCGCTCGGCGGACTCGCCATCGGGGCGCTGTTCGGCTTCTTCGCCCAGCGCGCGCGCTTCTGCCTGCGCGCTGCGGTCATCGAGGTGGCCCGCATGCAGGCGGGGCCCCGACTCGCGGTCTGGCTGCTGGCCTTTGCCGCAGCGCTGGTGCTGACCCAGGGGCTGATCCTCGCCGGTGTGTTCGACACCGCAAACGTGCGCCAGCTCTCCAGCCCCGGCAGCCTGTCGGGGCCGATCATCGGCGGGCTGCTGTTCGGTATCGGCATGGTGCTCGCGCGTGGCTGCTCAAGCCGGCTGCTGGTACTCGCCGCCAATGGCAATCTGCGCGCGCTGCTCTCAGGACTGATCTTCGCGGTCACGGCCCAGGCTTCGATGGACGGCATCCTGTCGCCATGGCGCGAAGCGCTCGGCACGCTGTGGACCATCGAAGGCGGCAGCGCCCGCGACCTGCTCGCCCTCAGCGGTCTGGGTAACGGCGGCGGACTGGCGTTCGGTCTTGTCTGGCTCGTCGCCGGGCTGTGGCTCGCCCGCCGCAGCGGTATCGGCGCGCGCATTTCTGCGGGCGCGATCGCCGCCGGGCTGATGGTGGGCTGTGCCTGGCTATTCACGTTCCAGCTCTCCACCGTCAGCTTCTCGCCCACACCGGTACAGAGCCTGTCCTTCACCAGTCCCTCGGCCGACGTGCTGATGCTGGTGCTGTCTCCACCCGGCGAACCGCTGAACTTTGACCTGGGCATGGTTCCCGGCGTGTTCCTGGGTTCCTTCATCGCTGCGGCCCTGGCGCGCGAGCTCAAGCTGGAGGGCTTCGAAGGCGGCCACGCGATGAAGCGCTACATTGCCGGTGCGCTGTTGATGGGCTTCGGCGGCATGCTCGCCGGCGGCTGCGCAGTGGGTGCCGGCGTATCGGGTGCAGCCGTGTTCGCGCTCACCGCTTGGCTGACGCTGAGCGCAATGTGGGTGGGCGCGAGCCTGACCGACCGCCTCATCGACCACCCCGGATCGGCCGCGGCGCGCGCACGGGACAGCACAAGCCCCCCGTGAGCGTATTCGCCCCCGGAGGACTGATTCGCCCCTGGATGAGCCGGTCACTGCACCGCGCAGGCCCATGGGTATACTGCATGCGTCCTTCCTGCGGAGCTCGATGATGTGCCAGCTCATGGGCATGAACTGCAACGTTCCAACCGACATCTGCTTTTCCTTTGCCGGCTTCCGCGCACGCGGAGGGCGTACCGATCACCATGCCGACGGCTGGGGGATCGCCTTCTTCGAGGGCAAGGGAGTACGCGTGTTCCTGGACCCCGCCCCGAGCGCCCGATCACCCGTCGCCGAACTGGTCCGCCAGTATCCGATCCGGTCGCTCAACGTCATCGCACACATCCGCAAGGCGACACAGGGCGATGTCCGCCTGGAGAACACTCATCCCTTCCAGCGCGAACTGTGGGGCCGATACTGGATCTTCGCCCATAACGGCAACCTGAAGCCGTTCGCGCCGCCGCTCTCGGGCCGCTTTCAGCCCGTCGGCAGCACGGATTCCGAGCTCGCCTTCTGCCACATCCTCGACGTGCTCGCCGCACGCTTCCCGCACGGCATGCCTGCAGCCGACGCGCTGCATGCGGCCCTGCGCGAACTCGCCTGCGAGATCGGCAGCCTCGGCGAGTGCAATTTCCTCCTCTCGGACGGTGACTGGCTGTTTGCACATTGCTCTTCGCGCCTGTGCTACATCATCCGCCAGGCGCCGTTCACCGTCGCCCGCCTGGCCGACGAGGATCTGGAACTCGACTTCCGTCACGTGACGACACCCGACGACCGTGTGGCGGTCATCGCGACCACCCCGCTCACCGACAACGAAAGCTGGACTCAGATCCCGCCCGGCAACCTGGTCGCATTCAGGGAGGGCGCCCCCGTCGCCCTGGGAGAAACCGGAACCGTGGCGCAAAGCCCACCCCCAGCACGAACCCCCTGACCAGCACAAGTGCAAAGGCGCCGGAAAGTGCGTAACAGTTCCTCCCCCGCAGTGCGTTGCAGGATTTAAACTGCATGTCGGATTCTGCACCCACCCTGCCCGAGAGCATCCATGGATTGCACGCTTTGCGCCCTGCCGCCGGAACAGATCGTCTGGGATGACGGTCGCTGCTGCGTCCTCCGCGTGGAGGACGAAGCCCACCCGGGGTTCTGCCGCGTGGTCTGGAAAGAACACATCGCCGAGATGACCGACCTTTCGGCGGCGGACCGCATGCATCTGTTCGAGGTCGTCATGGCCACCGAAGCGGCTTTGCGCTCGGCACTGCATCCCGACAAGATCAACCTCGCGAGCTTCGGGAACATGGTGCCGCACCTGCACTGGCATGTGATCCCCCGCTACCGGGACGACCGGCACTTTCCCGAATCGGTGTGGGGGTCCGCGCAGCGCGAGGGGCAGGTCCACGCCGCGGCGGATCCGGTCATTCTCGCGCGGGCCATCGATGCAGCACTCAATTGCGCCAGACCGGACTGACCGGAGCGGACGCCCATGGACTACGCCCAACCCGCCTTCTGCCTGGAACTCCTGCAAAAGCTGCACCCGATCGATTTCCGCACCACCCACGCAACCCTGGTCCGCATCATCGACGGGCTCCTGCATGCCCGGCCGGCACCCAACCAGCACCTGGAGGTGCTGGAGGCCGCACGTGAAACCTTGAGCTTCGTCCAGGGAGAACTGGCACGCACCTACTGCACCCGCCCGCTGCCTCCCAATCAGGACGAGAACAACGACTTCGGCCGGGTTACCGGGCTGTGGAGGGCAATGGCAAAGTCATATGCGCGTCTTGCCGAAGCCGCCAGCCCGGCAGGCCTGCTTGATGACCAGCGCGCACTGCTGGCCCAGCGCTGCCTGTTCTACGAAGGTCAGGCGCTGATCGAGCACTTCCGTGCGCACCGCGGAGTATCGGCGGGCGCCTGGCAGGCCGTTCATGCCGCGTACGCGGCGGCCGTGCACAACGGTGTCGCGCGCGTGCGGGTCGGAGAGCCACTTAACGAGATCTGGCGCGCACAGAGCCCGCACGAGGCCTACATCTCCACGCTGCTGGTGGAGTTGGCGAACCCCTATGGCCGCAGCGAACGCGAACTGAACTGGGTGGTGCGCTGGGCGCAGCGCTTCGCACCCTACTGCACCCTCGACCGCAGCTTCGACGGACAGAAGCCCACCGCCTATGGCGTCGACACCGAACACGATTGCGGCCTCAAGCCCCTCGGTCTGATGCAGCGCACCGACTCACTGCTGCGCTTCGACGGCAGCGCGCTGGCCAGCCAGATCCAGGCCGTGCTGACGCAGTTCAAACGCGGTGTCAAACCCGCTTCACTCGGCCTGGGCGAAGACTGTCCGACCAATGCTTGCGCGCGCTTGCTGCTGTCCCTGTACCGCCCTTGGGGTCTGGCCTCTTCCGGGCGACGCTTCCCACGCCGCAGCAAGAGCGGCGAGATTGGACTCACCGGGGACTGGCTTGCGATCGGCTTCGCGATCAAGGGTGAGTTGTTCCAGCAACCTGCAATCGAAGCGCCCAAAGGCAAGCTGCGCGACGACATCTCGCTCTTTACCTTCGGTGAACGGGTCCCGATGGCGGACAACCCGGACAAGGCGCAGCAACGCCGCCAGGAACAGGCGATGAACCTGGGCTTCGATCTGGAGAGCTGGGACCTGCTCGACCAGTCGGTAGGCGGGTTCCGCCTGCAGAGCCGGGGAGATGCAGCCCGGCTCGAGCACCACCAGCTCATCGGCATCGACCCGCACGACGGTGAGAAGATCCTCCTCGCCGATCTGAGCTGGCTGATGTACCGCGAGGACAGCACACTTGAGATCGGCATCAATATCCTGCCGGGAATTCCTCGCGTTGTGGCGGCCCGCCAGCTAGCGCCGGGCGGGCGAAACCCCTTCCATCAGGCCTTCATGCTGCCGGCCTCGCCGGCACTCAAGACACCGGCATCCCTCGTGCTGCCTTCGATGTGGTTCCAGGCCGACCGCGGCATCGAGATCCGGGACGGAGACCAGATGCGCCACCTGAAGCTGTGCAAGCTGTTGCTGCGCGGCGCCAACTTCGACCAGTGCAGTTTCGACGCCGTGGACCAGCCGCTCAGCCAGACTTGAGACGCGAAGCCGGGAACAGGATCGCAAACCGGCTTCCCGCGCCGGGCTGGCTTTCGATCTTCAGCTCACCCTGGTGGCGGGTGACGATGTGCTTGACGATCGCCAGCCCCAGACCGGTGCCCCCCGTCTCCCGCGAGCGGCTCCGGTCCACGCGGTAGAAGCGCTCGGTGAGACGCGGGATATGCACCGGATCGATGCCGATGCCATCGTCGAGCACCCAGTACTCGCCGCCCCCCGCACCCGTCCGCCAGCCGATCTCGATGTGCCCCCCCGCAGGCGTGTAGCGCACCGCATTGCTCGCCAGATTGGAGAACGCACTGTGCAACTCCTTGCGGCTCCCGAGCAGTTCGCCACCCCCATCGAGCGCGAGACGAATCTCGTGGCGGCCCGCCGACAGCAGCTCGGTTTCCCTGAAGACTTCGTCCACCAGCTCGGGCACATCCACCGGTGCCTCGCCGACCCCTGGCGCGCCGGTCTCTAGCGCGGACAGGGTGAGCAGCTCCTCGATCAGCCGCTGCATGCGGGTGGATTGCTCGCTTGCAAGGGTCAGAAAGTGGACGACATCCTCGCGCGAGAAGTCGTCCAGGCCGTCGATCAGCGTCTCGAGGAAGCCGCCGACCACCGTGAGCGGCGTGCGCAGCTCGTGCGACACATTGGCGACGAAGTCCCGCCGCATGTTCTCCAGACGCTCGAGCTGTGAAACATCGCGCGAGAGCACCATGCGTCGCCCCGCCGCGAGCGGAACCACCTCGATCTGCAGGCTGCGGTCGCGTCGTCGCGCCGGGTGCATGACCAGCGGCTCGGCCGGATGAGTGGACCGGAGATAGGCAACAAACTCAGGCTGACGCACGAGGTTCTGCAAAGGCGCGCGCAGGTCATTGCGGCGGTCGAGGTCGAAGTGCTGTTCGGCCATCGGGTTCATCCACTCGATGAGGTCGTCCTCGCCCAAGTAGATCACACCGTCCGGCATCGCCATCGCGGCCTGCTGGAACCGCCCGAGCTCGGCGGACAAGCGCTCCTTGACCTCGCACTCACGCTGGATGCGACCACCCAGCTCGGCAAAAACCTGCCCCCACAGGCCCTCGCCCTGCGGCGCCGGGGTGCCGACGGGCTGACGCGCCCACGCCACCAGCAGTCGCAGGTTGCGTGCGAGCATGATCGATGCGCCGAGGAAGCCCACGAAGATCAGGGCCAGCGCTGCATCGGCGCCGCGATAGAGCCCGGCGAGCGCGGCGAGCCCGAAGAGCGCAACGACCGGCGTGGCAACGCCAAGGGTGACGAAGCGGAGGGAGAGCCGGCTCATGGGCATCGCAGGCGGCGGCCTCTGCCTCAGGCGGGGGTGGCGGGGTTCGCCACCTGGACCGAGAAGCGATAGCCGCTGCCGCGCACAGTCTGGATCAACCCATCGTGGCCGCTGGTCTCGAGCGCGCTCCGCAGCCGGCGGATATGCACATCGACCGTACGCTCCTCGACGAATACGTGGTCGCCCCAGACCTGGTCCAGCAACTGGGCACGCGAATGCACCCGCTCCGGATGCGTCATCAGGAAGTGGAGCAGGCGAAACTCGGTCGGCCCGAGCGACAGCGCAGCCTCTCCTGCGGTGACGCGGTGGGTGGCGGGGTCCAGACGCAGCCCACCAAGTTCGACCGCGTCCTCGGTGACCTGCGGCGCGCGGCGCCTCAGCACCGCCTTGATGCGCGCGACGAGTTCGCGCGGGCTGAACGGCTTGGTCACATAGTCATCGGCACCGATCTCCAGACCGGTGACCTTGTCCTGCTCCTCACCGCGTGCGGTGAGCATGATGATCGGCAGCTCGCGCGTGCGCTCGTCGGCACGCAGGCGGCGTGCGAACTCCACGCCCGAGGCACCGGGCAGCATCCAGTCCAGCAGGACGAGATCGGGCAGCGCCTCGCGCACGATGCGCTGTGCGGTTTCGGCATCGGCGGCGCGCACCACATGGTGACCGGCGCGCGCCAGGTTGGCGGCGATCAGCTCCTGGATCGCAGGCTCGTCTTCCACGAGAAGAATGTTCGCTGGCATGCCTGAACTCCCTGTTGTCGGCAGGCGCAGTGTATTTCAGGTCCTTGACGCTTTGATGACAGGTCATGGAAGCGAAACAGACCCGCGCCCGACTGGCCGGAAACCAGCTCCGGCGATTCGGGTATGATTGTGGCCCCTGAACCGGGATTGACGCCATGGCCGGACTCGACGAAACCACTCCGATCCCTACCGAGATCACCCTGCACAGCCTGTCGAAGCTTCTCGAGATTGCCTTCGACGACGGCAGCCGCTTCACGCTTCCCTTCGAGTTCCTCCGCGTCTATTCGCCGTCGGCCGAAGTACGCGGACACGGCCCTGGGCAGGAAACCCTGCAGCAAGGCAAACGCGACGTGGACATCGTCGACATCCACCCTGTCGGCAACTACGCGATCAAGCCGGTGTTCTCCGACGGCCACGACAGCGGGCTGTATTCATGGGACTACCTGTACTCCATCGCCAGCCACCAGGAAGAACTCTGGAGCGCGTACCTGGAGGCGCTGGAGCGCAACGGTGGCACGCGCGACCCCGCCAAGGTCCCTACTCCGCCTGCCCGCGCCAAGGGCGGGTGCGGCCATCAACACTGAGCAGATCATGCGTGACAAGACGACCCATTTCGGCTTCGAGACCGTCGCCGAGGAAGTGAAGGAAAAGAAGGTGGCCGAGGTCTTCTCCTCGGTGGCGCAGAAGTACGACGTGATGAACGATCTCATGTCCTTCGGACTGCACCGTCTGTGGAAGCACTTCACCATCCAGATCTCGGGCGTGCGGGAGGGCGACCGCGTGCTCGACGTCGCCGGCGGCACTGCGGATCTCTCGCTTGCGTTCGCACGCAAGGTGGGCCGCAGCGGACAGGTGTGGCTGACGGACATCAACCACGCCATGCTTTCAATCGGCCGAGACCGCATGGTCGACCGCGGCTACGCCATGCCCGCAGCACAGTGCAATGCCGAGAAGCTGCCCTTCCCGGACGACTGGTTCGACTGTGTCACGGTCGCCTTCGGCCTGCGCAACATGACCCACAAGGACGCAGCCATCGCGGAGATGCGGCGCGTGCTGCGTCCGGGCGGCCGCCTGCTGGTACTCGAGTTCTCGCGCGTCTGGAAGCCGCTGTCGCCGATTTACGATCTGTACTCCTTCAAGCTCTTGCCCTGGATGGGCGCGAAGGTGGCAGACGATGCGGACAGCTATCGCTATCTGGCGGAATCCATCCGCATGCACCCCGGTCAGGAAGAATTGAAGGCGATGATGGAACAAGCCGGCCTCGGCCGGGTCGACTACTTCAACCTGACGGCAGGCGTCGTCGCCCTGCACCGCGGTTACAAGATCTGAACCTGGAGACAAACGCACAATGAAGCACCTTCTCATCACGCTGCTGGTTGCCGTCGTATCGTTCGGCTTTGCGGTTCCCGAAGCCGAAGCCAAGCGCCTTGGGGGCGGCAGCAGTTTCGGCATGAAGCGCAACGCCACCCCGCCGGCGCAGCAACCACGTCAGCCCGCCGCCACGCAGCAGCAGGCCCCAACCGCTGGCGCGGCCGCGCAGCCCAAGCGCTCGTGGATGGGCCCAATCGCGGGCCTCGCAGCGGGTCTCGGTCTCGCCGCGCTGTTCTCGCACCTCGGCCTCGGCGAGGGCTTTGCGAACTTCGTGATGCTGCTCCTACTCGCTGCGGCAGCCTTCTTCCTGTTCCGTCTGATCTTCCGTCGCGGGGGCGCATCCAGCCGCCAGGGTGGCCTGCAGTACGCAGGCGCACAGGCGGGCAGCGGCGCACCCGCTGCCTTTCAGGCACAACAGCCGCTGACGTCGGGCGCCCCGGCCAACACCGACCTTGAACGGGCCCGCGCGTCCGGCTTCGACGCCGACGGCTTCGCCCGCCAGGCCAAGCTCAACTTCATCCGCCTGCAGGCGGCCAACGACACCGGCAACCTCGACGACCTGCGCGAGTTCACCACCCCCGAGGTGTTCGCGGAGCTCGCCATGCAGATCAACGAGCGTCGCGGCGCAGAACAGCGCACCGACGTGGTCGAACTCGATGCAGAGGTGATCGACGTGGCCGAAGAGGACAGCCGCTACGTGGTCAGCGTGCGCTTCAGTGGTCTGCTTCGCGAACAGACGGACGCGGCGCCGGAAGCCTTCAGCGAAATCTGGCACCTTACCAAGCCGCTTGCCGGCAGCGGCGGCTGGCTGATCGCTGGGGTCCAGCAGTCTCAGTGAGCGGGCGGGTGCTGTGGCGCGGCCCGCGGGCCGCTCCTGTGCACGCGACAGCATGAAGGTCACGATCGCGCCTCCGGGCGCGATCCGTTTTTTCATGCCGGGGCCGACCCAGGCGGTCGCTGCACCAAGTCCGGCCAATGCGTCGCGCACGCTCTCCCGAAAAGGCTTGAACCATGCTTTCCAGCGTCTTTCTCTCCGCCACCAACCATCTCCTCTCCCAATCTGGCTGGGCGCGTCAGCGGCTGCAGCCCCACGCCGGACGCACGGCACGCCTGGCGCTTGCTCCGCTCGGGGAGATCGACTTCTGCATCGCGGCCGACGGGCAGTTTGCAGAGTGGGCGGGTGAAGGCGAGCCCGAAGTCACGCTCCGCTTCGCACTCGCCGAACTCCCGCAACTGCTTGCCAATGGCCTCGGCTCTGCGATGCGCCACGTACGCATCGAAGGTAACGCCGAGTTTGCCGAGGCGCTCGGCTTCGTGTTCCGCCATCTGCGCTGGGACGCAGAAGAGGATCTGTCCCGCCTGTTCGGGGACATTGCCGCGCACCGGATTGTGGGCAGTGGACGCAAGGTGCTCGATGAAGGCAAACGCTCGATGGAGCGCGCTGGCGGCAGCCTTGCGGAATACCTGACCGAGGAGGCCTCCGTGCTGACTCCCCGTGCCTTCCTTGTTCCCTTCACGCAGCAGCTCATCGCCTTGCGGGACGACCTTGCACGTCTGGAAAAACGCGTCACGAAGCTGGAACGGAAGCACTGACGGGTCGCGCGCAGAACATCTGAAAAAAAAAGCAGCCCGTAGGCTGCTTCTTTGCTGCTAGCGGCTGCGATCAGTGGCCGCGCTTACGCAGACGCTGGATTGCGGCCAACTGCGCAACCGCCTCCATGAGCTCAGCCTGGGCCTTGGCGTAGTCCAGACGTGCGGTCTGGTTCGCCATGGCTTCCTCTGCCTTGCGCTTGGCTTCGAGCGCCTTTGCTTCGTCCAGATCCTTGCCCCGAATCGCGGTATCGGCAAGCACCGTCACCAGACCCGGTTGAACCTCCAGCAGGCCACCCGCGACGAAGACGAGTTCCTCTTCAGTCGCATTCTGGGCACGCACCCGCACCGCACCCGGCTTGATCCGGGTCATGAGCGGCATGTGTCCAGGCAGGATGCCGAGTTCACCCGTCTCGCCAGGCAGCGCGACGAATTCCGCCAGCCCGGAGAAGATCTGCTCTTCCGCGCTGACGATGTCGACGTGAACCGTCATAGCCATGTCGTTTCCTTTTCAAATCCGCGCGGCACCGAGGTACCGCGCGGGCGGACGAATTACTGCAGCTTCTTCGCCTTCTCGATGGCCTCGTCGATGTTGCCGACCATGTAGAAGGCCTGTTCCGGCAGACTGTCCAGTTCGCCGCTGACGATCATCTTGAAGCCCTTGATCGTATCCTTCAGCGAGACGTACTTGCCGGGCGAACCGGTGAACACTTCCGCCACGTGGAAGGGCTGCGACAGGAAGCGCTGGATCTTGCGCGCACGGGCCACGGCGAGCTTGTCTTCCGGCGACAGTTCATCCATGCCCAGAATCGCGATGATGTCGCGCAGTTCCTTGTACTTCTGCAGGGTCTGCTGGACCTGGCGGGCGACACCGTAGTGCTCTTCACCCACGACCAGCGGATCCAGCTGGCGCGAGGTGGAGTCGAGCGGATCGACTGCGGGGTAGATACCCAGCGCGGCGATGTCACGCGACAGCACCACGGTGGAGTCCAGGTGCAGGAAGGTGGTCGCAGGCGACGGGTCGGTCAGGTCGTCCGCCGGCACATACACCGCCTGGATCGACGTGATCGAGCCCACCTTGGTGGAGGTGATTCGCTCCTGCAGACGGCCCATTTCCTCGGCCAGCGTCGGCTGGTAACCCACCGCGGAAGGCATACGGCCCAGCAGCGCGGACACTTCGGTACCGGCCAGGGTGTAGCGGTAGATGTTATCCACGAAGAACAGGATGTCACGGCCTTCGTCACGGAAACGCTCGGCCATGGTCAGGCCGGTCAGCGCCACGCGCAGACGGTTGCCCGGGGGCTCGTTCATCTGGCCGAACACCATCGCGACCTTGTCGAGAACGTTGGAGTCCTTCATCTCGTGGTAGAAGTCGTTACCCTCACGAGTACGCTCACCCACGCCAGCGAACACCGACAGACCGGAGTGCTGCTTCGCGATGTTGTTGATCAGCTCCATCATGTTCACGGTCTTGCCAACGCCGGCGCCACCGAACAGGCCCACCTTGCCGCCCTTGGCGAACGGGCAGATCAGGTCGATCACCTTGATGCCGGTTTCGAGCAGCTCGACCGACGGCGACAGCTCGTCGAACTTCGGCGCCTTCTGGTGAATCGCGCGCAGCTCGTCGGTCTCGATCGGGCCGGCCTCGTCGATCGGGCGACCCAGCACGTCCATGATGCGGCCCAGCGTGCCGTGACCAACCGGAACGGAGATCGGCTTGCCGGTGCCGGAAACCTTCATGCCGCGGCGCAGGCCGTCGGAAGAACCCAGCGCGATGGTGCGCACCACGCCGTCGCCGAGCTGCTGCTGGACCTCGAAGGTCAGGCCAGCTTCGGCGAAGGAGTCGGCAGCGTCCTCGAGCTTCAGGGCGTCATACACCTTGGGCATCGATTCGCGCGGGAACTGGATGTCCACCACGGCGCCGATGCACTGAACGATCGTACCTTGACTCATCGTCATATCCTTAAATCAATAATCCGTTACACCGCGGCGGCGCCGCCGACGATTTCCGACAGCTCCTTCGTGATTGCGGCCTGGCGGGTCTTGTTGTAGACCAGCTGCAGTTCGCCAATCACGTTCTTGGCATTGTCGGAAGCGGCCTTCATTGCCACCATGCGCGCGCTCTGTTCGGATGCCATGTTCTCGGCCACGGCCTGATAGACCAGCGCCTCGACGTAACGTACCAGCAGCTCGTCGATGACAACCTGCGGATCCGGCTCGTAGAGATAGTCCCACGAGCTGTCGGGCGTGCCCAGCTTCTCGCCGGTGAGCGGGAGCAGCTGCTCAAGCACCGGTTCCTGCTTCATGGTGTTCACGAAGCGGGTGTAGGCCAGGTAAACCGCGTCGAGCTCGTCGTTCTGGAACGCGTCGAGCATGACCTTGACCGGACCGATCAGCTTTTCCAGGTGCGGGGTGTCACCCAACTGGGTGACGTTCGACACCACCTTGGCGCCCATGCGCTGCATGAAGCCCAGACCCTTGTTGCCGATTGCGCAGGCACGGATCTCGGTCACGCCCGAGGACTCCCAGTCCTTCATCGCGTTGAGCGCGATACGCTGGACGTTGGTGTTGAGGCCACCGCACAAACCCTTGTCGGTGGTCACCAGGATCAAGCCCACCCGCTTGACCTGGTCCTTGCGGACCAGGAAGGGGTGCTTGTAGTCGGTCACATTGGCCTGGGACAGGTTCGCGGCGAGTCGGCGGATCTTTTCGGCAAAGGGGCGGGCAGCACGCATCCGGTCCTGCGCCTTGCGCATCTTGGACGCAGCCACCATCTCCATGGCCTTGGTGATCTTGCGCGTGTTTTGCACGCTCTTGATCTTGGTACGGATTTCCTTACCGCTAGCCATATTCCGTCTCCCTCGCCGGCCTTAGGCCCAGCTCTTCTTGAACTCGGCGATCGCAGCAGCCAGGGTCTTTTCGCCGTCGGCGTCCAGTTCCTTCTTGCTCAGGATCGAAGAGACCAGAGCAGCCTGCTTGGTCTTGACGAACTGCAGCATCGCAGCCTCGAAGGCCAACACGCGACCCACGTCAACGTCGTCGAAGTAGCCATTGTTCACCGCGTACAGCACGATGGCCATGTCGGCGATCGACATCGGCGAGTACTGGGCCTGCTTCATCAGTTCGGTCACGCGGCGGCCACGCTCGAGCTGCTTGCGGGTCGCATCGTCCAGATCCGAGGCGAACTGGGCGAACGCGGCGAGTTCGCGATACTGCGCGAGGTCGGTACGGATACCGCCGGACAGCTTCTTGACGACCTTGGTCTGCGCGGCGCCACCGACGCGGGACACCGAGATACCGGCGTTGATCGCGGGACGGATACCGGCGTTGAAGAGGTCGGTTTCCAGGAAGATCTGACCGTCAGTAATCGAGATCACGTTGGTCGGCACGAAGGCGGACACGTCGCCGGCCTGCGTCTCGATGACCGGAAGGGCGGTCAGCGAACCGGTCTTGCCCTTGACTTCGCCGTTGGTGAACTTCTCAACGTAGTCTTCGTTGACGCGCGCGGCGCGCTCGAGCAGGCGGGAGTGCAGGTAGAACACGTCACCCGGGTAGGCTTCACGGCCCGGCGGACGACGCAGCAGCAGCGAAACCTGGCGGTAGGCCCAGGCCTGCTTGGTCAGGTCGTCATAGACGATCAGCGCATCCATGCCGCGGTCGCGGAAGTACTCGCCCATGGTGCAGCCGGCGTAGGCGGCCAGATACTGCATGGCAGCCGATTCCGACGCGGTGGCGGCGACGACGATGGTGTATTCCATCGCGCCGTTCTCTTCCAGCTTGCGCACGACGTTGGCGACGGTCGAAGCTTTCTGGCCGATGGCCACGTACACGCAGTACATGTCCTGGCCCTTCTGGTTGATGATCGCGTCGACCGCGACCGCCGTCTTGCCGGTCTGTCGGTCACCGATGATCAGCTCGCGCTGGCCACGGCCGATCGGCACCATCGAGTCGACCGACTTCAGGCCGGTCTGCACCGGCTGCGAAACCGACTTACGGGCGATGACACCCGGAGCGACCTTCTCGATCTTGTCGGTGAGCTTGGCGTTGATCGGGCCCTTGCCGTCGATCGGCTGACCCAGCGCATTCACGACGCGGCCGACCAACTCGGGGCCGACGGGCACTTCGAGAATGCGGCCGGTCGCCTTGACGATGTCGCCTTCGGTGATGTGCTCGTACTCGCCGAGGACCACCGCGCCGACGGAATCACGCTCGAGGTTGAGCGCCATGCCGTACGTGTTGCCGGGGAACTCCAGCATTTCGCCTTGCATGACGTCGGTCAGACCGTGAACGCGGCAGATACCGTCTGTGACGGAAACCACCGTGCCCTCGTTGCGCGACGTGGCAGCGAGCTGCAGGTTCTGGATCCGGCTCTTAATCAGATCACTGATTTCAGAGGGGTTGAGTTGCATGTATGTATGCTCCTAGTTCTTAAGCGCAGCGGCCATGTTCGCGAGCTTGCCGCGGACCGAGGCGTCGATCACTTCGTCGCCCACGGCGATGCGGACCCCACCGATGAGTTCGGGGTCGATGCTGACATTGACATTGACGGCGGCCTTGAAGCGGTCTTCGAGGTCTGCCTTCAACGCTGCCAGCGCGGCATCGTCGAGCGGGAAGGCGGAGGCGATTTGGGCCTCCAGGACGCCTTCGTGTTCGTTCTTCAGTTGAACGAACAGGTCACGGATCTCCGGAAGCACCAGCAGACGGTCGTTGTCCACGAGAACACGAACGAAATTCTGCTGCTCGGCGGTCAGGTCCCCGGCAACGCCGAGCACCAGCTCATGGAGCTGGCTCGACGACAGACTGGGGTCGCTGAAACACGCCTTCATGCCGGAGTCGGCCGCCACGAAGGCAAGCCGGTCCAGCGCTTCCGACCAAGGCCCCAGCGCATCTGCCCCGCGAGCCAGCTCGAAGGCGGCATCCGCATAAGGGCGCGCGATGGTGACGTTCTCGGCCATGACTTAGTGCAGTTCCTGTTTCAGGTTGGCAAGCAGTTCGGCATGCACCTCGGCATTGATCTCGCGGCGCAGGATCTTCTCTGCACCTGCGATCGCCAGATGAGCGACCTGGTCGCGCAGGGCTTCCTTGGCACGCTGGGTGGCGGCGCCGGCTTCGGTCTCGGCGGCCTCACGGGCTGCGGAGATGATGCGGCTGGCTTCGGCGCGGGCCTCGTCGATCAGCTGGCTCGCCTGCTTTTCAGCGGAGGCACGCACGTCACCCGCGGATTCGCGGGCCTTGCGCAGTTCCTCGACGACCTTCTTTTCGGCGAGCGCCAGATCGGCCTTGGCCTTGTCCGCAGCTGTCAGCCCGTCGGCGATTTTCTTCGCACGCTCATCCAGTGCCTTCACGATGGGCGGCCACACGAATTTCATCGTGAACCACGCCAGAATGAAGAACACAACGAGCTGGGCTATCAGGGTTGCGTTCAAATTCACGGTTCTTGGCCCTCAGGTTGGTTCAAAAAAGGATGAACTCGAACCGATCAGAGCTGGAACGGGTTGGCGAAGGCGAACATCATGGCGATACCAACGCCGATCAGGAACGCGGCGTCGATCAGGCCGGCGAGCAGGAACATCTTGGTCTGCAGCGCGTTCATCAGCTCGGGCTGACGGGCCGAGGCTTCGAGGTACTTGGAACCCATGATGCCGATACCGATACAAGCACCGATGGCACCCAGACCGATGATCAGACCAGCAGCCAGAGCAACAAAACCCAGAACGTTTTCCATGACGACTCCTTAGTGGGGAAGTGAGTTTAAAAACCAGGTACTGCGTTGAAGATGAAACCGGAACTTAGTGGCTTTCGTGGGCCTGACCGACATACACCAGCGTCAGCATCATGAAGATGAAGGCCTGGAGCGTGATGATCAGGATGTGGAAGATCGCCCACACGGTGCCTGCGACGACATGCCCCAGGAATCCGAAGACCGTGGCCGTACCACCGAGCAGCGCGATCAGGATGAAGACCAGCTCGCCTGCATACATGTTGCCGAACAGTCGCATGCCGTGAGAGACCGTCTTGGCGACGAACTCGATGATCTGCATCGCGAAGTTGACCGGATAGAGCAGCGGGTGGCTGCCGAAGGGCGCAGTGAAAAGCTCGTGAACCCAGCCGCTCACGCCCTTGATCTTGATGTTGTAGTAGAGGCACAGCAGCAGCACGCCGGTCGACATCCCCAGTGCCGCGGAAAGGTCCGCAGTTGCGACGACGCGCATGTAGGCGTGGGCCGGATCACCACCACCGGCGGCGTACACACCCTCCCAGATCCGCGGCAGAAGATCGACCGGCAGCAGGTCCATCGCGTTCATCAGGAAAATCCACACGAACACCGTGAGCGCGAGCGGAGCCACGAAGCGGCGCGATTCCGCGCTATGGACGATGCCCTTGGCCTGGTCGGCGACCATCTCGACGAGCATCTCGACGAAACCCTGGAAGCGTCCGGGCACACCCGAGGTGGCCTTGCGGGCTGCGAGCCACAGCAGAAAAACGGTGAGCAGGCCGAGCGAGATCGAGTAGAACATCGAGTCGATGTTGATCACGCTCCAGTCGACGATGTTTTCTTGCGCGTGTCCGGTGTTGTTGAGGTGCGTCAGGTGGTGAATGACGTACTCGGATGCGGTGGGGGCGTGCCCTTCTGTAGCCATGGTCAGGTCTTTACCAAAAATGCAAACAAATTCGCCTTAAGTGCCAGGATCAGGCCGACCAGCATGCCCCCCCAATGGAGGTCAGGGTAGACGGCCCACACAAGCACCAACAATCCCACTATCGAGGCGATCTTGATGAACTCGCCTGCGACGAAGGCGGTCACAGTCGCCGAACCGGTCTTGCGCGTGATGGCCGACAAGCGCATCGCGAACATCCAGCTTGGCAGCACGCATGCCAAACCTGCCCCTGCGGCGGAGATCGCACCAGCAACGCCGAACAGCGCGCCCGAGAGCAGCACTGCAACGAGTGTTGCGACCAACTGCAGTATGACAGCTTTAAGCATCGGTGTTGTCGCGTCAGCGCACACGGCGCTGGCGACCGCCCAAAATCCCGCGGATGGTAGGGGTTAACCGCAGCAAAGTCAAACTTCCGGTGCAATGCAGCATAGTGCAGGGAAGGTAGTTTTGTATCTTATACAAGACGGTGGGCCCAGCGTACCACTTGACGACGCCTGATCGCGGCAGGAGGATCCATTTCGGGGTGCTCCAGGGAAGCAGGATGATCAGAACCCGCAAGGCCAGCCGCCGTGAGATCTTCGGCTGGGCCATGTTCGATTTTGCGAACCAGGCCTACACGCTGCTGATCATCACGGTGGTGTTTGGCGACATCTACACGCGCATCGTGGTGGGTGACGCACCCGGCTACCGTCTGGGCAACCTGCTGTGGAGCGCGGCGCTGTGCCTGAGCTACGCCATCGTGGTGGTGAGCGCCCCCCTGCTCGGGGCGGTGATGGATCACGCGCAGGCGAAGAAGCGCCTGCTCTTCGCGAGCTACGTGCTCACGGTAGCCAGCACCGGCATGCTCTACTTCGTCGAGCCCGGCCACGTCTGGCTTGGCTTCGTGCTGATCGTGCTCTCCAACGCCGCGTATTCCGCCGGCGAGTCCTTCATCGCGAGCTTTCTACCCTTTCTTGGCGACAGCACGGAGCTTGGGCGCATCTCGGGCTATGGCTGGGCGCTCGGCTACGCAGGCGGGCTGGTATCGGCCGGATTCGTGCTCGCCTTCCTGGGCGAGGTCAGCGCGGAGAACTTCGAGCGCATCCGCTGGGTGGGCCCCTTCGCAGCTGCATTCTTCCTGCTCGCCGCCATCCCGACCTTCATCTGGCTGCGCGAACCGGCCTGCGGTCGACATCGCACACTGCAGCCCGCGGTGATCTTCAGCGCCTACGGGCGCCTGCTGCGGACAGTCCATTCGGTGGCAGAGTTTCCCGATCTGTTCCGGCTGTTCATCTCCATCCTGTTCGCGATGGCCGGCGTTTATGTGATCGTGGCCTTCTCGTTCATCTACGGCGCGCAAGTGATCGGCTGGAGCGAAGCCACCCGCGCGCAGATGTTCGTGATCGTCCAGATCACCGCCCTTCTCGGTGCGCTCGCTTTCGGCGCGCTGCAGGACCGCATCGGCGGTCGCGTCACGTATGCGCTCAGTCTGCTTCTGTGGGTGTTCGCAATCCTCGCGATCTACTTCGTGGAAGCGCTGACGGCAACCCTCAACGGCACGCTGGGGCTGACGCTGGAGGCGGAGCGGGTGTTCCTCTTTGCAGGATTGCTTTCGGGGCTGAGCCTGGGTTCAAGCCAGTCGGTCGGACGCGCACTGGTCGGAATGTTCGCCCCGGAGAGCCGCGCCGCCGAATTGTTCGGTTTCTGGGGTCTGTTCAGCAAGCTTGCGGCAATCTTCGGCATCTTCGCCGTAGGCCTGCTGCAGTGGCTGTTCGGGCTTCAGGGCGCAGTGCTGTTCTGCATCGCGCTTTTCGCCGCGGCACTGGTGCCGCTGGCCGGGGTCGATGAAGCACGCGGCATTCGCACGGCATGGCAAAAAAAATGAAGCTGCGGAGGCTCAGCGCAACCGACCGAGCAGTCCGTCGAGCTGGTCCAGGCTGCCGAAGCGGATCGTGAGCTCGCCGGCCCCTTTCTTGCTGGTCTTGATCTTCACCGTGGCGCCAAGCGCGTCCGAGACTTCCTCCTCCAGCCGCAGCAGGTCGCGGTCGGGCGGGGGTGCGGGCTTCTTCTGGCGCGGGTTGAGGACCTGCTGCACCAGGCGCTCGGTATCGCGTACCGAAAGCTGGCGCGCAGCGACCTGGTTCGCGAGCTGGATCTGACCGGCACCATCGAGCGGCAGCAGCGCGCGTGCATGGCCCATGTCGATATCACCTGCCATCAGCAATTCCTGCACCGGCTTGGCGAGGTTGAGCAGGCGCAGCAGGTTGGACGCGGCCGGGCGCGAACGGCCGACGGCGTCGGCGGCCTGCTGGTGCGTCATCTCGAACTCGTCGATCAGGCGCTGGATGCCGCTGGCCTCCTCGAGCGGGTTCAGGTCCTCGCGCTGGATGTTCTCGATCAGCGACATCGCCAGCGCGGCTTCGTCGGGAATGTCGCGCACCAGGCAGGGCACCTCGGCCAGGCCGGCGATCTGCGACGCGCGCCAGCGGCGCTCGCCCGCGATGATCTCGTAGGCATCGTCGCCCACCGGACGCACCATGATCGGCTGCATGATGCCCTGCGCCTTGATCGAGGCAGCGAGCTCCTCGAGCGAGCCCGGGTCCATGCGCGTGCGCGGCTGGTACTTGCCCGGCTGCAGCGCGATCGTGGGCAGCATCTGCAGCTCGCCCTTCTCGGCTTCGTCTTCCTGATTGGCGGCCAGCAGCGCATCGAGTCCGCGGCCGAGGCCCTTGAGTCTGGGTTTGTTCATGGTCTTGTCCGGGTTCAGAAGGTCTTGGCGCGCTCGATCATCTCGTGGGCGAAGGCCATGTAGGCCTGGGCGCCCTTGGCGGCCTTGTCGAACACCACGCCCGGGATGCCGTGACTGGGCGCTTCGGCCAGGCGCACGTTGCGCGGCACGATGGCGCGGAACACCTTATCGCCGAAATGGCCCTCGAGCTGCGCCGAGACCTGTTGCTGCAGGGTCACGCGCGGGTCGAACATCACACGCAGCAGACCGATGATCTTGAGGTCGCGATTGAGGTTGGCATGCACCTTCTTGATGGTGTTCACCAGGTCGGACAGCCCCTCGAGCGCGTAATACTCGCACTGCATCGGGATGATGACGCCGTTGGCGCAGCACAGGCCATTGAGCGTCAGCATGGACAGCGAGGGCGGGCAGTCGATGAGCACGAAATCGTAGTCGGCATCGAAGGCGGCCAGCGCATTGCGCAGACGCTTCTCGCGCTGGTCGAGGTTCACCAGTTCGACCTCGGCGCCGGCCAGGTCACGGTTGGCGGGCAGTACGTCATAGCCGCCGGTCGGCGAGGTGACGCGCACCCCGGCCAGATCGACCAGACCGACCAGCAGGTGGTAGATCGAACTCTTCAGGCTGCGCTTGTCGATGCCGCTGCCCATCGTCGCATTGCCCTGCGGATCGAGATCGATCAGCAGCGTGCGCTGCCCGGCCTGTTGCAGCGCGGCGGCGAGGTTGACGCAGGTGGTGGTCTTGCCCACCCCGCCCTTCTGGTTGGCAACGCAGAAAATCTTGGCCATGGTCGAATCAGGCTATTCCATTTGCAGGGATCGCACGCAGAGCGCGAAACCCGGAGTGTACTTCAATGCGGCGGCGCATCAGCCGGAGTGACGCACATCATCACCCCCGCGCAGTGTCACGCGCGATGGATGACGAGCAGATGACGCTCGGCGTCCAGGCCGGGCACGGTCAGCGCATAGGTCTCCGTCACGGTCCAGCCTGCGGGCAAGGCAGCGACCTCGTCGGCCGGATTGACGCCCTTCATCGCGTACAGCGCGCCGCCCTCCGCAACGAGGTGGCCGGACAGGTTCACGAAATCCGCGAGGCTGGAGAAAGCGCGCGAAATCACGCCGTCGGCCGCGCCACCGGGCAGGGCGTCGGCCTGCACCTGCTCGACGCGCTTGTTGAAGACGCCGAAGTTGCCCAGGCCGAGTTCGATCTTCGCCTGCTGCTGGAAGCTCGCCTTCTTGCCCACGGTCTCGATCGACGTGACGATCAGCCCGGGATGCACGATGGCCAGCACCACGCCGGGCAGCCCCCCACCGGAGCCGATGTCGGCCAGCCGGCTCACCGCGCCCAGATGCGGCAGCACCGCCAGCGAGTCGAGCAGGTGGTGGGTGATCACCTCCTGCGGATTGCGGATCGCGGTGAGGTTGTAGACCTTGTTCCACTTCAGCAGCAGTTCGCCGAAGGCGAGCAGGCGATCGACGGTTTCCTGCGGCAGGGCGAGGCCGAGCGCGGCGATGCCCTCGGCCAGCTGGCCCGCGTAAGCGTGCAGACGTCCGCTCATGCCGCCGGCCTCCGCACCACCTCATCGCTCGCCGCGCCACCGGCCCGGGCCGCGAGGTCGCGGCGCTTGAGCCACACCAGCAGCAGCGAGATGGCCGCCGGGGTCACGCCCTGAATGCGGCCGGCCTGGCCGATGGTCTCCGGCTTGTGCAGGTTGAGCTTCTGCTGCACTTCCTTGGACAGGCCGCGCACCTGCGCGTAGTCCAGGTCGACCGGCAGGCGGGTGGCCTCGGCCTGCGCCTGTTTGGCGACTTCTTCCTGCTGGCGGTCGATGTAGCCCTGATACTTGGCAGCGATCTCGATCTGCTCGATCACCTGCGCATCGGTCTCGCGCTCGTCCGGCGCGCCGGGCAAGCTCATCAGCGATGCGTAGCTCGTCTCCGGCCGGCGCAGCAGCTCGAAGTAGCGCTGCTCGCGCTCGAGCGCCTTGCCTAGCACGCGCGCCTGGTCGTCGGCGGGAATCGCCTCCGGTCGCGCCCACGCGGCCTTCAACTGCGCGGTGCCGCGCTCGATCGCTTCGCGCTTGGCGCAGAAGGCGGCCCAGCGTGCGTCGTCGACCAGGCCGAGCTCGCGGCCCTTCTCGGTGAGGCGCAGGTCGGCGTTGTCCTCGCGGAGCGACAGGCGGTACTCGGCGCGCGACGTGAACATGCGATAGGGCTCGGCTACGCCGCGAGTGATCAGGTCGTCCACCAGCACGCCGAGGTAGGCCTCGTCGCGGCGCGGACACCAGGGTTCGCGGCCCTGCACCTGCAGCGCGGCGTTGGCGCCGGCCAGCAGGCCTTGCGCGGCGGCTTCCTCGTAGCCGGTGGTGCCGTTGATCTGGCCGGCGAAGTACAACCCGCCGATCGACTTGGTCTCCAGCGAGGACTTGAGGTTGCGCGGGTCGAAGTAGTCGTACTCGATCGCGTAGCCGGGGCGCAGGATGTGGGCATTCTCCAGACCGCGGATGCTGCGCACGACCGCAAGCTGCACGTCGAAGGGCAGCGAGGTGGAAATGCCGTTCGGGTAGATCTCGTGCGTCTCCAGGCCTTCGGGCTCGAGGAAGATGTTGTGGTGATCCTTGTCCGCGAAGCGGTGGATCTTGTCCTCGATCGACGGGCAGTAGCGCGGGCCGACGCCCTCGATCACACCGGAATACATCGGCGAACGGTCGAGGTTGGCGCGGATCACGTCATGCGTGCCTTCATTGGTCTGCGTCATCCAGCACGGCAACTGGCGCGGATGTTGCTCGGGACGACCGAGGAAGCTGAACACCGGCACCGGGTCGTCGCCCGGTTGCTCGGTCATCACCGAGAAGTCGATCGTGCGCGCATCCAACCGTGGCGGGGTGCCGGTCTTCAGCCGCCCCTGCGGCAACGCCAACTCCTTGAGCCGCGCGCCGAGCGAGATCGCCGGCGGGTCGCCCGCTCGCCCGGCGGAATAATTCTGCATCCCCACATGCACCAGACCGTTGAGGAAGGTGCCCGCGGTCAGCACCACCGCCGGGGCCTCGAAGCGCAGGCCGATCTGGGTGACCACGCCGGTCACGCGGTCGCCAACCACGGTGAGGTCGTCCACCGCCTGCTGGAACAGCCACAGGTTCGGCTGGTTCTCCAGCCGGCGGCGGATCGCCGCCTTGTACAGCACGCGATCGGCCTGGGCGCGGGTGGCGCGCACCGCCGGCCCCTTGGAGGCGTTGAGGATGCGGAACTGGATGCCGCCCTCGTCGGTGGCTGCGGCCATCGCGCCGCCGAGCGCATCGACCTCCTTGACCAGGTGGCCCTTGCCGATGCCGCCGATCGAGGGGTTGCAGCTCATCGCGCCGAGCGTCTCGATGTTGTGGGTGAGCAACAGCGTGGCCGCGCCCATGCGCGCCGCGGCGAGCGCGGCCTCGGTCCCGGCGTGACCGCCGCCGACCACGATGACATCGAAACGGGTGGGGTAGAGCATGAGGCGCTCCGTGCTGCGAGGCGTGAACAAGGGGCGTAATTCTACGCCTTCAGCGCCCGTGCGAACAGGTTCCGCGCCAGTGTTTCACGGAATTTCACATTTTAAACAGCAGCTTACCCGGGCAAGAAAAACTGTGCCGCCGCACCGTGGGCGCGGCGGCGGGCATGGCTCAGCGCTTCTGCGCGGCCAGCATGCGATGCACCGCCTCGAGGTGCTCGGGCTCGTTGTGACACATGCCTTGGAAGGCCGCACACAGGTCGAGGAAGTCCTTCAGCTCCATGCGCTGCGCCATCTTCATCAGGCGCTTGGTCAGGCGCAGGGCCTTGGGCGGCTGGGCGGCAAAGCGCGCGGCCAGGGCCCGGGCGCGTGGCAGCAGCTGCTCGGGCTCGACTACGTCGAGCACGATGCCCAGCGCCTTCGCCTCTTCGGCGCCGACGATGCGCCCGGACAGCGTGAGCTCGAAAGCCTGCTGGTAGCCGATCAGGCGCTGCATGAACCACGCACCGCCGTCGCCCGGGATGATGCCCAGATTCAGGAAGGTCTCGCCGAACTTCGCCTTCGTCGAAGCGATGCGGATGTCGGCCATGTTGGCAAGATCGAAGCCGGCGCCGATCGCCGGCCCGTTGACCGCGGCGATGATCGGCACCTCCACCGCCTGCAGCGCGAGTGGGATGCGCTGGATACCGCGGCGGTAGCGGGTGGCGACCTCGGCCACGTCACCGGCGAAGTCGCCGCCGCGCTCGGCCATGTCCTTGACGTTGCCGCCGGACGAGAAGGCCGCGCCGGCGCCGGTCATCACCAGCACCGAGACTTCTTCGCAACCGTTGATCCAGTCGGCCACGGCGCAGAGGTCGTCGATCAGCGCCGAGCCGGTGAGCGCATTGCGCAGATCATCGCGGTTGAAGGTGAGGGTGGCGACGCGATTGTCGACGTCGAGCAGCGCGTCGGTGAGCTGGGGCAGGTTCATGGACGGTCCTCTCAGGGGTTGAGCACGCTGCGGTTGGTGATGATGCGGGCATCGACCACGGCGTAGCCCTCAGGGTAGGCGATGACCGGGTTGAGGTCGAGCTCGGAGAGCTGCGGGTAGGCGGTGACGATGCTCGACACCTTGAGCAGCAGCTCCACCAGCGCGGCCTTGTCGACCGGCGGCTCGCCACGCACGCCGGCGAGGATCTTGCGCGCCTTGAGCTGCTCGACCATGGACTCGGCGTCGCGGCGCGACAGCGGGATGGCGCGGAAGGCCACGTCCTCGAGGATCTCGACGAAGATGCCGCCGAGGCCGAACATCAGCACCGGACCGAAGATCGGGTCGCGCACCACGCCGACGATGACCTCCGTGCCCTTCTTCGCCATCGGCGTCACCAGCACGCCGCGGATGTCGGCGTTGGCGTCGTAGGCGCGGCAGCTCGCCATGATCTGCTCGAAGGCCTCGCGCAGCGCGGCCTCGCCGACCAGGTTGAGCTTGACGCCACCGGCGTCGGACTTGTGCAGGATGTCCTTGGAGACGACCTTCATCGCCAGCGGTTGCTCGCCGAACGCGTCCGCCGCCGCGGCGAGCTCGTCGGGCGTGCGCGCCACGACCTCGCCCGCCACCGCCACGCCATGGGTGCGCAGCAGGGTCTTGGCCTCGTACTCGTACAGGTCGCGGCCTTCGGTCTGCGCGCGCGAGAACATGGCCTGCATGGTCTCGTCAGGCGCCACGCTTTCCTGCAGCGGCTGGCCGTGCTGCCAGGCGAGGTACTGGCCGCGCTCGCCCAGCGCCTGCAGCACCTTCACCGCGTATTCGATCGAGGCATACACCGGCACGCCGGCCTCGTGCAGGCGGCGCAGCGCGGGCGGCTTGACCGGCGCGTACAGGCTGTAGATCACCAGCGGCTTGTCACCGCGGCGGGCGAACTCGATCATGGATTCCGCCGCGCGCATCTCGCCGCCCAGCAGCGATTCGGCGAAGCGGGTGTGGTAGCCGCCGAACATGCCGACCAGGAACACCGCATCCACGTTGTCGTCGTCGGCCACGATCTCCACGCAGCGCGCGAGCACTTCGGGGTCGGCGTCCGAACTCCCCGCCACGTCCACCGGATTCACCAGCGAGGCTTGCGGGAACAGGACTTCAGCCAAGCGCTTGCGTGTAGCCTCGGAGAGCTCGGCCAGCGCCAGCCCGGCCTCGGACAGGCGATCGGAAGTAATGGTCGCCTGTCCGCCGCCGTCGGCGATCACCGCAATGCGCTTGCCGCGCGCCTGCTGCATCAGCGCCAGGCCTTCGGCCACGGGCAGGATCTCGTCGGAGTTGTGCACCACGCTCACGCCGACCTGGCGCAGCAGATCCACCGTCATCGCGTAGCTGCCGGCGAGCGCGCCGGTGTGCGAGCTGGCGGCCTTCTTGCCGAGTTCGGTGGCGCCGGACTTGTACACCACCACCGGCTTCACCGGCGTGATCTCGCGCGCCGCCTGCAGGAAGCGCTGGCCGTCGCGGAAGCCCTCCACGTAGAGCGTGGCCACGCGGGTGTGCTCGTCCTCGCCCAGGTAGCGCAGGTAGTCGTTGAAGCCCACATCGGTCTGGTTGCCCGGGCCGACGTAGGTCGAAAAGCCCACGTGGCCGTTGTACTCGGCCTCCAGCACCAGCGACAGCAGCATGTTGCCCGACTGCGAGATGAAGCCGATGTCGCCCGGCTTGGCCGTGCGCAGGTCGAGCAGGTTCACGTTCTTGTGCAGGTTGAACATGCCCGAGGTGTTGGGACCGATGATGCGCACGCCGCCGGCACGCGCGGCGTCAAGCACCTCCTGCTCGAGCTTCGCGCCCTCGGGGCCGGTCTCGCGGAAGCCGCTGGCGAGGATCACAGCGCCTTTCACCCCCTTGCGCCCACATTCCGCCATCAGCCCGGGCAGGGTCTTGGCCGGCGTGCAGATCAGCGCCAGGTCGATCGGGCCGGGCACATCGTCGAGCGAGGCGCAAGTGGGCACGCCGAGGATCTCGGACACCTTGGGGTTGATCGGGTAGACCTTGCCGCGGTAGTTGCCCTTGATCAGACCGACCATGGCCTTGTAGCCGCGCTTGGTGGGGTCGGTCGAGGCGCCGATGATGGCGATAGCGTCGGGCGCGAGAAAGTCGTGCAGGGCGCTCTTGTGGGCGGGTGCGGTCTGGATTGTCGTCTCGGTCATCGTGTCATTCCCCCTTGAAGACGGGTGCGCGCTTCTCGGCAAAGGCATCCACGCCTTCTTGCCAGTCCTTCGTCGTACCAACGAACATCATGCCCTCGAGCTCCGCGGTGAGGCAGGCGTCGAGCGTGCGCTCGGCCGACAGGTTGAGCTGCTTCTTTGCCAGCGCCATCGAGAACGGCGCCTTGCCCGCCACCTTGCGCGCGAACTCGCGCGCGGTATCGAGAAAGCCTTCGTCTGCGAACACGCGGTTGGCCAGCCCGATGCGCACCGCCTCCTCACCCTGGATGCGCTCGCCGAGGAAGACCAGCTCACGCGCCTTGGCCAGCCCTACCAGGCGCGGCAGCAGCCAGGTGACGCCACCGCCGAGGAAATTGCCGATCGAGATCTCGGGCAGGCCGATCTGCGCGCTCTCGGCCATGAGCAGGAAATCCGAGGCGATCGCGATCTCGGCGCCGGCCCCCAGCGCGTAGCCATTCACCGCGGCGATCACCGGCTTGTCCAGGTGCAGCAGGCGGTGGCAGGCATCCTGCTCGCCCTTCAGATACTGGCGGCGGTCGAAGGCGGTGCGGCCGGCCTTGTGCGCCTTGAGGTCGGCGCCGACGCAGAAGGCGCGGCCTTCGCCGGTAATCAGCACCACACGCGCGTTGCCGTCCCGCTCGGCACAGGTGAGCGCATCGTTGAGCTCGTCATAGAGCTGCTGAGTCACGGCATTGAGGCGCTGCGGACGGTTGAGGCGGATCTCGGCGATGCCATCGCGCAGTTCATAAAGGATGGTTTCGTAGCGCATCGGGGTCTCCTGTCGGGGGTGGGAGGAAAAGCTGTTCGGTGAGGGCTGGTCAGTATGGGCGGATCAGTGGCTCAGGCCTGCGTGCGCTCATCGGCGAGCGCCGCGGCGCGTTCGGCCGCACGCCTGCGCTG
>NZ_JBQWSN020000025.1:0-54500 GCF_052598215.2 Thauera sp. ZXT1-4 | reverse complement strand
ACAATTACATCAATGCGTTAGGCTGGATTTCCGGCTAAGCGAACACGGATTCAGGCTCATCTTTAAGAAGTCCGATGGTTTTGAGCTTGGCGCGGCATTCGGCATAGGGTAACGCCCCCTCGATCGAGCCCGTGCGCGCCTGAATCAGTTGCATTACCGCATTGCCGACGAGTAGTTGCTGCTCTTGCGTCAGGTTCATCAGCACCGGCTCCATGTCGTTGTAGCGCAGCATGGCATCGAGCATCTGCGCACGCCGGACGGTGGCGAAGCCGGCATCGATGTCGGGGTAGATCACCGCGTTTTCGCAGACAACTTCAAACAGGTGCAGCACCGACTGTGACTCGATGAAACTGACCTTTAGGTCGGCCATGCTTCCCTTTGCAACGAGCTTCACACCGCCATTGGTCTTATCGCCGGCAATCTGGATGGAGCGCTGAATCAGGTGGTTCGTAGACTGCAAGTCATTAATGAACTTGTTCAGGATCAGCGCCTCGCCCTCTGCGTACTTGGAGAGTTGCTCCAGCTCGCGCACTCGGAGGAAGGGTTGGTCTTCACGCTCCGCTTTCCGCTGGCCATCCTCCAGACTCCGCAGTTTCTGATCCAGTGCGTTGTAGCGTCCGCTTTGGCGGTGGACCTTTTCGCTTACAGTGTTGAAGTGCGCGATCAGGCCGGGCAGGAAGGCCGGCCCGGTCAGGAGGAAGCGGCAGCAGACACAGTTACGCTCCTGCGGGAAACCTGGGACGGGAGCGTATTGCTGCTCATTCCGAGAGTCGGCGAGACTTTCACCACCCACATCACAGAGCGTCGCCCCATTGGGGCAAATACCTTTGTCATCGAAGGCGAGGGCTGCGACCGATCGGGTGCCGATCACAGCCCGTACCGCGTCCTCCGACACGAAGGCGAAGCGTTGGCTTACCTGCTCGAAGCTCGCCTCCTGAAAAAAGCGGCGATGATTGGCCTGCTCGGCTTCCAGCTCATTTTTTTCCGCTTCCCTCAGCACTTCGCGCAGGTATGCTTTACCGACCTTGGTGTAGTGGAGCGTCATGATGATGGACGCGTGACCGGCAATCATCTTGGATACCAAAGCAATCGGTAGTTTTTTATCGAGGATGAAGTAGGAGATGAGCGACACACGCAGAGAGTGTAGAGAAAACCATGTTTGCGCGTGTGAGTCAGGATTGACGAAGCGCAATGGTGTGCCGTCGTGTAGTTTGTCCTCGGGGCTGATACTCTTCTCGCAGCGCTGCTCCAGCCTTGCGAGCAAGTGATACCAGAGACGGTTCAATGCGACGTCAGTCAGTGGTTTGTCGCCCTTGCCATCAATCGGATCACGAAAAAGAAAGCACGCTGAACCACGCTGCGCAAGCACCTCGGGGTGGGGCCGTGTCCCTCCAAAGTGTTTCCGCTCTAAACTGGTCCATGGAGTTGGCTCAGAAACTGGGTTGTAACGTTCCTGCCAATTGCGTAGCTTATCCAGCCAGTACAAAACTTCGTCCGGGGCCCAGGGAATGACGTAGCCCCTTTGATTCTCAGATTTATTGACGTCGGCAGTCTTGTTGGTGTTTATGTAGAGGCCTGCCTCGCGCTCGTTCGTGCTTTGATGGAAGACGCCGCGCTGCAAAGGACGCTTCTCGCTGCCGGTGGCAAGCGGGCTGAGATTCAGCACAAAACCACCTCCATTCTGCGCATGCACATAGCGCCATGTGTCGGCTTCCCCCGAATCCAGCATTCGAACCTGAAAGGTGCGCAAGGGCAATTCCAACTTGAGGTACAGTGCGACGGCGCGCACGGGCGACCAGATTTCCCAGACCTCGGCTGAGTAGCCTCTAGACTTCCTTTGGTGTTTTCCCGCTGCTCGTCGTCGAAACATGCAATCGGGGTCTGTGGGGTCGATGGTCTTAGGGTCGACCACAAACCAGTCTCCGCCGCTTTTCCCACCCGTCATTGCGTCCTGCGCCCATTTCCAATCGCGGAAGTTCGGTCCCTCGGCTAGCATGGAACGCAGTTCGCGGATGTAGCGAATTGAGAGCGACTTCTTGTCCGACTCGGCCCTTGCTGGCTGACCGGAATAAGTAAGGCGAGAGATCGGATTGTGGAAGCGGGATCGGTCCCAGTCTCCTGTGTCGGGGTCGCTCAGTTTAGTCGTTAGAACCCAGTCGATAAACTCTTTTGCATAATTGTTACGCATTATGCCATTGGCAGAAAGTGTCATTTCGCCGGTTTGTTTGGCCTCAACCAGTACTTCGTCAAACTTTGGCTTTTGCGTTTCACGCATGAGGAAACGCCCAAAATTGCGCTCCAGGTTCTGACCGTGAATGTAAATCGTGAGGAATTTGGCGATCGCATCGCGGCGGGCGGGGACAGCGCGTCTCTGATCCTTGAGCCACTCAGCGGCCAAGTTGCGCCAGTCTTCCAACTGGGGGTCAAGCTTGAGCACGTGGTCGAAGCTCAGATCGGATTCCTTGCCATATCGCTTGATCATCCGTCGGGGGAAAGGATTAGCGAGATGTGACGGAACGATACGATTACCGCCGGCGTCAAGCACTGAGAGCTTTTCGTTTAGCACCCACTCGAGAAAATCGCTGACGGTGTCATGTTTTTTCTTGATGTTGCTTTCCCCGGCCATTAAATCCAAGCCCAGTGCTTTATCGAGCTCAGGCAACCTCCGCCCCCTCGCGCAGAACTCTTCAGGCGGTATCATATGCAGCCCTTGACCGTGCAGGTAGACGACAAGGAATGCGCTCAGTGCGGTTTGATTGTTCGCATTGAATGGGGGCAAAGTGCGGTTATACTCGGCTGCCCACGCACGCCAGCCCTCCAGGGCTGGATCGAGGTCGAGTAGGAAGCGGTAGTCCGGATCGAACTTTCTGATGACCTGCCTTCGTTTTTTTTTGATCATTTTCTTCTCGATAGTCTGAAGTTCTGGCCCGAGAACATACTCAACGGATCGACCTCTTTGAGACCGTATTCTAGGAAGTCAGGTGGTGACAGTGCCGCCCCTTCCTGAGCCTCGTTCGCGAAAGCCAGAGCGGCATCGATTGCACGTTTCAACTTCATTCGATCCGGTTCCGTGTAGACGGCCTGAGATTCCAATGATTTATGATGAAGCGCTTTTTTCAGGTATATAGCATCAAGGCGAAGGTCGGATAGGCGCTGACCGTATGCATGGCGGTGGCCATGCGGCGTGGTGCCCAGCGCCTTGGCCGATACCAGGCCGATGCGCCGCAATGCATTGGCGTGCGCATCCTCAAAGGCGTCGATGCTGTAGGGTGCGCCTGTGCGGGTGACGAAGGCGAACGGATGAGCGGGGGTAAGCCGGGAACGCTGTGCCATGTAGAACACCCAGAACTTCCAGAACAGTTCCCCCGCCCATAGCGGTGCCCAATGCACATGCATGAAGTGCTGCTTGCTGTCGAGCGCGTTACCCTTCCAGCCGGCGTGCAGGCGGTGCGTGCCCTTGTACTCCGTGCGCGGCAAAAGACCGTATTTGTCGCGCAGGTACGTGGCGCGAATAGAGACGACCGGCTTGCCATTGGCATTCAGCAGATCGGGCGGGGCCTGCCCCAAGCTCGGGTGAAACACTCGGACCAAGGCGCTGCCCGGACTGGTCTCGTCGTGCGTCACGTCATGGATATACAGGTGGAACGGCTCGCTCATACGCAGTCCGCCGTAGTCCATCAGCATCGTGATCAGAATGTCGCGCAGGTTCAGCCGCTCCTCAATGCGGCGGCTCTTCTGCTTGCCCGGGACGATGAAGCCCCGGAACAACAGATCCTGCATGCGATCGGCCGGGAAGAATTTGACGGGCTCGTGATCAATGACGGGGTTTTTTTTAAGCAGGGCAGTTCTGGCCTGACTCACTTTGAGCCTGGCAATGTCGGTGCTCATGGTGTGCGAGAGGAAGGCGCGATTGCGTTGATGCTGCCACGCAGCCCAGGCTAGTTGCTCCTCGGCGCGCGTGGCCTGACGCCAAGGGTTCAGTGGCTTGGTGCCATGCTCCTGCGCCATCCAGTCGCTGAATTTGGAGAGGTGGTTCACCAGCACGCGTATCTGGTCAGGTTTGCGGGCATCCCAATACAGGTCGCTCGGGTCTTCGCCGTCGACGCCTACCGTGCCGCTATAGAGCCGCTGGACGAAGGTTGCGAACAGGTCGTGCGGCGTGTCGAAGGACTCATGGTTCGCTTGCATGTAGTCGACCAGGAGACCGACCGCCTGCACGAGCTTGTTCATGTTGCGCTCCGACAGGACATGCCGGTGCTTGAGAATGAAGTGGATCAGCGGCTGCAGCGGGCCGAATTCGGTGAGGATCACCGGGATTTCATCATGGATGCCGGTGTTATCACGCACTACCTTGTAGTAGGCGACAGTATGGGTCACGGCATAGCCCCCAGGATCTCGTCGAGCATCGATCCCAAAGCCACTTGACGCAGCGACGCATGGGGCGGCGCTTCGACAGCAGCCCTGGCAGCCGCCATGTCGCCCACTAGGATCGCCTGTCCCTGTGCGCGGGTGATCGCCGTGTATAGCAATGTGCGATCCAGCAAGCGCGAGGAGCGAACCGGCACGATGATGCGCGGGAACTGGCTGCCCTGGGCCTTGTGGATGGTGACGGCGTAGGCGAGCTCTAGCTGCGGTAGTAGATCGGATGTCAGGTCGCGCTCTTGTCCATCATCCCAGCGGATGCGGCCGAAGCACTGCCCCGGCGCAGAGTCGCGTTGGGGTGGTTCGACCGATACGATCACGCCTAGCGAGCCGTTTTGCAGGTTTTTCTCCCAATCATTGGCTAGGCAGATGACCGGCGAACCGACGCGAAAGCCGGTGCCTTGTACCGAACCGAACTCGTGGTTCCAGAGGAGCAATTCTTCGCTGTTGGCATGGCGGGCCGCTGCGCACAGGGCATTGATCGCTTTCGCGCCCCCGGCCGCCGCCGTACGGGTGGCGCAGAGGATTTGCGTGGCGTTGGGATCGTCGGTCAGCAGGTCAAGTACGACGTCGTTGATATCCCGGAGCGCACAGGGCAGAAATGCAATTTCGCTGTGCGGATCGTCGGGTAGTTCGGGCCATTGCCCCTGCCGGATTGCGCGAGCGGCTTCGGCAACCCTGCCGCCGTAGCGCTTGACTTGTTGTAGCTCAATCCGAGGGACGCCAGCCTGATGCGCCAGTTCGTGCAACATCAGCCCCGGCCCGACAGGCGGCAGTTGGTGCGGGTCGCCCACCAACAGGAAGCGGTAGCCCTCAGGCAGATGCCGGATCAGGCGATAGGCCGCCGGCAGATCGAGCATCGATGCTTCGTCGATTACGACGACGGCACGCTCGGGGGCTTCGGCAAGGTTGAAGCGGTTCAGGAAACCGGCAATCGTACTGGCGGGGTGGCCGGTGGCTTCGCCGATACGTCGTGCGGCACGGCCACTGAGCGCCATGGCAAAGATCGGCCAACCTGCCGCGCTACACAAGTGGAAGAAGGTACGCAGCACGGTGGTCTTGCCGGTGCCTGCCCCACCTGTGATGACGGCGATGGAGTTAGCATTAGCCACCGCCAGCGCATCGATCTGGCTCGGCTCGAGGACCATGCCGGAGTCGGCCTGACACCAAGTGAGAACGGCTGAGAAGGCGGCAT
Source organism: Thauera sp. ZXT1-4 (assembly GCF_052598215.2). Lineage (NCBI taxonomy): Bacteria > Pseudomonadati > Pseudomonadota > Betaproteobacteria > Rhodocyclales > Zoogloeaceae > Thauera > Thauera sp. ZXT1-4. Next base: position 48,883 of record NZ_JBQWSN020000025.1, on the reverse strand, counting down.
GATCCAACAACGATTGCGGTTGTACGGCACGCTGCGCGATTGACTCGGCGATGCCACGCTCCATGACGTAGGGGCCTACGGCATGCAGGCGGTCGGCACGGAGCAAAAAGCAACCTCTTGTGTGCGCCTCAGCAAGCGCACGGTCGACCAAGTTGATCTGATTACAACTCAACAACGCGCCTACACGTCGGGATGCCTCGCTGCGTTTGACGCAGGTGTGTCCCGCGTCAAACGCAGCGTACAGGGACTGTTCGACGGCCCCAGCGAGCCGTCGCGGATCGTCTTCAGCAATCCCGAGGGCTTCACGAGCAAGTTTATCGGTGGTCGCCCAATCCGCTGCGAAACTGATTAACCGATAGGGGTCCTCCTCGATCTTGAGGGCTGGCTGCGGGCTGAAATACGCGATGACCTTACGACCCAGGGTTACGGAAAACCCCTTGGATTGCAACCATTGCAGAGTGAAGGTGTCACCCCAGCGGTGCCACGAATCGGCAAGGCTGACCGCCGCTTCGGCGGTCATGACTTCTTCGAGCTGTTTCACGTTGCCTGCATCGAGAATTGCGTAGAGGTCTTCGCCGAAGTGATCCCAGAGGCGACGGGCCTTGACGATACCGATACCGGCGAATGCCTCACCTTCTGCAAGCAAGGTAATGATGTGCTCGCCCGAGGGGCGAAGCAGCTCCATCGTTTCGGCGGTTAGCGTCAATTCGGTCAGGCGATAGCCATTCACGATAATGGTATTGGGCGTGGTCTCCCCACTCACGCGCCAGAATTGACCGACTTCAATCGGCGCATGTAGCAACCAGTGTGGGGCCTTCACGACTAGATGCGTCTTGGCATCCAGGCGCGCACCGTATTCGTCGATCTGGATGGCGGTAAAGATCGCACCGCCTCGGCCTTGAGGGTTCTGGCTACGCACGACGCAGACACGAACGGTGAAACTCGGCACGCTCACCGGGGCAGTCTCCCGGTGCTGGACAGCACGTTGTCCATGAGGCGGTAGCGTTCCAGTTGGCTACGAAGCTCCGTCACCTCGGCGCGCAGGCCAGCGTTCTCCGCTTCGAGACGCTTCAGGCGGGCCTTGTCCGCCGCAACATGCGAGTTGGGTGCGTCGGCCGATGGCGGCGAGCGCGCAGCATCCGCGACGGGCGGCAGGATACTCCGTTCGCGAAGTTGTGCTTCGAGGGCACGCAGCGCTTCATTCACGCGAGGGTTTTGCAACAAGACGCTTTTTGCAAAGCAGCACTCCCGCGCGATCTCCTGTCGAGAGAGCTGACCACGCCTGACCATCCCTCGGTAGTCGGCGTCGGTTTTACTGGCGACCCACGAGAGGAATGTGGCGAGATTCTGGCCGGCCTTTTGCTGGCCCGAGAGGTTGTTGAATGCACTCATAATATTAAATATAGGACTCCACATAACTACAACCGTCAAGCAATAAAATGTCGCCTATCGGTTCAGAGGCGGCATAGCTTCGGCTAAATTATGATTCTTCGGTAACTCCACATAAGTCGGACACGGTTTTCCTTGATCCGGTCGGTCCGGACAAGAAAACCATCTTCGTGCAGATCCGCAACACTTCGGACAAACCCGATCTGTCCGTCCACGCGGAAATCCTCTCCGCCATCGAGGCCAAGGGCTACCGTGTCATGCAGGATCCGGAGGCGGCGCACTACATCCTGCAGGCCAACATCCTTCAGGTCGGCAAGTCTGCCCCGACGGCGATGGAGGCCGCGATCAACCAGGGCTACGGCGTTTCCGCAGTTGGCGGGCTGATGCTCGCGTCGGGTGCGGCCTACGTCGGCGGCGCCAGCGGCCGCGGCATCGCGGCAGCCGGCCTGGTGGGTGCGCTCGCCGAAGGCATTGCCGGCGCCGCGGTCAAGGACGTCTACTTCTCGATGGTCACCGACCTCCAGATCAAGGAGCGGATGGCCGGCACCGGCAAGGCCAAGGTCAGCTCCAGGCACAAGCTGCGCCAGGGTAACAGCGGCGCGTCCGAGGTCAGCTACGCGGAAGAGTCGAGCTACAAGACCTACCAGACCCGCATCGGCTCGACCGCCAACAAGGTCAACCTTGCCTTCGAAGAAGCGCTCCCCGAACTGAAGAAGGGTCTCATTACCTCGATCTCCGGCCTGTTCTGAGAGGGCTCCGACCCTCCCGCCCCGCGCAAGCTGGCGGAAGGACTGGACGGGACCCCGGTCCCATGGCGCCGTTGCATTCGGGAGGGCTCTGTCGATACTGTCGACCGTGCCCTTTTCCGTTCACCAATGCCCTGCAGATGACCGAACACCGCAAGCACGCCGTCGCAAACCCAGCCCGCACCCGCCTCGACAAATGGCTGTGGGCCGCGCGCTTCTTCAAACACCGCACCGGAGCCACCGAGGCCGTCGAGGGTGGCAAGGTCAAGCTCAATGGCGCTGCAGTGAAACCCGCGCGCGACGTGAAGACGGGCGACCGGCTCGACATCACCCTCGGCGAGGAGACCCGCACGGTGTTCGTGCGCGCAATCGCCGACAAACGTGGCTCGGCCACCGTGGCGCAGATGCTTTACGAGGAGGCCGCCGAGAGCATCGAAGCGCGCGAACGCGCCCACGAGCTGAACAAGCTCGCCGCTGCACCAGGGGCAGACCTGCATGGGCGCCCGACAAAGCGCGACCGGCGCCGGATGGACCGATTCAGCGGATATTGAGGTTTCTTCCTCCCCCATCGCTGCAGCGAACTTGTGCAGTCGAACTACACTCCGAAAGACACGGGTGGCATCACGACCGCTCGTGGCGGACGACGGAGGCGATGGGATGAGCGCAAGCGCATTCGTACTGATGCGAAGACTTTTCAGCTTGGCGCTGATCCTCGCTGCCTTGCTGATGACCCTGGCCGGTACATCGGCGACACCCAGCGCGGGAGGCGCGCTGGTACTTCGCATGGACGGCGCGATCGGCCCGGCAAGCGCGGACTACCTTCACAAGGGCCTTGCGCGCGCAGCAGCGAGCGGCGCGCAAGTGGTGGTCATCGAGCTGGATACGCCTGGCGGCCTGGATGGCTCGATGCGCGCGATCATCAAGGACATCCTCGCCTCACCGGTGCCGGTGGCCACCTTCGTCGCGCCAGAGGGTGCGCGGGCGGCGAGCGCGGGCACCTACATCCTCTACGCCAGCCATATCGCGGCGATGGCGCCCGCCACCAATCTTGGCGCGGCCACGCCGGTGGCGATCGGCATTGGCGGCGCGCAGCCCGGGCGGAGGGCACCACTGGATGACGCGCCGCAGCCCGCGCAGGACGCAAGCGAGAAGGCCCAGGGCGCCGGCGATGCGCCCCGGGAGCAGGACCGTGCCTCCGATCATCCAGACGACGGAACAGGCGCGGATGCATCCGCCACCGGGCGCTCTGCCGCCGCCTCCCCCACGGCACCCGGCCATCGCGCTGCTGCGCCCACCGACGCGATGGCGGCCAAATCCATGTCCGACGCCACGGCCTACATCCGCAGTCTGGCGCAGCTACGAGGCCGGGACGTGGACTTCGCCGAACGCGCAGTGCGCGAAGCCGCCAGTCTTTCGGCCGAGGAAGCCCTGTCCCGGGGGGTGATCGAGTTCATCGCGTTCGACAGCCGGGATCTGCTCAACAGGCTCGATGGCCTCGAGGTTCCCGTACTCGACGGTACGCGCACGCTGGCCACCGCAGGCATCGGGATCCAACGGATGGAGCCGGACTGGCGTAGTCGCGTGCTCGCCGCGCTCGCCAACCCGCAAGTGGCGCTGATCCTGATGATGATCGGCATGTACGGACTGTTCTTCGAGTTCACCTCGCCCGGCTTCGGTGTACCCGGCGTGGCGGGCGCGATCTCGCTGCTGATCGCGCTCTATGCCTTCCAGCTGCTGCCGGTGAACTGGGCCGGCGTGCTCTTGCTGGCAGTGGGCGCGGCACTGATGCTGGCCGAGGCCTTCCTACCCAGCTTCGGTGTGCTGGGCGTGGGCGGCATCATCGCCTTCGTGGTCGGTGGCCTGTTCCTGATGGATGCGGACGTCCCTGGCTTCGGCGTACCCGTCGCACTCATCGTCGGCATGGCGCTGGCGAGCGCGGCGATCATCATCGCCATCGGCACCTTCGCCGCGCGCAGCCACCGCCGCCCGGTGGTGAGCGGCCGCGAGGAGATGCTCGGCACCCTCGGCACCGTCACTGCGACCGCCGAGGGCGGAGGCTGGTGGATCCATGTGCACGGCGAGACCTGGCGCGCGCGCAGTGCCAGTAGCCTGAGGCCCGGACAGCAGGTACGCGTCGACCGTCTGGACGGCCTCACCCTTGAAGTTTCGCCCACGGCCGCACGGCCACACGACAGGAGCGCCTCATGTTGATCGATCTCCAGTTCGGGTTCGCCCCGCTCATCCTCCTCCTCGTCTTCCTCCTCTTCGCCGCACTGCGCGTACTGCGCGAGTACGAGCGCGGCGTCATCTTCATGCTCGGACGCTTCTGGCGGGTCAAGGGGCCCGGCCTGGTGATCGTGATCCCCGGCCTGCAGCAGATGGTGAAGGTCGACCTGCGCGTAGTCACCATGGACGTGCCCTCGCAGGACGTCATCTCCAGGGACAACGTCTCGGTCAAGGTAAATGCAGTGGTGTATTTCCGCGTCGTCGACCCGCAGAAGGCCATCATCCAGGTCGAGGACTACTTCAACGCTACCAGCCAGCTTGCCCAGACCACGCTGCGCGCGGTGCTCGGCAAGCACGAACTGGACGAGATGCTCTCCGAGCGCGAAAAGCTCAACACCGACGTGCAACAGATCCTCGACGCACAGACCGATGCCTGGGGCATCAAGGTCGCCAACGTGGAGATCAAGCACGTAGACCTCAACGAAACCATGGTGCGCGCGATCGCCCGGCAGGCCGAGGCCGAACGCGAGCGGCGCGCCAAGGTAATCCACGCCGAAGGCGAGAAGCAGGCCGCCGAGGCGCTGCTCGAAGCCGCGCAGATGCTGTCACGCGACCCTGCCGCCATGCAGCTGCGCTACCTGCAGACGCTCACTCAGGTGGCGGGCGACAAGAGCTCGACGCTGGTGTTTCCGGTGCCTGTGGATCTGCTCGGCAAGCTGATGCGCCTTGATCCGGAGCGATCTGACCGAAATGCCTGAGGCGCCCGCCCTGCTCCGTCCGGTGCGCGGAGCGCTTGATCAGTCCAGCACGAGCGCAAGCGCGAGCGGCAGGAACACCACCGCCGCGACGTTGCCGATCAACACCATGGAGGCCACCTTCCCTGGCTCCTGCTGGTAGCGCTCTGCAAACATGTAGTTGAGCACCGCGGGCGGCAGCGCACCGAACACGAGCATCAGCGCCTGTTCGCGCGGCGGCAGTTCGATCACCTGCATCACCGCCCACGCCAGCGCCATGCCCACCAGCGGTCGCGCCACGGCGCCGAACACACCGATTCCGATCGCGCCGATGCGCGAATCCGCCAGGCGCACCCCGAGGCCGAACAGCATGAGCGGGATGGAGATCTCGCCCAGCATGCGGATCGCGATGAGCAGCGGCGGCCAGACTTCGAAGTGGGTCAGGCTCACCATCAGCCCCGCGAACGTGGCCAGCACCGAGGGCACCCGCCACACCGTGAGCAGCCGCACGCGATGGTCCAGCAGCCAGGCGCCGAACGAGAAGTGGATCAGGTTCGACACCATGAACAGCACCACCATGGGCGCCAACGCGAGCTCGCCGAAGGCGAGCACCGCCAGCGGCAGACCCAGATTACCGCAATTGTTGAACATCAACGGCGGCACCAGGGTCTTGGGTTCGATACCGGTTGCCTTCGCCAGCCCCCAGGCCGCCAGCCCCGAGCCCACCACGACGACCGTCCCCGCCCCGATCAGGGGCAGGAAGGCGGCGACGTCGAAGGCCTTGTTGGCCAGCGCCGCGAACACCAGCGCCGGCACGAATACGTCCATGTTCAGCTTGTTGGCATGCGACAGGTCCGGCTTCGTGCGCCGGCCGACGAAGAATCCCAGGGCGGTGATGGAAAACAGCGGGAAGAGGATTTCGACGATGCGGATCAGCATTTGGCGGCTCGGGTCCGGGATTTGCGGTCGCTGCCACGAAGGCAGCCATCGAAAGGCAATCGCGGGCAAGTCCCTCCCACAGCAAAACCAGGCAGGTGCATCTGCCCGTGGGAGGGCGCTTGCCCGCGAACAGGCGCCGAAGCCGCTTAAAGCACGTAGCGCGCCAAGTCCTCGCGCTGCGCCAGCATGTCGAGGCGTGCGTCGACGTAGGCCGCGTCGACCACCACCGTCTGGGTTGCGCTACTACGACCCGCCTGAAAGGAAACCTCCTCGAGCAGTTTCTCCATCACCGTGTACAACCGGCGGGCACCGATGTTCTCGGTCTTCTCGTTCACCTGGAAGGCGATCTCGGCCAGGCGGCGGATACCCTCCGCGGTGAACTCGAGCTGGACACCGTCGGTTGCGAGCAGGGCCTCGTACTGACGCGTGAGGCAGGCGTCTGTGCTGGTGAGGATGCGGGCGAAATCTTCGACCGACAGCGATTCGAGCTCGACGCGGATCGGAAAGCGGCCCTGCAGTTCGGGGATCAGGTCCGAGGGCTTCGACAGGTGAAATGCACCGCTGGCGATGAACAGGATGTGATCGGTCTTGATCATGCCGTACTTGGTCGAAATCGTCGTTCCTTCGACCAGCGGCAGCAGATCGCGCTGCACGCCTTGGCGCGACACGTCGGCACCATGCGCGTCGGTGCGTGCGGCGATCTTGTCCACCTCGTCGAGGAACACGATGCCGTTCTGCTCGACCGAACGCACGGCCTCGAGCTTGACCTCCTCGTCGTTGATCAGGCGCGCAGCCTCTTCGTCGGCGAGCAACTTCATCGCCTCCCGGATCTGCAACTTGCGCTGCTTCTTCTTGCCGCCCCCCATGTTCTGAAACATGCCCTGGATCTGCTGGGTGAGCTCCTCCATGCCCGGCGGCGCAAAAATCTCCGCCTGCATGGAGGGGGCTGCGACCTCGATCTCGATCTCTTTGTCGTCGAGCTCGCCCTCGCGCAGCTTCTTGCGGAATTTCTGGCGTGTGGCCGAATCCTGTGTGGGCTCGGCTTCCGTGTTGAAGCCCACGGCACGCGCGGGTGGCAGCAGCGCATCGAGCACGCGATCCTCGGCTGCGTCCAGCGCGCGGTCGCGCACCGACTTCATCGCGCGCTCGCGGCCGTCCTTGATCGCAATCTCCATCAGGTCGCGGATGATGGTGTCCACGTCCCGGCCGACATAGCCAACCTCGGTGAACTTGGTCGCTTCGATCTTGATGAACGGCGCATTGGCCAGCCGCGCCAGGCGGCGCGCAATCTCGGTCTTGCCGACGCCGGTGGGGCCGATCATGAGGATGTTCTTGGGGGTGATCTCGCTGCGCAGCGGCTCGTCCACCTGGGCACGCCGCCAGCGGTTGCGCAACGCGATCGCAACGGCCTTCTTCGCCTTGTCCTGGCCGACGATGTGCTTGTCGAGTTCGGAGACGATCTCCGGCGGGGTCATCTGGGTCATGCGTTCAGCCTCAATCCAGCACTTCGATGGTGTGATGGTGATTGGTGTAGATGCACAGGTCGCCGGCAATGCCGAGCGCCTTGGACACGACTTCCTTGGGATCGAGTTCGGTGTTCTCGATCAGCGCACGCGCTGCAGCCTGGGCGTAGGCGCCACCGCTACCGATGGCAACGATGCCCTGCTCCGGTTCGAGCACGTCGCCATTGCCGGTGATCACGAGTGAATGCTCACGGTCGGCCACCGCCAGCATGGCCTCGAGCCGGCGCAGCATGCGGTCGGTGCGCCAGTCCTTGGCGAGCTCGACTGCGCTGCGCAGCAGGTTGCCCTGGTGCTTGTCGAGCTTGGCCTCGAACCGCTCGAACAAGGTGAAGGCATCCGCAGTGCCACCCGCGAAACCGGCAAGGATCTGACCGTTGTAGAGCGTGCGTACCTTGCGCGCCGAGGCCTTGATGACGATGTTGCCCAGGGTGACCTGGCCGTCCCCGCCAAGAGCGACGCGATTGCCGCGCCGCACCGACAGGATGGTGGTGCCGCGATATTGTTCCATGATGATTCCTCGCCGGCCCGGTGCCGGCGCTCAGGGTTTGCGGATGCAGGGATGGCTCGTACAGCTTGCTCAATGGCGCAGGGTGACCTTCGCCACCTGATCCACGCTCATCACGCGCAGCAAGCCCGCCACCATGGCGTTCACATTGACGAGACGCACGAGTTTACCCTGAGCCTGCAGGGTGACGAGAATGTTGAACAAGGTTCCGGCGCAGACGAAGTCGATCCGGCGCAGGCGCCGACAGTCCACCGTGAGCTCCCGGCGCTCGGCGGCAAAGACCGCCAGTTGCTTGAGGCTGTCGTTACCCGAGCCGCTGAGTTCGCCCTCGAAGACGAAGGCGTCGGACGCCGTGCTGACCGGCTCCGGCCGCGCCGGGGTCGGGGCCGCGCCGGCGTCCGTCTTAGCGGCGCGCTGCTCCCACGACGGAGGCGACTCTTCGAAGGTAACCGCAAAATCCACCGCGAGGTTTTCGAAGCGCGCCTGATCGCCGGCATACTGCAGCAGCTCGAGCAGCATCAACCAAGTGTCACGCTCCTCAGCCCGCCCAACGCTCAGCCGCTTCTCGAGCAGCGCCGCGAGCGAATCCACGTTGAGCAAGCTGAACTCGATGCGCTCGGCGGCGAGCTCCGCGAGCGTGCGCCGCCACACCCCGCAGCCTCCGTCATCCACGCCCTTGACCTTGCTGACGTCGATACGGATCCCGCCGCTACGCCGCCCGATCTGGGTGATCTGCTGAAACTGACGTTCGGCCGCGGCCGAAAGCTGGCCACTGAGGTTGATCAGCGGAAAGCCGCCAGCCCGTGGCCGGGCGCCCATGCCGGAAAGGTCCTCCCAGGGCGGCGGTGAGCGCTCGAAGCGCGTTGCGTAATCGATGACCCGCGATTCGAACCGCTCCGCCATGCCGCGCAGGCGAAGCAGATCCAGGAGCATCAACCAGGCCCCCTCGCCCACGTCGGCGCCCTCGCCGGTCACGGCCGGCTCGAGCAGGGCAAGCGCCTCCCCTTCGTTGCCATTGGCGTAGAGCACCGCGGCATCCTCGAACACGGCGCCGATACCGCCCCCGCACTCCTGGACCTCGACCTGCTCATCGCCATGCGCCGAATCGAAATTCAGCTCCGAGAGCTCTGTCGGAGGCGGCGCAGGCTCCTGAACGTTGGCGTGCACCTGCTCCGGAGCAAGCTCACGGGGGGTGTTCTTCCTGCCAAAAAAGGGAAGTGCCACAGTCGTATCCCAACCAATCGGTCCCGTCTCAGCGCCCCCGGCGGACACCGCCGGACAACCCTGAAACGGCGAACAACATTTTCAGAAAATTTCTTTCAAGACAGAGACTAAGGAGAAATTGTCAAAACAATCATCAACAATTGCAACACGCGTGCACCCACGAGAGAGGCTCGGCTAGAATGCTGCGATGCAACCACATAGCACGGTCTCCCGCGGGGCGAGCGCGACTTCTGCGCCGCAAGACGCCGGTGCTCGCAGCCATTTCTTGCGAGTCTATTACGAAGACACCGATGCGGGGGGCGTCGTGTACTACGCGAACTATCTCAAGTTCTGCGAAAGAGCCCGCACGGAGTGGCTTCGCGCACTCGGCGTCAGCCAGCAGGCACTGCTGTCGGAGGCCGGCATCGGCTTCGTCGTGCGCTCGGTGCAGGCGGATTTTCTGTCCCCTGCCCGTCTCGACGACGAACTCGAAGTGCAGACCCGCATCGAAAGCCTGCGCCGCGCAAGCATCGTCTTCAAGCAGTCGATCCTGCGTAGCGGGCAGCTGCTGTTTACCGCGCAGGCCCAGCTTGCCTGCGTCGACATGAAGCTAAACAAACCCACGGCGATCCCGCCCAACCTGCTCTCCTCGATCCGAAGCCAAGCATGACCGTCACGCACGACCTTTCCATCATCAGCCTGATCTCGCAGGCAAGCGTCCTCGTCCAGCTCGTGATGGCGCTGCTCGCCGCGCTTTCGCTCGTGTCGTGGTACTGGATCTTTCGCAAGTCCTTCCAGATCCGCCAGGCGCGTGCCGAAACCGACCGCTTCGAGCGCGAGTTCTGGAGCGGTGGCGATCTGAACACCCTGTACGAATCCGCCAGCCGCAACCAGGCTGAAGGCATGGAGCGCATCTTCGAGGCAGGCTACCGCGAGTTCACCAAGCTGCGCGCCAAGGGCCACGACCACGGCGCCACGCTCGACGGCGCGCGCCGCGCCATGCGCGCCACGCATCAGCGCGAGATCGACGACCTTGAAGCCCATCTCGCCTTCCTCGCCTCAGTGGGCTCGGTATCGCCCTACATCGGCCTTCTCGGTACCGTGTGGGGGATCATGAACTCCTTCCGCGGCCTCTCCAGCGTGGGTTCGGCCACCCTCGCCCAGGTTGCCCCGGGCATCGCGGAAGCACTGGTCGCCACCGCGATCGGCCTGTTTGCCGCAATCCCGGCCGTGGTCGCCTACAACCGCTTTGCACACGACATCGACCGCCTCGGCATCCGCTTCGAGAGCTTCATGGAGGAGTTCTCCAACATCCTGCAGCGCAACCTGCGCTGAGCGGACGGAGAGCGACCGATGCGCCAACGCCGTCTCATGAACCAGATCAACGTCGTCCCCTACATCGACGTCATGCTGGTGCTGCTGGTGATCTTCATGGTCACCGCGCCGATGATCCAGCAGGGCACCATCAACGTCCCGTCCGCCGGGGCAGGCACACCGCCACCGCAAGCCGAAGCGATCTTCATCGAGGTGAAGGCCGACGGCGCCTATGCGCTGCGCGCAAGCAACAGCGGGACCCCGCGCCCGGTGCGCCGCGACCAGCTGTCCACCGCGCTCAAGGACGCGCTCGCGAAGAACCCCGAGCAGCCCTTCCTGGTCGCCGCCGACAGCAAGCTCGACTACCAGAAGGTGATCGACGTGCTCGAGACCGCGCGCAACGCCGGGGTGCGCAAGATCAGCCTGGTCACCCAGAGCGCGACGACCCAGAAATGAGGGAACACGCAGCGCCGCCCCGCCGCGAGGCGCCGGGCAAATGGCAATCCATGGGCCTGGCGATCGCCGTGCACGCGGGGCTTTTCCTGTTCCTGTTCTTCGGCGTCCGCTGGCAGAGCCCGCCCCCGGCGGCGCTCGAGGTCGGCCTGGCGTCGGTTCCGGCGCGTAGCGCACCCGCCGCCGCGCGCCCGCAGCCGAGGCCCGAACCGAAACAGGAACCGGAACCGGAACCGGTCCCCAAGCCTGAGCCGAAGCCAGAACCCAAGCCCGAGCCCAAACCTGAACCCAAGCCCGAGCCGCCGAAGCCTGCGCCGGTGCCGAAACCCGAGATCACGACCAAACCGCCCGAGGAGAAGCCGGAGCCGCCGAAGCCCGCACCCAAACCGGAACCGAAGCCCGAGCCCAAGCCGAAACCCGAACCCAAGCCTGAGCCCAAGCCAAAGCCCAAACCCGAACCGAAGCCACTGCCCAAACCCCAGCCCAAACCCGCTCCTGACCCGACCGCGCAGCGCCTGGAGCAGGAACTCCAGCGTGCCGAGCAGGCACGCCTGGCCAGCCTGATGGCACAGGAGGGCGCGCGCGTTGCAGCACAGGGTCCGGCAGCACAGGGCGCGCCCGGCGGCGATATCGACAAGTACCGCGCCGCCGTTGCAGCCAAGGTGCGCGGCAACTTGCTGCGCCCACCCGGCCTCAGCGGCAACCCGGAAGCGGTTTTCGAGGTCGATCAGTTGCCGAGCGGCGAAGTGCTGAACGTGCGCCTCAAGCGCAGTTCGGGCATTGCGGCGCTCGACGAGGCGATCGAGCGCGCAATCCGGCGCTCAAGTCCCTTGCCACTACCTGAGAACCGCAGCCAGTTCCAGCGCACCCTCGAACTGAAATTCCGTCCGCTGGCCGAAGATTGAGCCCGCCATGTCTATAATTCGCGGCTGGAGCAAGAACCCATGATCAGAACCTTCAACGCCTTCCGACTCTTCGTCCTGACCCTGCTTGCCAGCCTCGCGCTTGGCGCCCAGGCGCAGCTATCGATCGAAATCACCGGTACCGGGGCCTCCCGCTTTCCGGTCATCATCCCGATCTTCGAGAACGAAGGCCGCCTGCCGCAAAGTGTCACCGACGTGGTGCGCGCCGACCTCGAGCGCAGCGGCCTGTTCGCACTAATCGACACTGGCCCGCTGCCGATGCCCGAATCGGTGCTGCCCGACCTCGCCGCCGTGCGCAGCCGCGGCGCCGACGCCGTGCTCACCGGCAGCCTGATTCCGCTCAGCGACGGCCGCTACGAGGTACGCTTCCGCCTCTTCGACGCTCAGAAGCAGCAGGAACTGGGCGCCATGGCGCTGCCCATGAGTCCGGCGCAGAACCGCCTCGTCGGCCACCGCATCGCCGACTTCGTGTACGAGAAGCTCACCGGGCTGCCGGGCTATTTCGCCACCCGCATCGCCTACGTGATCAAGTCCGGCCCCAACTTCGAACTCCAGGTCGCCGACGCCGATGGCATGAACCCCGCCACCGCCCTGCGCTCGCGCGAGCCCATCATCTCGCCCGCGTGGTCGCCGGACGGACAGCGCCTCGCGTACGTGTCCTTCGAGCAGAAGAAGCCCATCGTCTACGTGCACACGCTCGCCACAGGGCAACGCCGCGTGGTCGCCAACTTCAAGGGCTCGAACTCCGCACCCGCCTGGTCGCCCGACGGCAGCCAGCTGGCGGTGGTACTGACCAAGGACGGGCTCTCCCAGCTCTATGTAGTGGGCGCCGACGGCTCGGGCGTGCGCCGGCTCGCGCAATCCTCCGGCATCGACACCGAGCCGTTCTGGGGCGCGGACGGCAACATCTACTTCACCTCGGATCGCGGTGGCAGCCCGCAGATCTACCGCATTCCTGCCAGCGGCGGCAGCGCCCAGCGGGTGACCTTCGAAGGCAATTACAACGTCTCGCCGCGGCTCTCGTTCGACGGCAAGCTGCTCGCCTTCATCACCCGCAATGCCGGCCGCTTCCAGGTGGCCGTGCAGGACCTCGCCACCCGGCAGACCACCATCCTCACCGATTCGGCACGCGACGAATCGCCCAGCTTCGCCCCCAGCGGCCGCATGATCCTTTACGCCACCGACAGTGGCGGGCGAGGCGTGCTGTCCGCGGTGTCGACCGACGGGCGCATCCGGCAGCGGCTTACGGTGCAGGCCGCCGATGTCCGCGAACCCGCCTGGGGTCCGAGGATCCGGTAATCCAAGAAGCGGCAGCCAAGCCGCAAAACTCTCTGCTGTCCATAATTCACGTACTGGAGCATCACCCATGAAGAAACTCATCCTCCCCGCCCTGCTGGCCATGACGCTCGCGGCCTGCTCGAGCACGGGCCCCGAAACCTCCGGCGCCTCGGTCGAAGACCGTTCCGGCGTGGCCACCGTCGACGCGTCCAGCCTGAGCGGCAGCGGCATCGCAGCGCTGACCGACCCGAACAACATCCTGTCCAAGCGCAGCGTGTTCTTCGACTTCGACAGCTTCGTCATCAAGCCCGAGGCACGTCCGCTGATCGAAGCCCATGCCCGCTTCCTCGTCCAGAACCCGCAGATGCGCATGCTCGTCCAGGGCAATACCGACGAGCGCGGCAGCCGTGAGTACAACCTCGCGCTGGGTCAGAAGCGTGCTGACGTCGTCAAGCAGGCTCTGCTGCTGCTGGGCGCGCAGGAATCGCAGATCGAGTCCGTGAGCCTGGGTGAAGAGAAGCCCCGTTGCGATGATCGCACCGAGAACTGCTACGCCGAGAACCGCCGCGGCGACATGCTGTACTCGGGCGAGTTCTAAGAGAGTCCCGACATGAAACGCCTTCTGCCGCTTGCCGTATTTCTCGCCCTGAGCCCGGCGGGCCCGGCCCATGCCCAGCTTTTCGGGGGGGATACCGAGGCACGCAACCAGATCATCCAGTTGCGCCAGGATGTCCAGGGCCAGCTCGAGACTACGAGCCGCGGCCAGCTCGAACTCGCCATGCAGAACGAACAGCTGCGAGCCGAGGTGGCCCGCCTGCGTGGCCAGATCGAGTTGCTGATGAACGAAGTGGAAACGCTCAAACAGCGGCAGAAGGATTTCTATGTGGACCTCGACGCACGCCTGCGTCACCTGGAAGGCGACGGCACGGGCACAGCCCCCGCGCCCGGCGTGGCCGCCGACCCGGCCCAGGAGTCGGCCGAGTACCAGGGCGCACTGAATCTGCTCAAGGACGGCAAGCACAAGGAGGCGCTCGCCGCTTTCCAGGCCTTCACTGAGCGCTACCCGAGCGGCGACTTTACTGCAGGCGCCCATTTCTGGGCGGGAAACGCTGCCCTGCAGGCCCGTGACGTGGCAAGCGCCACCCGTCACTTCAAGACCGTGATCGAAAAATGGCCTAACGACAATGTCGCACCCGACGCAATGCTGGGCCTGGCCAACAGCCAGCAGGCCATGGGTGACGCCACCAGCGCGCGCAACACACTGAAGTCGCTGACCGAACGCTATCCGCAGAGCAACGCTGCTCAAGTGGCGCGCCAGCGGCTCGGCACATCCTGAGTCCATGCCGGAGAGGGATTTGGGCGCGGCTGCAGCCGTTCGCCTGCGCATCACCGAGATATTCGCCTCCGTACAGGGAGAGTCGTCCAGCGTCGGACTGCCCACAGTCTTCGTGCGTCTGACGGGCTGCCCCCTACGCTGTACCTGGTGCGACACCGCGTATGCCTTCAGCGGCGGCGCGACGCTCGCCCTCGAGGACATCCTCGCCCAGGTTGCCGGACACGGTCTGCGCCATGTCTGTGTCACCGGCGGCGAGCCGCTCGCGCAAAAAGGCTGCCTGCCCCTGTTGAGCGCGCTGTGCGACGCCGGCTACGCCGTCTCGCTCGAAACCAGTGGTGCGCTGGACATCGGCGCGGTTGACCCGCGCGTAGCTCGAATCATGGACCTCAAAGCACCAGGCTCCGGCGAGGTCGCGAAGAATCGCTACGAGAACATTCCCCTGCTGCGGGCGGGCGATGAGGTCAAGATCGTGCTCGCCGACGCCGAGGACTACGCCTGGGCGCGGCAGATGATCAACGAGCATGCGCTCGACCGTCGCTGCGAAGTGTTGCTTTCTCCGGTCGCAGGCGCCATCGAGCCCGCCACGCTGGCCGAATGGCTGGTCCGCGACCGCCTGCCGGCACGCTTCCAGCTTCAACTGCACAAAGTGCTCTGGAACGACGCCCGGGGCCGCTGAGCCCCGGGCACTGCACGGGGCGCACCCGGCTGCGCTCCACTGATGGAAAAATACCGTATGAAAGCGCCTCCTCCTGCCTCCGCACCGCGCGCCGTCGTGCTGCTTTCCGGCGGGCTCGACTCCGCCACCTGCCTTGCGATCGCGCATGACATGGGTTTTGAGGCCCACGCCCTCTCGGTCGCTTACGGCCAGCGGCATACCGCAGAGCTTCAGGCAGCAGGGCGAGTCGCCGCAGCCCTTGGTGCCCGCGAACACCGGGTGGCCAGTGTTAACCTGGGCCAGTTCGGCGGCTCCGCGCTGACAGACCCGAACATCGCAGTGCCAACCAGCGAACCCGGTGCGGGCATCCCGGTCACCTACGTCCCTGCGCGCAACACCGTGATGCTTTCCATCGCCCTCGCCTGGGCGGAAGTGCTCGGCGCCAGCGACATCTTCATAGGCGTCAACGCCATCGACTACTCCGGCTACCCGGACTGCAGGCCCGAGTTCATCCGCGCCTTCGAGACAATGGCGAGGCTTGCCACCAAGGCCGGCGTCGAAGGCCGTCCCCTGCGCATCCATGCCCCGCTGATCGAGCTCAGCAAAGCGGACATCATCCGTCGCGGCGCGGCCCTTGGGGTCGACTACGGCATCACGGTCACCTGTTACCAGGCGGACGAGGACGGTCGCGCCTGTAGGCGCTGCGAGGCCTGCCGGCTGCGTGCCGCAGGCTTCGCCGCAGCCGGCGTTCCCGATCCGACCCGCTACCAGCCACAAACCGCATGACAAGGACGGCGGGCTGATTCGCGTTTAGAATCGTTCCACCACTCCCGGACAAGCACGCACGCCGGTACTCGGCCTGGAACCCCCAACATCATGGAAGAACCCCTGGTCTCCGCCACGACCATCGTCTGGCTCGCTTTCGCCATCGGCGCCGTGTTCGGTTATGCAGGCAGCCGCAGCAACTTCTGCACCATGGGCGCGGTGTCCGACATCGTGAACATGGGTGACTGGAACCGCATGCGCATGTGGGCGCTGGCAGTCGCCGTCGCCATCCTGGGCACCGGCGCCCTGCAGGCGCTCGGCCTGTTCGATGCTTCGAAATCCATCTATACCTCCAGTCGCCTGATCTGGCTGTCGCATCTGGTGGGCGGTGCGTGTTTTGGCATCGGCATGACCCTCGCCTCCGGCTGTGGCAGCAAGACCCTGATCCGCATCGGCGGCGGCAACCTGAAGTCGATCGTGGTCTTCGTATTCGTGGCGATCGGAGCATCCATGACCTTGCGCGGCTTGTTCGGGGTGTGGCGGGTGAACTACCTCGACGCGGTTTCGATCCAGTTGCCCCACGGCCAGGACCTTCCCGCTTTCGTCGCAGCGGCAGGCATGGATCCATCCGCGGCGCTGCTGCTGTGCATGGCAGCACTCGGCGGCGGGCTCGCGCTGTGGTCGCTAGCGAGCCGCGAGGCGTGGCGTGGCGACGTCCTGCTGGGCGGCCTCGTCGTCGGCGCCACGGTCATCGCCGGATGGTATGTGAGCGGGCACATCGGTTACATCGCCGAACACCCGGAAACGCTTGAGGAAGCCTTCATCGCCACCAACAGTGGGCGTGCCGAGTCCCTCACCTTCGTTGGCCCTTACGCCTACATCCTCGAACTCCTGCAGATGTGGAGCGACACCAGCAGGGTCGTGACCTTCGGCATCGCCAGCGCGCTCGGCGTCATCGCGGGCTCGGCAGTGCATGCACTGAGCAGCCGGGGCTTCCGCATCGAGAGTTTTCGCGACGCAGGAGATCTCGTGCGCCACATGGGCGGAGGCCTCCTGATGGGCTTCGGTGGCGTCACCGCCCTAGGGTGCACGATTGGCCAGGGCGTCACCGGCCTGTCCACGCTCGCACTCGGCGCCCTGCTCAGCACCGCGGCGATCATTGCAGGTTCGGCCGCAACGCTCAAACTCCAGTACTGGCTGCTGATGCGCGATGCCGATGCCTGACCGGGATGCCAGCGAGGGCGGGTAGCCCCTTCACGACGGCCCGCCATCATGCGGAAAAACCGACAGAAAATTTGACACGCCATGCTGGCCGCAACTATAATTCGCGCTCGTTTTTCGGGTCGTTAGCTCAGTTGGTAGAGCAGCGGACTTTTAATCCGTTGGTCGCTGGTTCGAGCCCAGCACGGCCTACCATCAAAAACGAAGCAGACAGGGCCTTGGTCAACCAAGGCCCTTTTTGTTTGTACGGCGCGTACCATCCGTGCACTGTCAAGGCCCACCGCGGAGAGCTTTCATGCCCTCCGCGCCACGATCGCCCGCTCAGACGTATTCCCGGCGCGTGGCGACACCCTCGTCAAACGCGGCCTCGTCGGGCCGAAAGATCCTGTAGCAGTTCCGCCCAGCGGTCTTCGCATCGTACATGGCGTGATCTGCCTGCCGTAGCAACTGATCCGCCTCGATCTCTCCATCCTGCGGAAAATAGCTCACGCCGACACTGCCCGACACTTGCAGTGTGCGCCCATCGATGCTGACCGGCTCCGCAATCGCAGCAAGCAGGCGCTCGATGACGGCCACGCCATGGTGCCTGGGCTCCACGCCCGACAGTACCGCGACGAATTCATCCCCGCCTAGCCTGGCGACGGTATCCCCATCACGCAACACCTCACGCAGCCTGCCCGCCACCTCGACCAGCAGGCGATCCCCCACCGCATGGCCGTAGGTATCGTTGGCGGCCTTGAATCCATCCAGATCGATGTATGCCACTGCGATCCTGTACCCGTCACGGCGCGCGCGCCGCATGTCCTGACGCAGCCTGTCCGCCAGCAAGGCGCGGTTCGGCAACCCGGTCAGCGCGTCGTGGTAAGCAATGTGATGCAGGGTGTCCTGCGCCTCCACCAATGCGGCAACTGACTGCGCGAGCTGGCGGTTGCGGCGTGCCACCATCAGGAACAGCACCACCACGAGCCCCGCCGCGACACCCAGCGCAACAATGAACGCCGCATATCTGCTCCATACGTCCCGCCACAAGAAGGGCGGCGCCGCATCGAAGGGCGGCAGACGGAGCGTGCGCGCCAGGGTTTCCACGGGCAGATAGTCGAGCGGCGGCGAAAAGCCGCCGATGTAGGCTGCACGTGCGGCCGGGTGCGAAGCCTCAAGGCTGAGCAACGCGGCCGATATGCGCCGGACCATCGCGCCCTCCACATGCGGCAGCGCAACGAAAGGCCATTCCGGATATAGCCGGGTCGACACCGCATACGGGTAACCCGCCAGCCGCTGGCGATGGATCACCTGCAGGCGGGCGGGGTCGAGGCGCCCCTCCGCGGCGAGACTTTCCAGAATGCCGGTACGGACGAATCCCACATCGGCGCGCCCTTCCAGCACCGCCTCGACGACGGCATCGTGACGCCCGACTTCGAGAAAATCGACATCTTCTGGCACCCGTACGCCAGCCTGGATGAGCTCGAATACCTGGGCCTGGTAGCCGCCCATGAAGCGCGGACCGGAGATCGCGATTCGCCGCCCCCTCAGATCCTGAAGCCGCACGAGATCCGTGCGCTCCGCTCTGGTGATGATGACGCCACCAAGCGTGCTCACCATACTGCCGTCCTGCGCGGAAATCACGGTCGCCAGTGCACCGGACAGGCTGCTATGCACGCGCAGCAACAAGTAGTGCGTCGGGTTCGTCATGACCAGATCGATCCGGTGCGTCGCCACGGCCTCCTCGAGCTCGCTCTGCTCCAGCACCTCCAGCCTCACCCGCACGCCACCGAGTTTGGTGGAAAGGTAATCGGCAAGGGGCTGGTACCGCTCGATCATCACCGGCTTCGGACGGAACGCGAAGACCCCCAGCACCAGCTCCTGCGCCGCCTGCGCCGGCAGAGCTACAAGCAGGAGCAGCGCGAGCAGGGCGCGCTTCGCCAACGCGATCACAGGGACACCCGGTTGCGCGGCAGGAAGTCCGGATCGACAAGCCGATCGAGACGGTCATCGGACGTGAGACGACCGGCACCGCGCATCAGCCCCGCCAGCTCACGCGCGGCCGGAACGATGCTGCGCGCCCCCGCGGGATCGAGATAGGCACGGTTCCCCAATACGTCCGGTAGACTCAGCCCGGCGAAACTGCGCTCGGTCTCCTCGAAACCTAGGCCCCGCCAGGCACCGATCCGACGCAGCGCATCCTCGCGGTTCACGCGCATGTGTGCGAGCGCACGAAAATGTGCCGCCAACAGGGCATCAAGTACTTTCTTCTGCCCGCTCAGACGATCGCTCCGCACCGCGAGCACGTCGAAGATGAGGCCTGGAAACTGCCGGCTGTCGAAGATGCGCCGTCCGCCCTCACGTTCGAGCAGGGAAAGCGCGGGCTCGTAGGCAATCGCGACGTCCATCTCGCCCGCACGCCACGCATCGAGTTGCCGGTCCGGGGGAATGTCGATCAGGGTGACGTCGACCTCCCGCAACCCGGCGGCCTGCAGGAGCCTGTGCAGCACGAACTCCCCTACCGCACCACGCTCCAGCGCAACCCGGCGCCCGCGAACCTGTGCCGGAGACTCGATTTCCGCGCGCACCACCACCGCATCGGCACCCACCGAGTGGTTGAACACCAGCACGACGCTGGCGTGCACCCCCTGATCCCGCACGACCAGCACCTCGTCGAGCGTCAACGCTGCGGCATCGACCTCCCCTGCGACCATAGCCGCGATCGAATCGCCGGCATTACGCCCCGCCCGCAAGTCGACAGCAGCCGGCAGCCAGCCGAACTCCCGCGCGAGATAGAGCGGCTCATAACCGGGCCACGGATGAATCCCGACGCGAAACGCCCCCTGTTTGCGACACGCTGTCGCAAAGGGCGGGACGGCAATCGAGGCGGCAAGGAGGGACAGGAAACGGCGGCGCAGCATGGGCCGTGAGCATATCCCACCCTCGTAACGCGTGCGCCGCCACCATGGGGCTACAGTGTGATCCGCGCCACGCATGGACTTCAGAACAAGAAAAAGGTGTTATCATGGGGTTCGATTTCAATCAATTTTTTCAATCGACTCACGGCATTGCCACGCTCAAGGCAGTGTCCAGAGCGCACCGCGGCGACGATTCGAAGCGCGTAAGCGCTCCGCCTCCAGAATCGCCGAACCAGAATGCGTTTTCTGCCGGCGCAGGTCTTCAAGGCGCCCGAAATCGACAGAAACCGCCTTGAAAACCAGGCCGATGCAGCCTAGCCGCTGCACGGAATTCCCCTACCCAAGCCCAGATACGGCAGGCTGACCCCGCAGCATGGAGCGCGGGGGCAGGCGGCATAAGACAAGGAGCCTCGACATGGCCAAGGAAGAACTCATCGAAATGCACGGATCCGTCACCGAGGTACTGCCCGACGGCCGCTACCGCGTGACCCTCGACAACGGTCACAACCTGATCGCCTACTCGGGCGGCAAGATGCGCAAGCACCACATCCGCATCATCGCGGGCGACAACGTCTCGCTCGAGATGTCCCCCTATGATCTGAGCAAGGGGCGCATCACGTTCCGCCACCTGCCCGGCCGTCCTGCAGGCGCCACCGCAGCACCTCAGCGCCGTCGCTGAACACCCCGCCCGCCCGCTGCGCCCTGAGGGCGCATGCGCGGCGGCGGCCCGGCTCACCGCACCCGCGGAGTGCTTGCCTTTGGTCGGCTCGCATGCTTCACTTTTAGAGCGACTCTAAAAGTGAAGCCATAGGAGACATCGACCATGCCCCATCGCCCCCACCTCGACAAGCAGGCCGATTTCGACGCCCTGCTGCCTTCTGCCCGACTCGACCGGCGCGGCTTTGTCACCACGCTCGCAGCTGCCGGTTTCGCGCTTGCCGTGCAGCCGGTCCAGGCCAGCACCACGATCCACACCGAGCCTGGGGGGCTGGACACCGGCGACGCCACGATCGAGGTCGAAGGCGGCGCCCTCCCCGTCTACTACGCCCGCCCCGCGAGCACCACGCCTCAACCAGTGGTTCTCGTGGTTCAGGAGATCTTTGGCGTACACGAGCACATCCGCGACGTCTGTCGCCGTCTCGCGCACGAGGGCTACCTGGCCGTAGCCCCTGAGTTGTTCTTCCGCCAGGGCGACCCGCGCAGCATCGAGAGCGTGGGCGAGATCCTGCAGAAGATCGTCTCGCAAGTGCCCGATACGCAGGTCATGAATGACCTCGATGCGTGTGCGAGCTGGGCCCGCAACCACGGCGGCAGCCCGGACTGGCTCGGCATCACCGGCTTCTGCTGGGGCGGTCGCATCACCTGGTTGTACGCCGCACACAATCCCGCGCTGAAGGCAGGCGTCGCCTGGTACGGCCGGCTCGATGGCCTGCCCTCGGACAAGAACCCGCATCACCCGATCGACATTGCCGGCGCCCTGCATGCGCCGGTGCTCGGCCTGTACGGCGGCCAGGACCAGGGGATTCCGCTGGAGGATGTCGACGCGATGCGCGAGGCGCTGGAGCAGGCGGGTGCGCAAAGCACCATCCACGTCTATCCCGATGCACCGCACGCCTTCCATGCGGACTACCGGCCCAGCTATCGCAAGGCAGAGGCAGAGGATGGCTGGAAGCGGCTGCTGGACTGGTTCGCGAACCAGCGCGGCTGAGCATCGCGTAGTGCGCGCCCAGCACGGGCGCGCCTCCATGCCCCCTTCACCGGCGCACGTCAGCGCCGCACGCCGTTCGCGCCATGGTCCGCAACCCGCCGGGACGCAACTGGCTCCAGCTCCCGAAGCAGTCGGGCCGCCACGAGCCCATTCGCCAAGCCGAACACCACGGCCGCGAGCGAGAACACCGGCAACAGATAGAACACGCCATCGTGAGGCACCAGCCATAGCCGTGCCACGATCAGCTGGGCGCCGATATGGGCGAAGGCAGCGAGAATGCTGTGACTGACCGGCCCGAACCAGCGCCGCGGCAGATGCATGGCCAGCCCCAGCACCAGCAGGCTGGCGAGCGCCCCCGCAAGGCTCAGGAAGAATCCCGGCGCCAGAAACTGGCCGAGCAGGAGGCTGCCGGCCAGCACGCGCAGCAGGGACACCCACACCGCCTCGCGCCAGCCCCAGCGCGCCAGCACCACCAGGGTGACGATGTTGGCCAGACCGGGCTTGACCCCGGGCAGCGGCAAGGGGATCGCGGCCTCCGCGACCGTAAGCACGATGGCCGCTGCCGCATGGCGCGCGATCCTGCGATCCTCGGGCGTGGGCCGTATTTCAATAATTGAGGGAGTCATACTCCGCCACCCCGCCGGTAAGGCTCAGGCTGACCTCGTTCGGTGCGCAGATCGCCACCGCCCCGGCCTGGGTCAGCCAGCCCTGACGCACGCAATATTGCCTGGGCCCCGGGTCCGAAGCGACGCGCGCGCGGCCTGGTCGGATCTCGATCAACGTCACGCCAAGCGGCCCGGGCACCTCGATGAATCGCTCGCGGCCCAGGTCTACGCTGGCCACCACCTTGCCACCCGCACGGACCACTGCCCCGTCGGGCGCTCCGCCACGCCACAGGCTCAGCAGGGCGTAAGCGCACACGAATAGCCCCGCCAGCGCTACAAGCACATCCCCTGGGCGAAGCAGGCCGCGCCATGAACTCAGGAACCGCTTCACGTGTCGCTACCGTTCTCCGGTGCATGCACACGCGCCGCAGCACGATCCGCCGCACGCCTCGCCGCAGAGCGGTGACGGACGATCACGTCGAGTTGGTCGCGAAAACGCACCGCGAGCCACTCGGCTATATACACCGAGCGATGCTGCCCGCCAGTGCAGCCGATCGCCACGGTGAGGTAGCTGCGGTTGTCCCGCAGGTAGGCGGGCAACCAGCCCGCAAGAAAATCATGGATGTCCTGGCACATGCGTCCGACCTCGGGCACGCGCTGCAGAAAATCGACCACCGGCTGGTCGCGCCCGGTCAGCGGGCGCAGCTTGGGGTCGTAGTGTGGATTGGGCAGGCAGCGCACATCGAACACGAGGTCGGCATCGAGTGGGATGCCGTACTTGAAGCCGAAGGACTCGAACATCAGGGTCATGCCCTGCGCCGCAGACATCTGGATGAAATCCTTCACCCAGGCGCGCAGCGTGTTCGGGTGCATGTCGCTGGTGTCGATTCTGTGGCCAAGCTCGGCGATGCACTCAAGGGCGTCGCGCTCGTGGTGAATCGCCTCTTCCACGCTCGTCCCCCCGGTCGCGAGCGGGTGACGCCGCCGAGTCTCGGAGAAACGCGCGATCAGCGTGTCGTCACGCGCATCGAGAAAGATGAAGCGCAGGTCGCGCACCTCCGCACGCAAGGCCTCGACGACCTTGGGCAGGGCCTCGATGCTTGCGCCGGAACGCATGTCCACCGCCACCGCGATGCGCTCCCAGCCTGCCCCGCGCAGGTGCTCGACCAAGCCGGACAGCAGAGCGGCGGGAAGGTTGTCCACGACATAGTAGCCCGCGTCCTCGAGCACGTTGAGCGCGATGCTCTTGCCCGAACCCGAAAGCCCGCTGATGAGTACGATCTGCATCGATCCAGGAGAAGAAAAGGCCCGCGGACACTATACCCCAGCGTCGGCGGGCCGTCGTGCATGCAGGCCGCCGCCCGCTCCGATCAGGCGTCCTGCTTGCGCTTCTCGGCGCGTGCTACCCACAGGTCGGCATTCTCGATGCCAAGCGGGCGCGGGTCGAACTGGGGCTCGAGGCGCCCCCGTGCCTGCTGTGCCTCGTAGTCCTTGAGCGCGGCGAGCGCAGGCTTCTGCAGCATGATGATGGCGACCAGGTTGAGCCAGGCCATCATGCCCACGCCGATGTCGCCAAGCCCCCAGGCCAGGTCGCTGGTTCGCACGCAGCCGTACAGTGCGGAGCCGATCAGCGCCACACGCAACACAAAGATCAGCACCTCGGAGCGCAGGTTGCGTGTCAGGTAGGCCAGGTTGGTCTCAGCGATGTAGTAGTAGGCGAGCACCGTGGTGAAGGCGAAGAAGAACAGCGCAACCGCCACGAACACCGCACCGAAGCCGGGGAGCACCTGCTCCATCGCAGCCTGAGTGAAGCCTGTGCCGGCAGTGATGTTGGCCAGCCCGGTGAACACCTGCGTGCCGTCGGCACCCGTCACGTTGTAGGTGCCGGTGATCAGGATCATGAATGCGGTGGCCGAGCACACGAACAAGGTGTCTATGTACACCGAAAATGCCTGCACCAACCCCTGCGCCGCCGGATGCGGCACCTCGGCCGCGGAGGCCGCATGCGGACCGGTGCCCTGACCTGCCTCGTTGGAATACACCCCGCGCTTGACACCCCACTGGATGGCCAGACCGATCATCGCACCGAAGCCGGCATCGAGTCCGAACGCCGAGGACAGAATCAGGCTGATGACCTCGGGCACCTTCTCCACGTTGAGTGCCACCACCACGGCCGCCGCCAGGACATAGCCCAGCGCCATGAAGGGCACGACGACCTGCGTGACCTGCGCAATGCGGCGCACGCCCCCGAAGATGATCAGCCCCAGCAGGATCACGATGATCGTGCCGGTCACCGCCGGTGCCACACCGAAAGCGTTCTGCATGCTGGCGGCAATGCTGTTGGTCTGAATGCCGGGCAGCAGCACGCCGCAGGCGATCATGGTCGCGACCGCGAACACGATCGCATAGGTACGCCAACCCAGACCCTTCTCGATGAAGTAGGCGGGGCCACCACGATACTGGCCGTGATGCTCGACCTTGTAGATCTGACCGAGCGCGGATTCGATGTATGCCGTGGCAGCACCGAGGAAGGCCACCATCCACATCCAGAAGATGGCGCCCGGACCGCCGAAGCCGATCGCGGTGGCGACACCCGCGATGTTGCCCGTTCCGACCCGGCCCGAAAGCGCGATGGTCAACGCCTGAAAGGACGAAACCCCCGCGTCCGAACTCGTGCCGCGGAACATTGCACGCACCATTTCGCCGAAATGGCGCACCTGCATGAAGCGGGTGCGGATCGAGAAATAGAGGCCCACCAGCAGGCAAAGATAGACGAGCGCAGGACTCCACACCCAGCCGTTGATCCAGTCTACGGTCTCTTGCATGACAACACTTCCGGGAAATTTAAGGGCTCGATTGTATCCGCTTGTTGCAGATCAATGAAAATCTACGCCTAGTGGAAAACCCGCATCAGGCTGCGAGGAGCAGCCCGCCCTCCCGGCGTGCCACGCCTGCACGCTCAAGCTCACCGACCACCCATGTCGCCAACGCATCGTAGTCCAGCCCCAGGAATCGGGCATTCGCAACGCGGTAGAGCGGCGTCTGCGCCAGATGGACGGGCAAGTCTTCGAGCCGCATGCTGCGGACTTCGAGCAGCTTGAAGGTAATGCAGGCGCGGATCGCGTTGCGCGCCATACGCGCACCGTCCGCCTCGAATGCACGGATGCGCGCGAAGGCCCGCTCGAGCGCGTCGTCGAACTCCGAGAAGGGCGCGCCATGCCCCGGGATCACCACATCGACCGAAAGCCGACCGATCGCCTCCAGCGTACCCCTTGCCTGCGTCAAGGCATCGTCGCTGCCCATCACCTCGGCGAAAAGGATGCCGAAACCATCGCGCCACAGCGCATCACCCGAGATCAGGATGCGGCGATCCGGGTTGTAGTAGGCGAGCGCATCCATGTCGTGGCCAGGAACGGCCAGTGCCTCCCACTCGAGCTCTCCGGCCAGAAAGCGCGCGCCCGCGCCAAGGGTCGCATCAAAACGGAACCGCTCCCCGGACTGTGCCCCGATCGAAAGCAGCAGCGCGTCCTCGTCCCACTCGGCCACGGCGCGCGCCATGCCCTCGGGAACGGTGATCGCACACCCGAACGCACGCTTCAGGCTGGCGTTACCGCCGATGTGATCGGAGTGCGAGTGCGTGTTGATCAGGCGTGCGAGCCTGCGTCCATCCAGCGACCCAGCCACCAACTGCACGGTCTGCGCAGCATGGGTCAGGTACCCGGAGTCGACCAGGGTCGCCTCGTCACCATCGAACAGCAGGACGTTGTTGGCCGAAAGCCAGCCGCGCTCAAAGATCTGCAGCGTCGAAGGCAGGCGGGCCGAGGCACTCAATCGCTGCCCTCCCCGACCTGCGCGGCGACATTGGGCGGCAGCGCCACAGGCTGGTCGGTCGCGGGCTGCAAGGCTTCGGGCGGCGCTGCGACCGGCACGCCATTGATCTCGTCCGCGGTGCGACCGCAGCCCAGGCACACGCCCGAATCCCAGTCGATCATGCACACGCCGACACAGAGCGCGTCGCCGCTCATGCGCGCGACTCCGCAGGGCTGGCCTCTGCGAGCCATTCGCGGCGCTCGGCGACAGCGGACAGGATGGCGCGGCGGTCGTCGTCGCTGGTCCGGCTCCAGCGCGTGATCTCGTCGATCGTGCGCTGGCAGCCTTCGCACCAGCCGGTGTCGGGACTCATGCGGCAGACGTTGGTGCAGGGGGACGGAATGCTCATGAACGGTCTCTGTTGGTTATGGGGGCGCGTCCTTGCGCGCCGCCTCATTGATCTGCGGCTCAATTATGAACGACTCGCGCCCCGCCCGGCCGATCTGCACCCACACCACGCGGGGTGCAGGCGAGGGCTACTCCAAAGCCGGGACGCCTAGCCGCAGGCTGCCTTCGCGCGCTTCGCGAGCACCGCACGCGCCACGCGCGAGGCGGGCTCACGGCCGAGTTGGGCGCTGACCCACGCCGCGGTATCCACCAAGGCATCAATGTCGATGCCAGTGGCGATGCCGAGGCCGTCCAGCATCCAGACCACGTCTTCGGTCGCTGCGTTCCCCGAGGCGCCCGCGGCGTAGGGGCAGCCACCCAGGCCGCCGACCGAGGCGTCGAACACCGCCACGCCCAGCTCCAGCGATGCATACACGTTGGCCACCGCCATGCCGTAGGTGTCGTGGTAGTGGCCGGCGAGCCGCTCGGACGGCACGCGCCGGATCACTGCCTCCAGCATGCGCTGGATGCTCGCCGGGGTGCCGACGCCGATGGTGTCGCCCAGCGACACCTCGTAGCAGCCCATCTCCATCAGCGTCGCCGCCACTTCCGCCACTGCCTGCGGCGCCACCGCGCCCTCGTAGGGGCAGCCGACCACGCAGGAGACGTAGCCGCGCACCTTCACGCCCGCCGCCTGCGCCGCCTCCGTCACCGGGCGGAAGCGCTCGAGCGACTCAGCGATCGAGCAGTTGATGTTCTTCTGACTGAAGGACTCGGAGGCGGCGCCGAACACCGCGACCTCGCGCGCGCCGGCCGCCAGCGCGGCCTCGAAACCCTTGAGGTTGGGGGTGAGCACCGGGTACGCGACACCGGGCGCGGCGTCCGCGAGCACGCGGGTGAGCACCTCGCTGTTGTCGCCCATCTGTGGCACCCACTTGGGCGACACGAAGGAGGTTGTCTCGATCGCCTTCAGCCCGGCGCGTTCGAGGCGGCGCACGAGCTCGACCTTGGTGTCGGTGGGAACGAGTTGCTTCTCGTTCTGCAGGCCATCGCGCGGCCCCATCTCGACGATGCGTACTTTCGATGGCACCTGTTTCATTTCACCCCTTCCAACTAGCACGTTTCCCATATGAAAAGCACTCCTACAGCATTGCAGAATTTATTCATTTGTTCTATTCTGCCTCACCTTTGTATGAAGCCATACGAGCATGACGACCTTGAACTCCGAGGGGATGTTCGTCTCCCCCAGCATCCGCCATCGCCGCTTTCACACCATAGAGCATGGCAAGCTCGATGCAATCAAAGCCATCGTCCTCCACCAAACCGACTCCAGTACCGCGGAGGCCACGTTTAACGCCTACCAGTCCGGCAGCAACGGCGCCCACTTTCTGATTGACACTGATGGTCGGATCTATCAGACGGCAAGCGCACACAAGCGTTGCTACCACGTCGGCCGTTTGATCAAGTCGCGCTGCCTTGAAATCAAGCCATTCTCGTGCGCAGATGCCGAACTGGCGAAAGCGAAAGCCCTACGTTGGGCCGCCCGAGTGAAGGAGATCGACAAGATCGAGCGCACGAAGAAATATCCGGATCGCTTTCCGGTGAACAGCGACTCGCTCGGAATCGAGCTTGTCGGCCGCCACATCAACGACACCACCTACGAAGCCGTCTCCTCCACGCAGAGCAGTTCTCTACGCTGGCTGCTCAACCTGTTGTACCAAACGTTCACCATCGGTTCCGACGACACGTTCCGCCACCCCCAAGTCTCTTACAAAAACCCTGGCGAAGCGGCGAGTGCCAAATGGTGATTCGGCTCGCCTTGGGTACCCTGCTCGTGACATCGCTTCTGGGCTGCTCCAGGCTCCCCCCCCATTCGCCCCCCCCTCAGCATCTTGACGAGGTCTTCATCAAGGATTTCCGTTCCGCCGCTCCGCTCGACTGCACCACAGCCGATGTCGCCCTCACTCACACGGAAGCCGCGATCTTCTTCAGCCGCGCCCACGCACTGAGCCCCCGCCAAATCGCCGACAATTACCCGGCGGCCCCGTGCTTCGTCGAGGGCACCCTGCTCGCAGATGGAGAACTCTGCGATTGGCGCATCACCGCGGCGGCAACCGGCCTCATTCGCTGCGGCCCGAATGAATGGCACTTCGCCTGCGACGATTGCGACGATATCCTCAGCAACTGAGCCGCCTTTTCGGCTCCCCCTCCATCGTTCATCCACGGCGACAGACCGGAACGCGCGCACGAGGCGCTCGATGCAGGGCGCGCCGGCTCTCGCGACCGCGTCGCCCCCTCGGGTCCGCGCCCTAACAAGGTGTTCGTTCGTGGTTGGCAGCTCCCTCAGGCGGCGACTTCGAACTCCACCAGCTCGGCCCCGTCGCCCACCTGGTCGCCCACGCCGAAACGGAAGGCCTTGACCGTGCCGGCGGACGGCGCGGTGATGGTGTGCTCCATCTTCATCGCCTCGAGGATCAGCAGCGGCGCACCCTTCTCCACCTTGGCGCCTTCGGCGGCGACCAGCGCGATGACCTTGCCCGGCATCGGCGCCAGCAGGCCGCCTTCGGCACCGCCGCCCTCGCCGCCGTGGTGCAGCGGGTCGACCGCGGCGAGTTGCCAGGCACGGCCCTTGGCGAAGACATGGCGGCGACCCGCAGCGGCGATCACGGTGGCGTCCATGCGGGTGCCGTCGAGCTCCACGCGCAGCAGGCCACGCGGGTTGAGCTCGCCGCGCGCCTCCACGCTGCGGCCATCGATCGTCAGCCGGTACCCGCCGGGCAGGTAGGCGACCTCGACCGTGCGGTCGGTCTCGCCGTGGCGGAACAACAGCGTGCGGCGCGCGGTGGCGTTCATGCGCCAGCCGTCGCGCGCATGCCAGGGCGAGCGGGCGTCCGCCGTGCGCTGGGCGCGCTTGTCGGCGAGCGCCGCCTCACGCAACAGCTCGGCAAGCGCGGCGATCTGCAGCACCTCGTCGGGCACGCCTTCCTCGGCCGGGAAGAGGTAGGCCTTCTCGCGCTCGATCAGGCCGGTGTCGAGGTCGGCGCCGGAGAACGCCGGGCAGGCGGTCAGGCGCGACAGGAACTCGATGTTGTTGGCCACGCCCACCACGCGGTAGTCGGCCAGCGCCTGCAGCATGCGCGCCAACGCGCGGTCGCGGTTGACGTCCCACACGATCAGCTTGGCGATCATCGGGTCGTAGTGCGGGCTGATCTCGTCGCCCTCCTCGACCCCGGTGTCGACCCGCACGTGCAGCGACTCGGCCGGCGGCGCCAGATGGACCAGCTTGCCGGTGGAGGGCAGGAAGCCCTTGGCCGGGTCCTCGGCGTAGATGCGCGCTTCGAGCGCATGGCCGCGGATCTGCAACTGCTCCTGCTCCAGAGGCAGCTTCTCGCCCGAGGCGACGCGCAGCTGCCACTCCACCAGGTCGAGCCCGGTGATCATCTCGGTGACCGGGTGCTCGACCTGCAGGCGGGTGTTCATCTCCATGAAGTAGAAGGAGCCGTCCTGCGTGAAGCTTTCACTCGCGATGAACTCCACCGTGCCGGCGCCGACGTAGCCCACTGCCTTGGCCGCATCGACCGCAGCCTTGCCCATCGCCGCACGGCGCTCAGGCGTCATGCCGGGCGCGGGCGCTTCCTCCAACACTTTCTGGTGGCGGCGCTGCACCGAGCAGTCGCGCTCGAACAGATACACCACGTTGCCGTGGGTGTCGCCGAAGACCTGGATCTCGATATGGCGCGGCTTGGTGATGTACTTCTCGACCAGCACGTGGTCGTCACCGAAGCTGGAGATCGCCTCGCGCTTGCAGGAGGCGAGCAGGTCGATGAAGTCCTCCGACTTCTCGACCAGGCGCATGCCCTTGCCACCGCCGCCGGCCGCGGCCTTGATCAGTACCGGGTAGCCGATGGCGTCGGCCTGCTGGTGCAGATACGCGGGATTCTGGTCGTCGCCATGGTAACCGGGGGTCAGCGGCACGCCGGCCGCTTCCATCAGCTTCTTGGCCTCGGACTTCGAGCCCATGGCGCGGATCGCCGACACCGGCGGGCCGATGAAGACGATGCCTTCGCGCTCGCAGGCGTGGCAGAAGTCCTCGTTCTCGGACAGGAAGCCGTAGCCGGGGTGGATGGCCTGGGCGCCGGTGGCCTTGGCCGCGGCGATGATCTTGTCGATCACCAGATAGGACTCGCGCGCCGCCGCCGGGCCGATCAGCACGGCCTCGTCGGCCAGGCGCACGTGGCGGACCTTGGCGTCAGCCTCGGAATACACCGCGACGGTCTTGATGCCCATGCGGCGGGCGGTCTTGATGACGCGGCAGGCGATTTCCCCGCGATTTGCGATCAGGATCTTGTCAAACATGGTGTCTCCAAACCTTGTGTTCTTCAGGCGGGCCGTCAGGACGATTCGCGGGCAAGCCCGCTCCCACGGCAAACAGGCGCTTAATCGATACGGGTGGGCATGCCTTCGGCGAAGCACGCCCACCGTCGCCCACTAGGTGATCCACGCCGCCGGGCGCTTGTCGAGGAAGGCGGCGAGGCCCTCCTTGGCCTCGGGCGTCACGCGCAGACTCGCGATGCGGCGCGCAGTGTCTTCCACCACCGCGTCGCTCACCGGCCGGTTAGCCACCGCGCGGATCAGATCCTTGGCCGCGGCCTGCGACTTCGGGCCGCCCTGCAGCAGCGCCTCGACCACTTCCTTGACCTTGGCGTCCAGCTCATCGGTGGCCACCGCCTCGTGCGCCAGTCCCAGCGCGGCCGCACGCGCCGCATTGATGCGCTCGGCGGTCTGGAAGTAGCGGTAGGCCTGGCGCTCGCCGATGGCGCGGATCACGTAGGGGCTGATCGCCGAGGGGATGATCCCGAACTTGACCTCGGAGGTCGCGAACACCGCGCGGTCGGAGGCGATACAGATGTCGCAGGCGCTCGCCAGCCCCATGCCGCCGCCCAGTGCCGCGCCATGCACACGTCCGATGGTGGGCTTCTTCATCTCGGCCAGGGTGCGCAGCATGCCGGCAAGCTTCATCGCGTCGGCGAAGTTCTCCGCCTCGCTCGCCTCGCCGGCGGCCTTCATCCAGTTGAGATCGGCGCCGGCGGAGAAGCTCTTGCCCCGCCCGGCCAGCACCACCGCGCGCACCGTGTCGTCGGCATCGAGCACGATGCAGGCGGCGGTGAGATCGGCGATCAGCTGCGCGTTGAAGGCGTTGTGCACGTCCGGACGGTTCATCCAGATCGTCGCCACACCGGCTTCACGGACGATTTCCAGGGTCTCGTAGCTCATGTCTGGCCCCCTTACATCCGGAACACGCCGAACTTCGTCGGCTGGATCGGCGCGTTGAGCGCCGCCGACAGCGAGAGGCCGAGGATGCGCCGCGACTGCGCCGGATCGACGACGCCGTCGTCCCACATGCGCGCGGTGGCGTAGTAGGGATGGCCCTGGAACTCGTACTGGTCGCGGATCGGCGCCTTGAAGGCCTCTTCCTCTTCCTTGCTCCAGCTGCCGCCCTTGGCCTCGATGCCGTCGCGGCGCACGGTGGACAGCACGCTCGCCGCCTGTTCGCCGCCCATCACGCTGATACGCGAATTCGGCCACATCCACAGGAAGCGCGGCGAGTAGGCGCGGCCGCACATGCCGTAGTTGCCGGCGCCGAAGGAGCCGCCGATGAGCATGGTGATCTTCGGCACCTGCACGGTGGCCACGGCCGTCACCATCTTGGCGCCGTCCTTGGCGATACCGCCGTTCTCGTACTTGCGGCCGACCATGAAGCCGGTGATGTTCTGCAGGAACAGCAGCGGAATGCCGCGCTGGCCGCACAGCTCGATGAAGTGCGCGCCCTTCTGCGCCGACTCGCCGAACAGGATGCCGTTGTTGGCGACGATGCCCACCGGGTAGCCGTGGAGCTGGGCGAAGCCGCACACCAGCGTGGTGCCGTAGCGCGCCTTGAATTCGTCGAAGCGCGAGCCATCGACCACGCGCGCGATGATCTCGCGCACGTCGAAGGGCTTGCGGGTGTCGCTGGGGATGATGCCGTAGATCTCTTCCGGGTCGTACAGCGGCTCCTCGCCCTGCCCGAGCGCGAGGTTGATCGGCTTGGTCCGGTTGAGGTTGGAGACGATGCGGCGCGCGATGTAGAGCGCGTGGGCGTCGTTCTCGGCCAGGTGGTCGGCCACGCCCGACAGGCGCGTATGCACGTCGCCGCCGCCGAGATCCTCGGCGCTCACCACCTCGCCGGTCGCCGCCTTCACCAGCGGCGGACCGCCGAGGAAGATGGTGCCCTGGTTCTTGACGATGACGGTCTCGTCCGACATCGCCGGCACGTAGGCGCCGCCCGCGGTGCACGAGCCCATCACCACCGCGATCTGCGGAATGCCCTTGGCCGACATGTTGGCCTGGTTGTAGAAGATGCGGCCAAAGTGGTCGCGGTCGGGGAAGACCTCGTCCTGCTTGGGCAGGAAGGCGCCGCCCGAGTCGACCAGGTAGATGCAGGGCAGGTTGTTCTGCTCGGCGATCTCCTGCGCGCGCAGGTGCTTCTTGACCGTCATCGGGTAGTAGGTGCCGCCCTTCACCGTGGCGTCGTTGGCCACGATCATGCATTCGACGCCCTGCACGCGGCCGATGCCGGTGATGACACCCGCGCTCGGCGCTTCGTCGTCGTACATGCCGTAGGCCGCCATCTGGCCGACTTCAAGGAAAGGCGTGCCCGGATCGAGCAGATGGCCGACGCGGTCGCGCGGCAGCAGCTTGCCGCGGGCGGTGTGCTTGGCGCGGGCCGACTCGCCGCCGCCAAGGCTGACCTGCGCCGCCTTGGCGCGAAGGTCCTCGACCTGGGTGCGCAGGCTGGCCGCGTTGGCCTGGAAGTCCTCGCTGCGCGTGTTGATGGCAGATTTGATCGTGCTCATGTCCCCTCGTCCTCGTATCTCGTCCCGCGTGGCGGATCTCGGTCGCCCCCGCAGTCCGGCCGTTACTTGATTCAGGCCCGCCCCGCGCTAACCAGCCGGCACGGCACCTCCAATGTCAGAACCCGCCCGTCTGCAACCAGCGTTCGATCTGCGGGATGCGGTCCACGCCCCAGAAAGGCTCGCCATCGATGATGACGAAGGGCGAACCGAACACGCCGCGCGCGATAGCCTGGGCACACTCATCCTTCAGCCGGTTGCGGACGGCTTCGCCGGCAAGCGCCTCGGCCAACCCGGCACGGTCGGCACCGTGGGCCGCGGCGAGGTCGAGCACCGCCGTCTCCTGCGAGATGTCGCACCCCTCGCCGAAATAGGCACGGTAGGCGGCCAGCGCAAAGGCGCGTGCTGCGACCGGGTCACGCTCGTCGAGCCAGTAGAAGGCGCGCGCCGCGATCTGGGTGCCGATCGGGAAGGCCTCGGGAATGCGGCACGACAGGCCGAGAAAACGGGCCGAGCGCTCGAAATCATGCTTCGAGTAGTCGCCCTTGAGCGGCTTCGATGGCAGCGGAACCTCGCCTGTCACCTTGTACACCGCCCCCAGCAGAAAGGGACGCCAGCGCACGCTGCGGCCGTGGGCGGCCGCCAGCGCGTCGATCTTCTCCGCCATGAAGTAACCGTAAGGCGAGGAGAAGTCGAAATAGAAGTCGATCGGCTCGGCCATGTTTCCTCTCCGTCGGAGACTCAGCGCGTCTCGGAGAACAGCTCGCGGCCGATCAGCATGCGACGGATCTCGCTGGTGCCGGCGCCGATCTCGTACAGCTTGGCGTCACGCCACAGGCGACCCACCGAATACTCGTTGGTGTAACCCACGCCGCCCAGCGCCTGGATCGCCTCGCCCGCCATCCAGGTGGCCTTCTCGGCGGTGTAGAGGATCACGCCGGCAGCGTCCTTGCGCAGCGTGCGCGCGTGGTCGGCGCGGTCGCAGGCCTGCCCCACTGCGTAGGCATAGGCGCGGCAGGCGCTCCAGGTGGAGTACATGTCGGCGATCTTGCCCTGCATGAGCTGGAACTCGCCGATCGGGGTGTCGAACTGCTTGCGCTCGTGCATGTAGGGCACGACCGCGTCCATGCACGCCGCCATGATGCCGAGCGGGCCGCCCGACAGCACCGCGCGCTCATAGTCCAGGCCCGACATCAGCACCTGCACGCCGCGGCCGATGTTGGCCTCACCGCCGAGCACGTTCTCAAGCGGCACCTCGACGTCGTCGAAGAACAGCGGATAGGTGTTGGAGCCGCGCATGCCCAGCTTGTCGAGGTGGGTGCCGCAGCTGAAGCCCTTCATGCCCTTCTCGATGATGAAGGCGGTGATGCCCTTGGGGCCGGCATTGACGTCGGTCTTGGCATAGACCACCAGGGTGTCGGCATCGCCGCCGTTGGTGATCCACATCTTGGCGCCGTTGAGGACGAAACGATCGCCCTTGCGGTCGGCACGCAGCTTCATCGACACCACGTCGGAACCGGCGTTGGGCTCGGACATCGCCAGCGCACCGACGTGCTCGCCCGAGATCAGCTTGGGCAGGTACTTCTGCTTCTGCGCCTCGGTGCCGTTGCGGCGGATCTGGTTGATGCACAGGTTGGAGTGCGCGCCGTAGGACAGGCCGACCGACGCCGAGGCACGCGAGATTTCTTCCATCGCGACGATGTGGGCCAGGTAGCCCATGTCGGTGCCGCCGTACTCCTCGCTCACCGTCATGCCATGCACGCCAAGGTCACCGAGCTTCTTCCACAGGTCGGCGGGGAACTCGTTGACGCGGTCGATCTCCGCCGCGCGCGGTGCGATCTCCGCGGCGCAGAAAGCCTGCAGCGTGTCGCGCAGCGCGTCGATGGTCTCGCCGAGGTTGAAGTTCAGGCTGGGCACGTTCATGGGGTGTCTCCTTCTCGAGGTTGTCCTGGCGCGGTGGGCGTCTTGCGCAAATCCATTATGGACGGCGCATGCCCGAGGATGGACCGAGATTAGCGGCGCACCGCGGTCCACGAGTGCCATCATGGTTGCAATTCGTGCCACGCCAGCTAGCATTGCGGCACATGAACATACTCGCCCCCTCGCCTGCGGAACTCACCCGCGGCCGCGCCGCCACACCGATCGCCTTCATTCGCGCGATCGTCACCGGGTATCGTAGCCGGGGCATGGATCCGGCCAGCGCGCTCGCGCAGGCGCAGATCTCAGCCGCCTTGCTGGACGACTCCGCCGCGCGCGTCACCGCCGCGCAGATGGAGCTGCTCTCGGGGGTGGCGATGCAGGCGCTCGATGACGAGGCCCTGGGCTGGTTCTCGCGCCGGCTCCCCTGGGGCAGCTACGGCATGCTGTGCCGCGCCTCGCTCACCGCGCCGACGCTGGAAGTAGCCCTCAAGCGCTGGTGCCGGCACCACCGCCTGCTCACAGAAGACATCGTCTTCACACTTACGCAGCGCGGGGGACTCGCCACGATCCGTGTCAGCGAAAACACAGAACTCGGTGAGCTGCGCGAGTTCTGCCTCGTCAGCACGCTGCGCTACCTGCTCGGCTACGCTTGCTGGCTGGTCGACTCGCGCATCGCGCTCACCGAGGCCACCTTCCCCTTCCCGGCCCCGGGCCATGCCGACGCCTACGCCTATCTCTTCGCTGGCCCCGCACGCTTCGCCGCAGAACCCGCATCGATCTGCTTCGACGCACGCTACCTGGCGCTCCCCGTGCGCCGCGACGAGAAGGCGCTGCAGGCCATGCTGCAACGCGCCCTGCCACTGACCGTGCGGCAGTATCGCCGCGACCGCCTGCTGGTGCACAGCGTCGCCCAACTCCTCGCCGCCGCCCCCGCCGCGGCCCACACCGCCGAGGACGTCGCCGCCCAGCTCAATACTTCAGTGCGCACCCTGCACCGGCAGCTGAAGGAAGAAGGCGTGTCCCTGCAGAAGCTGAAGAACGAGGTGCGGCGCGAGCACGCGATCAGGCTGTTGCTGCAGACACGGAAGTCGGTAAAGCAGGTCGCGGCAGCGATCGGCTTCGACAGCGAGAAGAGCTTTGCGCGCGCGTTCCGGGAGTGGACGGGGGTGGCGCCAAGCGTGTACCGGACAGACGCTGGCCCGGCACCCTAGCCCCCAGCGGGGATTGGGTCACCTCGTTGCGCTTCACGAGCACATTGTGCTCCATCACCAACTCCAGCGTCTCCAACACCACGAACACCCACTTGAAGCCTGCGTTCCAGCCTTGCGCCCCGCCTCGCCGGGGGCGACACTGCCGTGCCAGGCCGGAGACCGGCACGGCCTGGGTCGCACCTTTCTGGATCAACCCGAGACACCACAATGGACCTGCCCGCCCACCAGCTCACCATGACCGTCCTGATGACGCCCGATACCGCAAACTTCTCGGGCAAGGTCCATGGGGGCGCCATCCTCAAGCTGCTCGACCAGGTCGCCTACGCCTGTGCTGCCCGCTACGCCGGCCACTATGTCGTCACACTCAGCGTCGACCAGGTGATGTTCCGCCAGCCCATTCAGGTCGGCGAACTCGTCACCTTCCTCGCCTCGGTCAACCACACTGGCAACTCCTCGATGGAGGTGGGCATCAAGGTTGTCGCAGAAGACATCCGCGCCAAGGTCGTACGCCACGTCAATAGCTGCTTCTTCACCATGATCGCGGTCGACGATGGAGGCCGGCCAACGAGGGTGCCACCGCTGGAGCCCCGCACGCCGGACGAACGCCGGCGCTTCCGCGAAGCCGAGGTGCGCCGCGCGATGCGGCGCGAGATGGAGCGCAAGTTCGCTGAGGTGCACGGCGGGGAGTAAATCCGAGGGCGCCTGGCAGAGTTCGGCCCGGCGGTTCGGCTGTGCGTGCTGCGAAGCCTGCGCCCGGCGCGCCCCGGCCCGAGGTGCCCTACATGCCGAGCGACTTCAGGAGCTCGTCGTGATCCCCACCCTCTTGGGTGCCGTGAACCTTGCCACCGGCTGCACCGTTCGAGTTCTGCTCGAGCAAAGCATCCGGGTCGAGTACCTCATTGGCGTCGAAATCATTGAGCTTGATGAACTCGGTACGATCGACCGCAAGCTCGAGGTAGAAGATGTTGTGTTCGCCGGTGTAGAAGGTCACTCGCCGCGCCTCAGGGTTGTCGAGCTTGGTGTCGACGCTGAGAATGACCTGCTTGTTGAGGACCAGCATCTTGGGCTGATTCTGCGTGATGTGCGTCTGAAGCTCACGACCGACCTTGCCGGTGAAATCGCCGACGATCTGGTTCATCAGTTCGCCCATGACGTTGCTGACCTCATCGGCGGTGTGCGACGCAGCGAGATCGCTTTTCGACATCCCCATGCTGAGCAGGTACTTCTGATACAGCTCCATCGCAGCCTGGGCAGAGAAGTTGATGACCACCAGACCGGAGAATCCGCCATCGAACAGCACGAAGCAGCCGATGTCGGGCTTCAGGCAGGTCTTGGAGATGCGCTGGACCATTCCCGAGTAGCGGATTTCGCTCTGCGTCGCGACTGCCAGTACCTTTGCGACCGAGTCGCACAAGCTTTTCAGGAGGTCTTCGGTGCCGAAGACGACGGCGTAGTCTCGAGAGCTACTCATGAGGGGCGTCCTTGTACGCGGTGAGGAGTGGTGCCCTCTCTATAACACACTGCGGCGCCGGTGCGGGCCCGCACCATGCGGCCGCCCTGCCTGAAAGCAAGGGGCAGCCGCATGAGCGAGACCCACACAACGCCATGGCTACGGAGCCGGTCAGCCCGCCAGCGCGCGGCCGATCACCAGCTTCTGGATGTCGCTGGCGCCTTCGTAGATCTGGCACACGCGCACGTCTCGGTAGATGCGCTCGACCGGGAAGTCGGTGACGTAGCCATAGCCGCCGTGCACCTGGATGGCGTCCGAGCACACGCGCTCGGCCATCTCGGAGGCGAACAGCTTGGCCATCGAAGCCTCCTTCAGGCACGGACGGCCGGCATCCTTGAGGCTGGCGGCGTGCCACACGAGCTGGCGCGCGGCCTCCAGTTGAGTCGCCATGTCAGCGAGGCGGAAGTTCACCGCCTGATGCTCGAAGATCGGCTTGCCGAAGCTCTCGCGCTCCTGCGCGTATTTCACCGCCGCTTCCAGCGCGGCGCGCGCCATGCCCAGGCATTGCGCCGCGATGCCGATACGGCCGGCTTCGAGGTTGGACAGCGCGATCCGGTAACCTTCGCCTTCCGCACCGATCACCGAGTCGGCCGGGATGCGGCAGTTCTCGAACAGGATCTGGGTGGTGTCGGACGCCTTCTGGCCCATCTTCTCCTCGATGCGGCCAACCTGGTAGCCCGGTGCGTTCGCCGGCACCAGGAAGCAGGTGATGCCCTTCTTGCCGGCGGCCTTGTCGGTCACCGCGAACACGATGGCGACATCGGCGTGCTTGCCGGTGGTGATGAACTGCTTGACGCCGTTCAGCACCCACTCGTTGCCTTCGCGCACCGCGGAAGTGCGGATGGCCGACGCATCCGAGCCCACGTGCGGCTCGGTGAGGCAGAAGCAGCCGAGCTTCTCGCCACGGGCGAGCGGCTTCAGCCAGGTTTCCTTCTGGGCATCGGTGCCGAAGCGGTTGATGATCCCGCAGGGCAGCGAGTTCTGCACGCTGACGATGGTCGACGTGGCACCGTCGCCGGCGGCGATCTCTTCCAGCGTCAGCACCAGGCTCATGTAGTCCATGCCGGCCCCGCCCCACTCCTCGGGCACCACCATGCCGAGCGCACCGAGTTCGGCAAGCTCGTTCAGCGCCTCGCGCGGGAAGGTGTGGTTGCGGTCCCATTCGGCGGCGAAGGGGGCCAGGCGCTCCTGCGCGAAGGCGCGCATCGAGTCGCGGATGAGTTCCTGTTCCTGAGTCAGAATCATGTTGCGCCCCCTTAACCGCCGCAGCCCACCGCGGCATCGACCTCGATCGCCATCGCCGTCGCCTCGCCACCGCCGATGCACAGGCTGGCCACGCCACGCTTGAGGCCGCGCTTGCGCAGCGCGCCGATCAGCGAGACCAGGATGCGCGCGCCCGAGGCGCCGATCGGATGGCCCAGCGCGCAGGCACCGCCATTGACGTTGACCTTGTCGTGCGACAGCTTCATTTCGTGCATCGCCGCCATGGTGACGACCGCGAAGGCCTCGTTGATCTCCCACAGATCGACGTCGTCGGTCGACCAGCCGGCCTTGGCCAGCACCTTCTGCATCGCACCCACCGGAGCCGTCGTGAACCAGGCTGGCGCCTGCGCATGGGTGGCGTGGCCGACGATGGTCGCGACCGGCTTGAGGCCCAGCTTGTCGGCGGTGGACTTGCGCATCAGCACCAGCGCCGCGGCACCGTCCGAGATCGAGCTCGAGTTGGCCGGCGTGACTGTACCGTCCTTCTTGAACGCAGGCTTCAGGCCCGGGATCTTGTCGATCTGCGCCTTCAGCGGCTGCTCGTCCTTGTCGACGACAACGTCGCCCTTGCGGCCGGACACGGTGACCGGCACCATCTCCCAGGTGAAGTCGCCGTTGTTGATCGCGGCCTGCGCGCGCGTGGTCGAGGCGATGGCGAACTCGTCCTGCGCCTGGCGGCTGAAGCTGAAGTGGCTGGCGCACTCCTCGGCGAAGGTGCCCATCAGGCGGCCCTTGTTCTCCTTGGAGTAGCTGTCTTCCAGGCCGTCGAGGAACATGTGATCGAACATCTGGCCGTGACCGAGGCGATAGCCGCCGCGCGCCTTGGGCAGCAGGTAGGGCGCGTTGGACATGGATTCCATGCCGCCGGCGACCATCACCTCGTTGCTGCCTGCCAGGATCAGGTCGTGGGCGAGCATGGTGGCCTTCATGCCCGAGCCGCACACCTTGTTGATGGTGGTGCAGCCGGCCGACAGCGGCAGGCCGGCGCCGAGCGCGGCCTGGCGGGCGGGCGCCTGGCCCAGACCGGCGGGCAGCACGCAACCCATGATGACTTCTTCGACCTGCTCGGCCTTGAGGCCGGCGCGCTCGACCGCCGCCTGGATGGCGATGGCGCCGAGTTGCGGTGTGGTCAGGCTGGACAACTCGCCCTGGAAGCCGCCCAGCGGGGTACGGGCGACGGAAACGATGACGACGGGATCGGACATGCAGTTCTCCTGTTGAATGCGTAAGAGGTTGGCGCTCAATCACCGAGCGCTTCGAGGGCCGCGGCATAGCGCGGCAAGAGGTCGTCGGGACGGCTGACGTTGAGTCCCAGGTCATGGATACGGCCATCCTTGAGGCCATAGATCCAGCCATGCACGGTCAGCCGCTGGCCGCGCTGCCAGGCGTCCTGCACGACCACGGTCTGCGCGACGTTGGCCACCTGCTCAATGACATTGAGTTCGCACAAGCGAGCGTGACGACGCTCGGGTGGCAGCGTGTCAACCGCCTGCAGGTGGCGTACATGCACATCCTGCACATGGCGCAGCCACAGGTCGGTCAGCCCGACCCGAGTACGTTCGAGTGCTGCCTTTACACCGCCGCAGCCATAGTGGCCAACCACCATGATGTGCTTCACCTTGAGCACATCGACCGCGTACTGAATTACCGCCAATGCGTTGAGGTCTGTGTGCACAACGACGTTGGCGATGTTGCGGTGGACGAAGACCTCGCCCGGCAACAGGCCGACGATCTGGTTGGCAGGTACGCGGGAGTCAGAGCAACCGATCCACAGATACTCAGGCGCCTGCAGCTGCGCCAGCTTGCCGAAGAAGCCAGGGTCGATCTGCTGCATCTGGCGCGACCACGCCTGGTTGTAGTCGAAGAGATGGAACAGGTTCTCGTTGTTGACCTCGTCCTCCGACCAGTTCTCCAGGTCGAGGGTCAGGAAGATCGTCCCCTCCACCGGAGAGGGGTAGTAGGCAGGCACTTCCTTGAAGCCAAGCTCACGGTAAAGCTTCACCGCGATCCGCATCGCCGGGACGGTATCGAGCAGGATGCGGCGGTAGCCGAGCAGGTGCGCGGCCTTGATCGCAGCGAGGGCCAACTTGCGCCCGACGCCCAGGCCGCGAAAGGCTGGATCGACGTAGAGCCGCTTCATCTCGCACACACCTTCGGAGAAGCGGCGGATGCCCACGCAGCCGGCGGGCTTGCCATCGACCTCGGCGTAGAACAGACGGCCATCTGCCTCGCCGTAGGCACCGGGCAGGTTCGCAACCTCATCGGCAAAGCCCTGATAGCTCAGATCCACGCCGAGCCAGGCCGCGTATTGGCGGAAGAACCCGCGCACATGTCCGAGTTCGGTAGCGTCCGCAGCGGTGAGAACACAAAGGCGCGAAGGCATCGCTCACGCCCCCCAGGAACCAGGATTCAGATACGGGCCTGCGCATCTGCAGACTGGGCACATCATGCGTCACGCTCCTTGCGGCCGTGCATGGCCATGATCGTCTGCTGCATCACGGCGCACAGGGTCCACTTCTCGTCACGCACCGCGAAAACCTCCGCGTGGGTGATGATCAGGGTGCGTCCGGGCTTGATGACCTCGCCCCGCGCAACCAGGCGCTGGCCGTCGGCAGGCGCGACCAGGTTGAGCTTGTACTCCACGGTAAGCACGCTGGTGTCGGGCGGGGTCAGCGTGTTGGCCGCATACCCCGCGGCCGAGTCAGCGATCATGCCAACAACCCCGCCATGAATGAAGCCGTGCTGCTGGGTGATCTCCGCACGATGCGGCAGATGGATTTCGGTGTAGCCCGGTTCGACCACCACCAGTTGTGCGCCGATCAGGGTCATCGCGTGCTGAAGGGCGAAGCTCGACCGGACCCGCTCTGCGTAGGCAGGGTCACGTGGCTGGAATGGCTGCATCTCTGCTCGCATCGTTCGTCTCCTTCTTGTATCGGTATTTTCTTTGTTTTAACGTTTACGTCAACGTAAATCACACTTCACACCAATGGAGCCAACCTGACCCGATCAGGCCGTCCCGACCCGATCGATGCAGCGCGCCAGCTCCGCCTTGGCCGCTGCAGCGCCTTCCGCGTTGTCGCCAAGCAGAGCCTGGCACTGGCGCTCGATCATGTCGATCTCCTCCAGGACCGCTTCGATGTCGCGGCGCTGCTGCTCGAGCGACGCACGCCGCTCGGCCAGCACGCGCAGAAATCGTTCGAGTTGCGGCACGGAATCCTGTACGCCACCGTACATGCCCAGCAACTCGCGGATCTCGGCCAGCGAAAGCCCCAGCCGCTTGCCACGCAAGGTAAGCTTCAGTCGGGTACGATCGGCCTTGGTATAGACGCGGGCACGCCCGGCCCTGGCTGGTGTGAGCAGCCCCTGGTCTTCGTAAAAGCGGATTGCACGAGGCGTAATGCCGAATTCGCGCGCAAGCTCGGTGATCGTGTAGGTTTGTTCGTTGACCATGCTCGGTCGGCGCAACCCGCAGGCCCATGCGGACAATGCGCTGCAGTGCCTTGTTTTGCTAGCCGATTAAAGAAAAATCGATCCGAAGTTAATCAGATTCCAGTCAATTGGGCAATCGAGCTCCACGACCGGACCGCATCGGCTGCGCCCCAGCACGCCCAATGCGCGCACCATCCCCGACATCGACACAGGACACCCCCATGATCGAGAACA
Source organism: Thauera sp. ZXT1-4 (assembly GCF_052598215.2). Classification (NCBI taxonomy): domain Bacteria; kingdom Pseudomonadati; phylum Pseudomonadota; class Betaproteobacteria; order Rhodocyclales; family Zoogloeaceae; genus Thauera; species Thauera sp. ZXT1-4. The sequence continues at coordinate 5,809 of NZ_JBQWSN020000025.1, read as the reverse complement.
CCGGCCCCGCACTCGCCTTTCCCTTCGATACCCTGCCTGCCTCGGGTGAAACCATCCCCGTCGCACCGGGCGTACGCTGGCTGCGCATGCGCCTGCCGTTCGCGCTCGACCACATCAACCTCTGGCTGCTGGACGACGGCGACAGCCTCGCCGTGATCGACTGCGGCTATGCCCTCGACGATACCCGTGCAGCATGGGACGCCGTGCTGGCCGCGGACGGACGACCGGTGCGGCGTGTGGTCGTCACCCACCACCACCCCGACCACATCGGCCTGGCGAGCTGGCTGGCCGCGCGCGACGGCGCCCGCATCGAGATGACCCAGGGCGAGTTTCTGGCCGCGCAAGCGATCTGGCATCAACTGCCCGGCTATTGCGTCACGGACATGCTCGCGCAGTTCGCCAGCCATGGCCTCCGGGATGCGCGGCACGACGCGCTGTCCCGCCGCGGCAATGCCTACCGCCATGGCGCACCCGCGCTGCCTGCGAGCTTTCACCGCCTCTTCGCCGACGACAGCCTGCGCATCGGGGCACACGAATGGCGGGTGATCATCGGCCACGGCCACGCACCCGAACATGCGAGCCTGTATTGCGCCGAGCTCGGCGTGCTCATTTCGGGCGACATGCTGCTGCCGCGCATCTCCACCAACGTCAGCGTCTATGCCGCCACCCCGCATGACGATCCACTGGGCTGGTTCCTCAAGTCATTGAGGGAATTGTGCACCTTGCCGGCCGATACGCTCGTGCTACCATCGCACGGCAAACCATTCAAGGGTATCCAGGCCCGGGTGGAGCAGCTGGCCGCACACCATCGCGAACGCTGCGAGCTTCTGCTGGCCGCCTGCGGCACGCCGAAGACTGCAGCGGAATTGCTGTCGACGCTGTTTCCCCGCGAGCTGGACACCCATCAGGTCATGTTCGCCATGGGGGAGGCCATTGCCCACCTCAACCATCTCGAGACTCAGGGAGCGCTCTCGAGACGGATCGAAGCGGACGGACTGATTCGTTTCACCCCTAACTTCACTCTTAACCGATAACCCCGCCCCGCCAGCAACAGGAGCCCGTACGAGATGGCTGCACCCACCAACGAGACCCCCAAGTGCGACCTGCCCGACCCGCAGGAAGTCGCCAAGACCTACGCTGAAGTCGCCCGCCGCGCCTCGCACCTGATCAACGAACACGTGCACCGCCAGCTCAAGAAGGGCGTCTCGGCACCAGCCGACGAGCTCGGCATCGCACAGGCCTTCATGGACATGATGGCCAAGCTGCTGGCCAACCCCTACAAGCTCGCCCAGGCACAGATGAACCTGGTCTGGGACTACTTCTCGCTCTGGCAACAATCGATGATGCGCGTGGCCGGCCTCAACGCCACCCCGATCGCCACGCCCGAGAAAACCGACAAGCGCTTCAAGGACGAGGAATGGGAAGAGCACTTCCTGTTCGACTTCATCAAGCAGTCCTATCTCATCGCCGCACGCCACATTCACGACACCGTCAGCGGTGTCGACGGCCTCGACGAACAGACGCAGAAGAAGGTCACCTTCTACACCCGCCAGTACATCGACGCCCTGTCGCCATCCAACTTCGCGATGACCAACCCCGAGGTCTTCCGCGAGACCGTCAAGAGCCACGGCCAGAATCTGCTCAAGGGTCTCAACAACCTGCTGCGCGACGTCGAGGACGGCGGCGGCAACCTGCGCGTCAGGATGACCGACACCACGGCCTTCGAGCTGGGCAAGAATGTCGCCACCACGCCGGGCAAGGTGGTGTTCCAGACCGAGATGATGCAGCTGCTGCAATACACCCCGAGCACCGAAAAGGCGCTCAAGAAGCCGCTGCTGATCGTTCCGCCCTGGATCAACAAGTTCTACATCCTCGACCTGCGCGAAAAGAATTCGTACATCAAGTGGGCTGTCGACCAGGGCCACACGGTGTTCGTGATCTCCTGGGTGAACCCGGACGAGCGCCTGGCCGCGAAGAGCTTCGACGCCTACGTCAAGGAAGGCATCATCGCCGCCCTCGACGCGATCGAGCAGCAAACCGGCGAAAAGGAGGTCAATGCCGCGGGCTATTGCCTGGGCGGCACGCTGCTCGCCACATCGCTCGCCTATCTGGCGGCGAAACGGCAGAAGCGCATCGCCTCGGCCACCTTCTTCACCACCATGACCGACTTCACCGATCCGGGCGAACTCGGCGTGTTCATCGACGAAGGCCAGGTCACCAGCCTCGAGAAGAAGATGTTCGAGCGCGGCTATCTGGAAGGCTCGGAGATGGCCGGCACCTTCAACATGCTGCGGGCCAACGACCTGATCTGGTCCTTCGTGGTGAACAACTACCTGATGGGCAAGGACCCGTTCCCGTTCGACCTGCTGTACTGGAACTCGGACTCCACCCGCATGCCCGCCACCATGCACAGTTTCTACCTGCGCAAGATGTACATGGAAAACCGCCTCATCGAGCCGGGCGGCATCGAGATCGACGGCACCCCGATCGACCTCGGCAAGATCAAGGTGCCGTGCTACTTCATCTCCACGATCGAAGACCACATCGCACCGTGGAAGAGCACCTATATGGGCGCCCGTCGCTTCGGCGGCCCGACCCGCTTCGTGCTCGGCGGCTCCGGCCACATCGCCGGCATCGTCAACCCGCCCGCCGCGAACAAGTACGGCTACTGGCTCAACCCCACCGCCAAACTGCCGGAAACAGCTGACGCTTGGCTCGAGGGCAGCCAGCAACATCCGGGGTCGTGGTGGACCGACTGGCAGGCCTGGGTCACTGCGCACGACAACGAGCAGGTCGACGCACGCGACCCCGCCAGCGGAAAGCTGAAGGCGCTAGAGGATGCACCGGGAAGCTTCGTCAAGATTCGCATCGACGCCACGGCCGCAAGCTGAGAATCGCAGCACTGAAGCGGGGAGGGGCAACCCTCCCCGTTTTTCCGTTTACCGGTGCGCGTTACCCTGCCTCGCGCCCCCTGACTACCCCGCCCCTCCACGCTCCCGGACGTGACCGCGCCTCCCACCCCTCTGCTCTCGCCTGACGCCCTTGTTGCGGCACCGCCGCCGGGCCTTGTGCTCGACACCAATGCCGTGCTCGCCCTATGGATGTTCCGCGACCCGGCGCTCCGCGGGCTGCGCGACTGGATCGAGGCCGCAAATTGCCGTTTGTTCAGCCGTGAAGATGCGCTGGAGGAGTTGCGGCGCGTGCTCGCCTACCGCCAGTTCGCTCAGGGCGAAGCAGCACAGGCAAGCCTCCTCGCCGCATACTGCGCCCGCGTCACGCTCGCCACAGAAACGCGAGACGTCGCCGACGCGATGGCGAGACCTTTGCCGCGCTGCAGTGACGCAGACGACCAGAAGTTCCTCGAAATCGCCTGGGCAAGCCAGGCCAAACACCTGCTGACACGCGACAAGGCGCTGCTCCGCCTGCGTCGCCACGTGGCCATCCGACCGTACTTCGCTGTCGAAACGCCGGAACGCTTCCAGCAGACGGTCACCGCCGCAGCAGGCGCCTGAACCTGCCCCGGCGCCGAGGTAGGCGCCCTGAATGCAGGCGCCCCTGTCGCAAGCGCCCGGTCGCAATCACCCTTATCGCTGGCAGGCAGACTACGCTCAGGCGCCCACCGCAAGGCTGCGGCGCAGTGCGCAGAGCCAGCGCACCCCCCTGGCCGCACGGCTGCCGTACCAGGACACCATCTCGCCGTCCACCAGCGCCGCCGGCCGCCCGGCCAGACCCGCCACCTCGCCGATATGTGCGTCACGGAAACGATAGGGCTCGGTGGACAGCAGCACGCGCTCGACCCCAAGCAGCCACGGCGCGTCCCAGGTGAAGGCTGGGTAGCGCGCGGCACCCGTCTCCCCACCCGCCACTTCCGGCAGCGTATGCCAGCCGACCGCGGCAAGGGTCGCGGCGATGTAGGTATCACGCGCGACGGTCATCCACGGCTCACGCCAGATCAGGTACAGCACCGCTTCATCCGGCACCTCCGTGCGCAACGCCGACGCCTCGGCCAGCGCCGCACGCAGATCCTCGCCGAGCTGCAGGGCCGCCCGCTCAGCCCCGAAGACGCCGCCAAGCAGATGGAAGAGCGCCAGATTGTCGAGTGGCGTACCGGGATGGGTAACGATGATGTTCGGCACGAAGGCTGCGAGTTCTTCGACCGTCTCGCGCCGATTCTCGTCCATGTTGACCAGCACATGTGTCGGCGAAAGCGCGCGCACGCGCTCGATCCGGACGTCCTTGGTGCCACCAACCTTGGGGACGGTACGCACCGCATCACGAGGATGCACGCAGAACCCCGTCCGCCCTACCAGTTGATCGCCCAGCCCAAGATCGAACAACAGTTCCGTGAGCGATGGTACCAGCGACACGATGCGCGCCGATGTGCCCGCATACGCATGCTGCGTCCCCGCCGCGTCAATCAGCCCAACAAGACTCGTCGGGCACGCCCGAGCCCCGGCACCAGCGGCCGTGGGCCCCATATCGTTGTTTCCGTTCATGCACCGATTCTAGCGCGACACCACCCCCTCTTCGGGAAACCCCGAGTGCCCGCATCGCACGTTTTGTGGGATGCTTCGCCCCAACGAACCCGCGGCGCATGTGTCGCCATGGCCCCGAGCCGATCGCCGGCTCGTCAATTCACTCACAGGAGAGCTTCATGAAGAAACTGACCGCCCTGGCAGCCGCCTTCGCACTTGTCGGCACCCTTGGGGCAGCGCCTGCGCACGCCCAGCAGAAGTTCGTCACCATCGGCACCGGGGGCGTGACCGGCGTGTATTACGCCGCCGGCGGCGCAATCTGCCGCCTGATCAACAAGGACCGTGCCCAGCACGGCTTCCGCTGCTCGGTCGAAAGCACCGGCGGTTCGGTATACAACGTCAACACCATCAAGGCAGGCGAGCTCGACTTCGGCGTCTCGCAGTCCGATATCCAGTACAACGCCCTGAACGGCGAAGTCCAGTTCAAGGACAGCGGGGCCTTCGCCGACCTGCGCTCCGTGTTCTCGCTTCATGGCGAGCCGCTGACCGTGCTCGCGCGCAAGGAAGCCAACATCACCAAGATGGAAGACTTCAAGGGCAAGCGCTTCAACATCGGCAATCCGGGCTCGGGCCAGCGCGCCACACTCGAGGTGCTGCTGCCGGCCATGGGCATGAGCTTCTCCGATTTCTCGCTTGCCTCCGAGCTCAAACCCGACGAGCACGGCGCAGCCCTGTGCGACAACAAGATCGACGGCTTCGCCTACGTCGTCGGCCACCCGGCCGCCAACATCCAGGATCCGACCACCACCTGCGGCGCCAAGCTGGTGAACGTCGCCGGCGAAGGCGTAGACAAGATCCTCGCCCAGTACCCCTACTTCGCCCCGGCCACCATCCCGGGTGGCATGTATGCCGGCAATCCCGAGTCGACCCAGACCTTCGGCGTGGTTGCGAGCATCGTGACCTCTGCCAAGGTATCCCCGGACGCGGTTTACACCATGGTCAAGGCCGTGTTCGAGAACTTCGAGGACTTCAAGAAGCTGCATCCGGCTTTTTCCAACCTTGAACCGCAGAAGATGATCAAGGACGGCATGTCCGCACCGCTGCACGAGGGTGCGGTGAAGTACTACAAGGAAAAAGGCTGGATGTAATTCCTCCTTGCGGCGCCCTGGGGCAGAGCGCCGTACCCTGTAGCAGAAGCGGCGGCGGGCCCCGGCTCCCCGCCGTTTTTGTCCCTGAGTGCATGGATTCGAGGCAGCGCACATGAACCGCCAGGACGAAAACAAGGCCAGCTTCGAGCTGTCCGACGAAGAACTGCAGAAGATCGTCGCCGAGGC
>NZ_JBQWSN020000024.1:0-54597 GCF_052598215.2 Thauera sp. ZXT1-4 | reverse complement strand
CCCGGTGTACGCGCCGCTGTACGGCCACCTCGCCACGGCGCTGAGCCGGTAGCTCTGCCTGCGCCATCAGTCTCTCCTGCTCCATCGTCGTTCTCCCGAAGTGAGTTCGGAGATGCAACGATCGATGATTCAGCTCTGATCGGGAACTACGGGGTTGCTCGGACGGTTACGCACATCGAGCGGCACGGCCGCCCGCGCGAGGGTGCTCCACAACAGCAGGAGCAGACCGAAGGTCCAAGCCAAGCGGCTTGCCCCCCGGGCCGGACATCCCGCGTGTGAAGCGAACGCGATCATGCTGCGCGCGCCACGGCAGGCAAGTCTGGAGACGAGCGGCGCGCCCAAGGGAACCTGCCGAAACACGCGGCCTGCGGGATCGTCATTCTCAGCCTCCAGGAAAACGAAGACCTATTCTAAGAGCCTTGTTCCTGTTCACACCATGCATGCTTCACGACCGCCGTCACATACACCGGATGCGCCGCGCCCGCCCCAGTCACCCTCCACCCTCATGCAGGAAGCAACCCGCCTCCAGGAAGTGCAAGGTCTGTACGAGGCAGTCCGTCGACCACAGCATCTGCATGTGCGTGACCGGGAGCACGAGATGCGCACGCGCACCGGGCCATTGGGTCTCCTCGACGCCCACCATGCCATCGTTGGGCCAGGGCAGTCCCGGCACGATGCGTCCAAGGCCATAGGGCCGGTTGCCCGCCAGGACGCCGACCTCGAGCGCAGAATCGAGTACGGGCCGAGCCAGCGCCAGCCATTGCGGCAACACCCGCCCCAGTGCGTGGTGCAGCACCGGCAAGCGCAGCACCCGCTGCGCAGGGCGGGAGCCGCAGCAGGGCGAACCCAGCAGCACCACGCGCCCGATGCCGGCGGGGCGATGGCGGGCGAGCATATGCAGCACAACGCAACCGCCGAGGCTGTGGCCAACCAGGTGCAGGGGTCGCCCGTTGTGCGCGGCCACGAAATCGGCCAGCCCGTCGGCGACCGCATCCAACGACCCGCGCAGCGAAGGATACGAATACACATGGCTGCGCCAGCCCGCCCGCGCGGCGCGGCGGCGGTGCAGCCCGAACACGCAGCCATGCATCCACAAACCGTGGATGAAGACGATTTCGGAGGGTCGGTCATTCATCTCGCTGCTCCATGCGTCCGATCACGAGCGGTACAGGCGGAACCGGAAGCGCATGCGACGCGGGCCGTGCCGGCTCAGTTGCCCCGGAGCTGGCGCGCGGTCAGCGTGGGGTTGTCACCACTGTAGGCCGCCTTGATCGCATCCCAGGCTTCCTCGGCCGTCTCCGCGTAGTGGAAGAGGTTCAGGTCTTCGGGGCTGATCACGCCATGCTCGACCAACACCTCGAAGTCGATCAGGCGCTGCCAGAAGTCGCGCCCGACCAGGATGATCGGCCGGCGGCGGATCTTGCGCGTCTGGGTCAGGGTCAGCACCTCGAAGAGCTCATCGAGCGTACCCAAGCCCCCCGGGAAGCTCACCAGTGCCACCGCCCGCATCAGGAAGTGCATCTTGCGGATGGCGAAGTAGTGGAACTGGAAGCACAACTCGGGCGTGATGTAGGGGTTGGGCGCCTCCTCGAAGGGCAGGAAGATGCTCATCCCCATGCTGCGCCCGCCAGCCTCGTAGGCGCCGCGGTTGCCCGCCTCCATGATCCCCGGGCCGCCGCCGGTGGCGACGATCACCGGTTCTCCCAACGCCTCGGGCTCGCGCGTGACCAGTTCACCGAAGCGGCGCGCCTCCTCGTACCAGCGCGCGTTGCTCACCATGCGCTGCGCGCGCCGGATCGCGGCCTCGTCCCCGCTGGCCACCGCATCGCGCAGCATTGCGTCGGCCACGTCCGGCGCCTTGAAGCGCGCGCTACCAAACACGACCACGGTGGATTCCACACCCTGCTCCTGCTGGATCAGCTCGGGCTTCAGCAGTTCGAGCTGCAGCCGTACCGGGCGCAACTCCTCGCGCAGCAGGAAATCGGTGTCGGTGAACGCCATGCGGAAGGCGCTGCCGGGTCCGTCATAGCGGCCGTGCGGCTGGACGGCACGGGCCTCGTCCCCGGCAGAAGGGAAGTTGCGGGCGCGGATACGCGATGGGTCGGTCATCTTCATGTCCATGTGGCAAGGGCCGTCATCATCGCATCCGCAGAGGACGGAGGGCGAGCACGGAGTCCCCTTGGTTCCTTGGCACGGTTCCTTGGCACGGCGCTCTGGCGCGTTCCTGCACACCCGCATGCAGGCGTCCTCAGCCCAGCAGGGCCACCGACTTGATCTGCGCCCACATCCGCCGCCCGGGGCGCAGCACGAGCTGCTCGGCGGAGCGACGGGTGATGCGCGCCACCAGCGGGGTGCCGCCCGCGTCCATGCGCACCAGCACGTGGGCGGGGGTATCTGCGCCTACGACCTCCTCGACCGTCGCCGGGAGCAGGTTCTGGATGCTGGTACCCGCGACCTGATGATCTGCAAGACTGATGTCGCGCGCATGGATGCGGAAGCGTAGCCCGTGCCCAAGCGGCACCTGCTGGCGCTGCACCCACACCGCACCGCCGGGAAAGTCGAGGCGGGTAAGGTGGTAGTGGTCGTCATGCGCGGCCACCGTACCGTCGATCACCACCCCGGCGTCCTCGCTGAAGGCGGTCGGCAGATCGAGCCGGGCCAGGGTGGCATGCAGTTCACCCGCGGCCATCACCTTGCCCTCGCCGAGCATCACCACATGGTCGGCCAGACGCACAACCTCGTCAGGCGAATGGCTGACGTAGAGCACCGGAATGTCGAGCTCGTCGTGCAGGCGCTCGAGGTAGGGCAGGATCTCCTGCTTGCGCTTGTGATCGAGCGCGGCCAAGGGCTCGTCCATGAGCAGGATGCGCGGACTGGTGAGCAGCGCGCGCGCCATACCCACACGCTGGCGCTCGCCGCCGGAGAGGCGTTCGGGCATGCGCTCGAGCAGGGTCTCGATCCCAAGCAGGGCCACCGCATGATCCAGACGCACCCGCCGCGCCGCTGCAGGAATACGGCGCAGGCCGAACTCCAGGTTGCGCCGCACCGAGAGATGCGGAAAAAGGCTCGCCTCCTGGAACACGTAGCCGAGTGCGCGCCGGTGCGTGGGCACGCACACGCCTCCGGCGTCGTCCTGCCAGCATTCGCCATTGACCACCAGGCGGCCACGCGCTGCCGGCTCCAGCCCCGCGACGCAGCGCAGGAGCGTGGTCTTGCCCGAGCCGGAGTGGCCAAACAGCGCGGTGACGCCGCGCCCGGGCAGGCGCAGGTCCACCTCCAGGCGAAAGCCGGCATAGTTCACCGCGAAGCGCGCCTCGATGCCGGTCATCAGTTGAAACCGCCACCGTGCGTGCGCCGCCGTCCGTACAGCGCGAGCAGCACCACGAAGCTGAACAGCAGCATGCCTGCCGACAGCCAGTGCGCCTGGGCGTACTCCAGCGCCTCGACGTGATCGTAGATCGCGACCGAAACCACCCTTGTGCGGTCGGGGATGTTGCCACCGATCATCAGCACCACGCCGAACTCGCCCACCGTGTGGGCGAAGCCGAGGATGGTGGCGGTGACGAATCCCGGGCGCGCAAGCGGCAACGCGACGTTGAAGAAACGGTCCCAGGGCCCGGCACGCAGGGTGGCGGCCACCTCGAGCGGGCGACGCCCGATCGCCTCGAAGGCGTTATGCACCGGCTGCACCACAAAGGGCAGCGAATAGATCACCGAGCCGACCACCAGGCCGGCGAAGGAGAAGGGCAGCAGGCCAACGCCGATCGCCTCGGTGAGGTGCCCGACCGGCCCCTTGGGGCCCATTGCCACGAGCAGATAGAAGCCGATCACCGTCGGCGGCAGCACCAGTGGCAGCGCCACCACCGCGCCGACGACGCCCTTCCACTTCGAGCGCGTGCGTGCCAGCCACCAGGCGATCGGCGTGCCGACCAGCAGCAGGATCACGGTGCTCACCGTGGCGAGCTTGAACGTGAGCCAGACCGCAGACCAGTCGGCACTGCCCAGGCCAGCCATGCTTACTGCGCCGCAGCCGGCAGTACGAAACCATAGCGCTGCAGCACCGCACGCGCCGGCTCGCTACCGATGAATTCAGCGAAGGCTGCAGCCAGGGCATTGCCTTCCGCCCTGCGGGTGAGGATGAAGCCCTGCTCCAGCGGCGCATGCAGGGCGTCATCGATCAGGTGGTAGCCGCCCTGCGCGGCGAGCGCTGGATTGAGGGCGAGCGACAACGCGATGATGCCGACAGCAGCGTTGCCGGTCTGCACGAACTGCGCGGTCTGGGCGATGTTCTCGCCCTGCACCAGCCGCGACTGCACCGCCTCCCACACGCCAGCCGCGCGCAGCGCCTCCTCGGCGCGCTTGCCGTAGGGGGCATGGCGCGGGTTGGCAATGGCGATGCGGCCGAGGGCGGGGTCGGCAAGATCCTGAAGTGTGAGCGTGCGCGCATCGCGGGTCCGGCTCCACAACACGATGCGGCCGAGGGCATAGGGGCGCGTGCGCCCCAGCGCGAGGCCATCGGCTTCGAGCGCGCGCGGGTAGGCGATATCGGCAGAGAAATACAGGTCGAAGGGGCCGCCCTGACGGATCTGGGTGGCAAACTTGCCCGACGAGCCATAGACCACCTCGATCATGCCGTCCGGATGTGCACGGCGGAAGTCCGCCACGATCTCGTCCAGGGCGAACTTCAGATCGGACGCCGCCGCGACCATGACACGCTCAGCCGCCCGTGCACCCGGCGCGAAAGCCAGCAGCGCCCCCAGCAAGGCAAACGCGCCCGTCAGCGCACGCCAGCCCAAGCGATTCCCAAACCCCATTGCAACCTCCCCTCTCGCCGGGCAGCCGCCCGGTCAGGCCAGCACGTTGCCAGCACCTTCGTCCTGCCGCAAGCAGGTCGCCATGAAGCGCCAGATCAGGCGTGACGCATCCGGCCCCCATTTCAGCCGCTGAACAACTGCCCGGACATCTGCTCCACACCCAGGACACACTCCCGCATGCGTTCGCGCAACCCCGACACCCGCTCGCTGCGCGCCGTGCAGCCGGCAATCAGAACCCCGGCCGCGCCGGCAACCGTGACCCGCCGTGACGCGCGCGTGACACCGGTGTAGATGAGCTCGCGCGTGAGCACGCGCGCAGGCGCAGGCGGCAGCACCAGCACCGCTTCCCCGAACTCGGACCCCTGGCTCTTGTGCACCGTGAGCGCGAAGGCCGTATCGTGCGCGGGCAGGCGCAGTGGCGGCAGTGCGCGGAACCCCCCTTCGGGCGCTGGGAAGAACACGCACAGCGCACCCTGCGCATCGGGCAGGCACAGCCCGATGTCGCCGTTGAACAGTCCCAGTGTGTAGTCGTTGGCCAGCACGATCACCGGGCGGCCCGGATACCAGCGTGCGGCAGCGCCGCGCGCTGGCGGCAGCGCAAGCCGCGCACATAGCCGGCCTTCGAGGTACGCGTTCAGCGCCGCCAGGCCACGCGCACCCTCGCGCACCGCAACCAGCACGCGAAAGTCTTCGAAAGCCCGCATGGCTGCGGCAACGTCCCGCGGTGTGCGGTGCAGGACATCGAAATAGGCGCCATACCCGGCCTCGATGGCGGCGAGCAGCCTCGCGCCGGGGCGCGCACCGTCCTCTTCGATCCAGCCCACCGAGACATCCTGCCCGGCACGCAACCAAGCCAGCGCGCGTGCGCCCTGGCCCTCGCGCACCTCCGCTGCCAGTCGGCCGATCCCTGAATCCGCACGGAAGCGATGGCTCTCGGTAAGCCACACCACACAGTCCTTCAGGCCAGCGGAGGCGCACACGTGCGGCTCCGCCTCGCCCGGCACCGGCTCCAGCCCGAGCCGCGTGCTCAGGGCAGGGCTGAACACCCGTTCAGCCGACAGCTCGGCGAACACCGCGCCCGCCTCCACCGCGGCAAGCTGATCCTTGTCTCCCAGCAGCACGAGCCGCGCTGCGGCCGGCAGGGCATCGACCAGGCGGTTCGCGAGGGCAAGGTCGAGCATCGAGGCTTCATCGACGATCAGCACATCCACTGCCAGCGGATTGCCTGCATGATGGCGGAAGCGGCCGGCCTCCGGCGTGACCCCGAGCAGGCGGTGCACCGTGAATGCCTCATCCGGCAGGCGGGCGGCGAGCGCTGCGGGCAGGGTCTGCGCCCGCTGGCGCAGAGCCTCTAGCATGCGCGCCGCTGCCTTGCCGGTCGGGGCGGCCAGCGCAATGCGCAGTTCCGGTTCCACCTCCAGCAGACAGGCGAGCAGCGCAGCGACGGTGCTTGTCTTGCCCGTTCCGGGGCCGCCGCTGATCACGGTGAGGCGAGCGCGCAAGGCGAGCAGCACCGCGATCCGTTGCCAGTCGTGCCCCGCTCCGGGGCGAGGTGGAAACAGGCTATCGAGCAATGCCGGCACGGGCTCCGGTCCGACCGGAACCGAACGTGCCCGCGCGACCAGCGCACGCGCGAGCGCGCGCTCCTGATCGAACAGGCGGCGCAGATAGAGGCGATCGCCGGCATCGAGCACCAACGGATGCGCCGAACGCCCGGGAGTCGCCAGCGCCGCATCGACCACCACACCACTGGCAAGCAGGCGGGCGCGCAAGCGGGGCAGGGGGAGGCCTTCCCCCGCGCCCAGCTGCCCCGACACCCCAGGCTCGTCCTCCAGCCCGAGCAGGTCCGGCTGCGCTGCGTCTTGCGGCGCGCTCGCCTCGTCGGGGGCCGCTTGCACGCCGGTGGACCACGTCGCTGCAGGCGTATCCGCCAGCGCACCCAGCGGAACGCAGACATGTCCGGCTGCGGTCGCGAGTGCGAGCCGGCGGGCCAGCGGACCGAGCACCGCCACGCTGTCCGCAGGGGCTTCCAGCGTCGTTGCCCAATCCACAAGATGGCGGGCGAAACCTTCGGCCAGATCCCTCATGCGGCCGCTCCAGCCGTCTCGTGTGCAGTTGCTGCGAGCAGCGCATCCAGTGCCCGCAGCGTCGCCGGCGGGCAACGGTGGTGGAACACGCCCGCGGCGTGCCCGCCGATGCGCCAGTGCGGACGCACTCCGCGCACGAACAGGTAGAGCACGCCGCCGAAATGCTGTGCACAGTCGTAACCCGGCAGACTGCACGCCAGATGGCGGTGCAGTGCAAGGCTGTAGAGCAGGTGCTGCAGGTGATAGCCATGCGCCTGCATTGCCAGCTCCAGCCGCTCGGGCCCATAGTCCTGGGGCTGGTCGCCAAGGTGGTTGGATTTCCAGTCCAGCACGTAATAGCGCCCCTCGTGTTCGAAAACGAGGTCGATGAAGCCCTTCAGGTAGCCCTCCAGGCCGGCGAAGGCGAGCCGCGGCACCCCGTAGCCCTGAGCAACCAGCCAGGTATTGAGCTGCTCGGCAGTGAGCCGCGGCGCGGGAAGATGAAAGCCGAGCTCGACCAGCCTGCGCGCCGGCGGTAGCTCACCCAGGCGCAAAGGCTGGGCGGAATCCTCCTTGGTGAGCAAGGGCGTGGAGAGCACATCCTCCAGCATCCCGCGCAGCATGCGGCGCAGCCTGGCCTGCATTGCCTCGGCCGCCCGTCCGGGCGCGGCCGTGGCGTCGGAGGGCGATGTTTCCGCGGCCAGCGTCTGGGGGTGCATGGCCAGCGCGGCTTCGATCGCGACGTCCCAACCCGCCGGATCGGTGAAGTCGATCGACTCGAACACGGCGTGCATGCAGTCGCCCGCGGCGGGGCCGCGCGGGAAGCGCAGGATGTCGTCGGGACCGTGTGAGCCTGGGGTCAGGTCAGCGGCACTGGCCTGCGGATCGGTCCGGCCCGCATCGACTTCCGCGGCCAGGTCGGTGGTCGGCGGAGACGCGACGCCGGCAGCGACGCCGGGCACCCTCCCTGCCGCAAGGCGGGCGAGTTCGGGCGCGCCGATCGCTTCCGCATCGTGATCCTGTGCCGCGCGTTCATGCGCAGCGCCCGACAGCAGCGCACTGAAGCTGCCAATGCGCCAGGCAGACGGCAGTACGGGCGGGCGGAGCGCGTGCGGACACTGGCCGGCCGTCTCCGGCGGGGCCAGCACCGGCCCCTCGCCTTCGGGCAGGTCCGAGAGCTGAATCACCGAACGCCCCTCGAGCGTGGCGGAGGTCGCCAACGCACGCCAGTGCGCATCGGTTCCAGCCGGTGTCGGCTTGTGTTCCGCCCAGACCTCCGGGCTCATGCCAGCGCCGGCAACCATCCAGTTGAGCAGGCTGCGCCCCGCTTCGGCATGGCTGACCTTGCCGAAGTGCGTACGGGCATAGCTTCCCACCACCAGATAGCAGCGGTGCACCGCGCGTGTCAGCGCCACATAGATCAGGCGCAGGTCCTCCGCTTGCTGCTCGCGCCGGATGCGCGCCTTGACCGCCCGATCATCGGACGCCGCCGCACGATAATCGAGCACCAGCGCGCCGGCATCGTCATGCCAGGCACGCATGCCCCCCCCGCCTCCACTGCGCGCGTAGCCGTCGAACAGGAAGGGGCAGAACACGACGCCGTACTCCAGCCCTTTGGCACGGTGGATGGTGACGATCTGCACCAGGTTGCGGTCGGACTCGAGACGCAACTGGGCGGCCTCGCCCATGGCGGCGTCGGCGCGCCGGCTGGCGAGCAGGCGCAACAACACCTCGGGGGTAAGGCTGCCCGCATCCTGCTGCAGCAGTTCGGCCAGGTGCAACAGATTGGTGAGCCGGCGCTCGCCGTCCGTGCGGGCGAGCAGGCGCGCGGCGACACCCTCGTCGCTCATCCATTGCCGCAACATCACGCCGAAGCCGCGCGTGAGCCACAGTTCACGCCAGCGCGTGAAGGCGTCGAGTGTGGCGAGCAAGGCGGACTCGTCCTCGGCGAGGCGGGCGATCGCAACGGCATCGCGTCCCATCGCCTTGGTCGCGAGCGCCGCCTTTACGCGGCGCTCGCGCAAGGGCTCGGCGATCGCCAGCAGCACACGCTCGAGCTCTTCAGCGTCGTCGGTGTGATACACGCTGGCCTGCGACAACTCCACGCTCCCCACCCCGAACGCGGCGAGCGCGCTACGCATGCGCGCGCCCTGACGGTGGCTGCGCACCAGCACCGCGATGTCGGCAGGCACGAGCGGCTTGGCGCCGATGCGAACACGCCCCTCAGCGCCCGCAGCGAGCAAGCGCGCGATCTCGGCGGCCGTGGCGAGCGCAGCCCGCTGCAACGCCTGCGCACGCGACAGCCGGCTCCCGCCGCCTTCCTCGCCCTCGTCCTGCGTGTCGTCGCGCGGGATGCGCCAGAGCTGCAGCGCCGGCGCTGCATCGGGCGCGCCATCGTCATGCAGGGGCGCACGGTGCCGGCTGCCGGCGCCAACACACACGTAGTCCAGCCCGTCCATCATGAACACCGCCGGGTTCGCACTGAAGAGCCGGTTGCAGGCCTCGATCAGCGCGGGCGCCGAGCGCTGGTTATGACGAAGCGTGTAGCAGGTATCGGTGCGCTCGCGCGCAGCAAGATAGGTGAACAGGTCCGCGCTGCGGAAACTATAGATCGCCTGCTTGGGGTCGCCGACCAGGAACAGGGTGCCGTGGCGGCCTTCGGCGTGGTAGATGCGGTCGAAAATGCCGAACTGCAGCGGATCGGTGTCCTGGAACTCGTCGATCAGCGCCACCGGGTAACGCACATGCAGCGCCGTCGCCAGCCAGGGCTGCGCACCGGAGTGCAGTGCCACATGGGCGTTCCACAGGATGTCGTCGAAACCGATCTGCCGCCGCTCGCGCTTGCGCCGGCGCAAGGCGGCCGTGGTGTGTTCGAGGAACCGACGCAGCAGGCGCAGGCGGGCGACGGACAGCGCCGCATCCACCTCGATGCGTGCGGCGAGCAACTCAGCGGCTGCATCGAAGAAAGCGTGACGCGGCGGGGCCAGGCCGTTCTTGCGACCGGCCGCAGTCGTGCGCACCTCCAGCGTGTCGGCGCACAGCAGCGCGAGCTTGCTGTCCTTGCTGCCCGGCAGCGGGTGAAGTGCATTATCCGCTGCGAGCCAGGTGGCCCACTGCTGGGCGGCCTTGTCGATCGCCTCCAGTTTGTAGCTGTTGGCATTGAGGCCGGCGAGCGCCGCAGTCACCGCGGCACAGGCTTCGTGCAAGCCGGTCGACAGGGCGCACGCCGCCGCATAGGCGCTGCGCAGACGCTGCGCGGCAGCGGCTTCGGATGCCGCCTCCGGCCCGGCGCGCGGCGTGCTGTCCCCTCCAGCCGCCCCCGCAGCAGCAGGCGCGCAAACCGCTTCGTCCCACAGCGCCACCGCGCACGGCCGCGCCATGTGCTCCCGCAGGATGTCCGCCCACACCTCGGGCGTGTCGCCGGTCTGCAGCAGATGATCCGCCAGCAGCGGCGACACCCCGGTGGCAACTTCACGCCGCCAGAAATCCTGCACGGCCTCCATGCGCAGTTCCCTGTCGTCCTCGACGAGGTCGAGCGCATAGGGCAACCCCGCCGCGAAGGGCGTATCGGCCAGCGCTCGCTGGCAGAAACCATGGATGGTGAAGATCGCCGCCTCATCGAAGGTCTGCAGCGCCAGGCGCAGGCGCGCCGCCATCTGCGCGTCCTCAAGACCGCGCGCGCGCGCGGAATCGATCAGCCCGGGCACGAACGGGTCTGCACCCGCCGCTCCGCCCTCCAGCACGCCAAGCGTTTCGGCGATGCGCGCACGGATGCGTGCCGACAGCTCCGCCGTCGCGGCCTTGGTGAAGGTGACGACGAGCAACGACTCCACCGGCAACGCGCGCTCGACCAGCAGGCGCAGGTAGAGCCCGCAGATGTTCCAGGTCTTGCCGGTGCCGGCAGAGGCCTCTACCAGACGAATGCCGTCGAGCGGGCAGGAGAAGACGTCGAGTTCGGGCGCGGCAGACATGGCGGGAATGGTAACGGAGCTTGGCCGCGAGCCGCTACGGGACCGACAGCGCCTGCACGTCGGCAAGCAGCGCGTCGACGCTCTCGGGCAGCGTGTCCCAGCCGCACATGAAGCGCGCCCCGCCGGCGCCGATGAAGGTGTAGAAGCGCCAGCCGCGGGCGCGCAGGCCGTCGAGCACCGTCAGGGGCAGCTCACAGAACACGCCGTTGGACTGCACCGGAAACATCAGCCTGGCGCCCGGCATCCGGACCAGTCCCGCGGCGAGGCGCTGCGCCATGGCGTTGGCGTGGCGGGCGTGCTTCAGCCACACATCGTCCTCCAGGATGCCGAGCCAGGGCGCGGACAGAAAGCGCATCTTCGAGGCGAGCTGCCCGGCCTGCTTGCAGCGGTACGCGAAGTCCTCCGACAGCCGGCGGTCGAAGAACACCACTGCCTCACCCACCGGCAAGCCCATCTTGGTGCCGCCGAAGCACAGCACGTCGACGCCCACCTTCCAGGTGATCTCGGCCGGCATCACGCCGAGCGAGGCCACTGCATTGGCGAAGCGCGCGCCGTCCATGTGCACGCGCAGACCGTGTTCGCGCGCGCACGCGGCGATCGCCGCCACCTCGTCCGGCCGGTACACCGTGCCGACCTCGGTGCTCTGCGTCAGCGTGACCACGCGCGGCTTCGGGTAGTGAATGTCGCTGCGGCGCGAAACCACCTCGAGCACAGCCTCCGGCGTCAGCTTGCCTTGCTCGCCGCGCGCAGGCAGCAGCTTGGAGCCATTGGAGAAGAACTCCGGCCCACCGCACTCGTCGGTCTCGACATGGGCGAGCTCGTGGCACACCACGCTGTGGTAGCTCTGGCACAGCGAGGCGAGCGCCAGTGAATTGGCAGCCGTGCCGTTGAAGACGAAGTAGACGTCGCAGTCGGTCTCGAACAGCTCACGCAGGCGGTCGGAGACCTTGCGCGTCCATTCGTCCTCGCCGTAGGCCGGGGCGTGGCCAGCATTGGCCGCCACGAAGGCTGCCAGGGCCTCCGGACAGACGCCGGCGTAGTTGTCGCTGGCGAAATATTGCTTCGGCTGCATGGGGAGATCAGGCGCGGTCCAGGTTGAGGGGCTCGCCGGTCGCTGCAGCGCTGGCGGCAGCGGTGAAGAGGACGTCGGTCGAGGAGTTTAGCGCGGTCTCGGCCGAGTCCTGCACCACGCTGATGACAAAGCCGATCGCCACCACCTGCATCGCCACGTCGGCGTCGATGCCGAACAGCGCCGTCGCCATCGGGATCAGCAGCAGCGACCCGCCCGCCACGCCCGACACACCGGCTGCAGCCAGGGAGGAAACGATGCACAGCAGCAGCGCGGTGGCAAAGTCGACCGGGATGTTCAGCGTGTGGGCCGCAGCGAGCGTCATTACCGAAATCGTGATCGCCGCCCCGGCCATGTTGATCGTGGCGCCGAGCGGGATCGAGATCGCAAAGGTGTCCTCGTGCAGGCCGAGGCGACGGCAGAGCTCGAGATTGATCGGGATGTTGGCCGCCGAACTGCGGGTGAAGAAGGCGGTGACGGCGCTCTCGCGCAGGCAGGTGAAGACCAGCGGATAGGGGTTGGTGCGCAGCTTCCAGAACACGAACAGCGGATTGACCACGAGCGCGACGAACAGCATGCAGCCCACGATCACCAGCAGCAGCCGGCCGTAGCCGAGCAGCGCTTCGATGCCGGTCTCGCCCATGGTTGCGGCGACCAGTCCGAAGATGCCCAGCGGGGCGAAGCGGATCACGACATGCACGATCTTCGACACCGCGTCGGCGAGGTCGTTGACGACCTTGCGCGTACCCTCACCGGCGTGACGCAGCGCGATGCCCAGCCCGATCGCCCACGCCAGGATGCCGACGAAGTTGGCCTCCATCAACGCCCTGACCGGGTTGGCAACCACGTTGAGCAGCAGGTTCTTGAGCACGATGAGGATGCCGCCCGGCGGGTTGCCGGTGGCGGCCGGCGCGTCGAGCACCAGCGTGGTGGGGAAGGCGAAGCTGGCGAGCACCGCGACCAGCGCCGCGGCGAAGGTACCGAGCAGGTAAAGGATCAGCACCGGACGGATGTGGGTCGGCTGACCGTGCTTGTGATTGGCGATGGCTGCAGCCACCAGTACGAACACCAGAATCGGCGCGACGGCCTTGAGCGCGGCGATGAAGAGGTCGCCAAGCAGTGCGACCGACGGGGTCGCAGCGGGCGCGATCAGCGCCAGGGCGACGCCGAGGACCAGGCCGATGGCGATCTGGGAGATGAGGCTCATGCGCAGCACGCGCTGCAGCGCCGTGGGGGTGGCGGTGGTCATCGGGGGGGCTCCTCGTGGATGACGTTGTGGTCAGGGATGCCGGATATGGCGTGGTGCGGACGCGGCATGAGTGGGCTGCGCCGGGCCGGAAAGAACCGGCAAGCGTCCCGAGTGCTTGCCGTCAGCACTCGGGGAAGCTGACGGCGAGGCCGCCGCGCGAGGTTTCCTTGTACTTGTCCAGCATGTCACGACCGGTGTCGCGCATGGTGCGGATCACTTGATCGAGCGAGATCGCGTGCGCGCCGTCGCCGCGCAGGGCGAGCTGCGCAGCGTTGATGGCCTTGATCGAGGCCATCGCATTGCGCTCGATGCAGGGCACCTGCACGAGACCGCCGACCGGGTCGCAGGTCAGGCCGAGGTTGTGTTCGAGGCCTATTTCGGCGGCGTTCTCCACCTGCTCTGGGGTGCCGCCGAGCACTTCGGCCAGGCCCGCCGCAGCCATCGCGCAGGCCGAGCCGACCTCGCCCTGACAGCCGACCTCGGCGCCCGAGATCGAAGCGTTCTTCTTGCACAGCACACCCACCGCAGCCGCGGCGAGGAGGAAATTCTCCACGTCGCGCGCGCCAGCGCCCGGCATGAACTTCATGTAGTAGTGCAGCACGGCCGGGATGATGCCGGCCGCACCATTGGTGGGCGCGGTGACGACGCGACCGCCACCGGCGTTTTCTTCGTTGACCGCAAGCGCATAGAGATTGACCCAATCGAGCGCCGCCATCGAATCGCTGATCATGTTGCGACCGGTGCTCTGTTCGCTGAGCTTGCGATACAGCGCAGGAGCTCGGCGGCGCACCTTCAGTCCGCCAGGCAGCACGCCCTCATGGGCGATGCCACGCTCGACGCAGGCGTGCATCGCGCCCCAGATGCGCTGCAACGCAGCGCGCGTCTCGTCCTCGCTGCGCCAGGCACCCTCATTGGCGAGCACCAGGGCACTGATGCGCAGACCGTGACGCCGACACTGGGCGAGCAGTTCGGCGCCGGTATCGAAGGGATAAGGCACTTGCACCTCGGCCTCGCCCGGCGTATCGGAGCGAGCCTGCGCCTCGTCGATCACGAAGCCGCCCCCGATCGAGTAATAGCTGTTCTCGTACAGCACACCCGCCTCACCCTGGGCCGTCAGGCGCAGCGCATTCGGGTGGTAAGGCAGACTCACCGGCAGCAGGCGCATGTCTCGCCCCCATTCGAAAGGCACCACCACGCCACCCGGCAGCGGCAGCGCACCGTCGATGCGCACTGCATCCACCGCCTCGACGAGTCCATCCGGATCGACCTCGTCGGGCCGCGCACCCATCAGGCCCGCAATCACGGCCCGGTCGGTGCCGTGTCCGATGCCGGTCGCCGACAGCGAACCGTAGAGCCTCACCTCGATCCGACGCACACGGCCGAGCAAGCCGCGATGCGCCAGCACGGCAGCGAAATCGTGCGCCGCACGCATTGGCCCGACGGTGTGGGAACTGGACGGGCCGACACCGATCTTGAACAGGTCGAGAACGCTGATGGACATGCGAACCTCCGCGATGAGACGCGCCTTGCTTCGACGCGCTCAGCCGATCATGTGCCCCGGCAGCCAGGTGACCAATCCGGGGAAGGTGTACAACAGGATCAGCGCCAGCACCATGAGCAGGAAATAGGGCAGCGCATACACCGCGATGGTGGTGATCTGCTTGCCCGACAGTGCCTGCAGCACGAACAGGTTGAAGCCCACCGGCGGGGTGATCTGCGCCATCTCCACCACCACGATCACGAACACGCCGAACCACAACGGATCGATGCCCGCGGCCTGGATCGTCGGCAGCAGCACCGCCATCGTCAGCACGATGATCGAGATGCCGTCGAGGAAGCAGCCGAGCAGCACGAAGAAGATCGCGAGCGCGAACAGCAGCATGCCGGGCGTGAGGTTGAGCGTGCCGATCCACTCGGCCAGATGGCGCGGCAGGCCGATGTAGCCCATCGCCAGGGTCAGGAACGCCGAGCCGGCGAGGATGAGCGCGATCATGCAGTACAGCCGCGTGGCACCCATGAGGCCGGCGATGAAGCTCTCGCGGGTCAGCGACTTCTGCGCCGCGGCGATGATCAGGCTGCCGATCACGCCGATCGCCGCCGCCTCGGTGGCGGTGGCAACGCCGCTGTAGATCGAGCCGAGCACGCCGGCGATCAGCAGCACCACCGGGATCAGGTTCCTCGACGCCGCGAGTTTCTGCATGAAGCTGCTCTTGAGGTCGGCCGGGGGGATCCTGTCGCGATTCATCAGCGACCAGATCACCACCCAGCCCATGAACAGCGACGCGAGCAGGATGCCCGGCAGCACGCCGCCGATGAAGAGCTTGGAGATCGACACGTCGGCCGCCACGCCATACACGATCATGATGATCGAGGGCGGAATCAGCAGGCCGAGCGTGCCGGCGCCGGCCAGGGTGCCAAGCACCATGGACTCCGGATAGCCGCGGCGGCTCAGCTCGGGCATGGCGATCTTGCCGATGGTGGCGCAGGTGGCCGCAGACGAGCCCGACACCGCGGCGAACAGCGTACAGCCGATCACGTTGGTGTGCAGCAGGCGGCCGGGCAGGCGCTCGAGCCAGGGCGACAGGCCCTTGAACATCTCCTGCGACAGCTTGGTGCGGAACAGGATCTCGCCCATCCACAGGAAGAGCGGTAGCGCGGTCAGGGTCCAGCTCGAGCCGTGGCTCCAGATGGCGACGGCCATGCCGTCGCCGGCGGCGCGTGTGGTGAAGCCGAGCATGCCGAGGATGCCGATCGCCATCAGGGCGAGGCCGATCCACAGGCCGCCGGCGAGCAGCAGCACCATCAGACCAACGAGAACGAGTGCAGCGGTGAGTTCCATGATGGCCCCTTATTCCATGTGCGCCATTTCTTCGGCGTCGGCCCTGGCCAGGCGCTGCGGCTCGCGGCCGAGGCTGACCTGGACGAAGTCGTCGAGCACGGCGACCAACAGGATCACCGCGCCGACCGCCATCGACAGCTGCGGAATCCACAGCGGCGTGGCGTCAATGCCCTGCGAGATCTCGTCGAATTCGTGCGACTGCCAGGCCAGGCGCACTGCGTACCAGGCAAGCATGGAAGCGACCACCACGCCGGCGCCGTGTGCGAACCACTCCGCGACACGGCGCATGCGCGGCCCGAGGCGCTCGATCACCAGGCTGACGCGGATGTGTTCACCGTGCTTGAAGGTGTAGGCGAGCGCCAGAAAACCACAGGCCGCCATTGCGTAGCCCGCGTAGTCATCGGTCCCCGGCAGGTAGATATTGAACGGCCGGGTGAACACGCCGGCCGCGACCATGACCAGGGTGAAGATCATGCCGACAGCAGCAAGCGCACCGGACAAGCGGTACAGTGAATCGAGCAACGCTCTCATGGCGGTCTCCGGAAAGGCCGGGGCCCGCATGCACGGGCCCCGTGGGACAGCGAGGACTTACTTGAGCTTGCGATAGGCGTCGAGAATGGCCTGCCCGTCGGCGCCGGCCTTCTCGGCCCACTCCGCGGTCATGCGCTCACCGATCTTGAGCAGTTCGGCCTGCAGCGCCTCGGGCGCGGGCTGAACCTTCATGCCGTTGGCCGTGAGCTGGTCGATGTACCAGGCGGTCTTCTCTTCCGACACTTTCCAGCCGCGCTCTTCGGCAGCCGCAGCCGCCTTGAGCAGCGCCTCGCGACTGGCATCGTCGAGGCCATCAAAGGCCTTCTGCGACACGAACACGATGTTCTTCGGCAGCCAGGCCTGGATATCGTAGTAATGGCTGAGCTGCTCCCAGCTCTTGGTGTCGTAGCCGGTGGCCGACGAGGTCAGGTTGGCCGCCACCACGCCGGTCGACAGCGCCTGGGTGAGGTCCGCTGCCTGCACGGTCACTGGCTGACCGCCCATGAGCTGGATCATGCGCGCCACGGTCGGGCTGTAGGAGCGGATCTTCATGCCCTTGAGGTCGCCGATCGTGTTGAGCTCGGTCTTTGAATACAGGCCCTGCGGCGGCCAGGCCACCGAGTACAGGATCTTCAGGCCGTTCTTCGCCAGGCGCGCCTCGACCGCGTCCTTGGAGGCCTGCCACAGCTTCTTCGAGTCCTCGTAGCCGGTGGCCAGGAAGGGCACGGTATCGAGCGCGTAGAGCGCATCCTCGTTGGCCAGGCCGGAGATGATCACCTCACCGATCTGCGCCTGCCCCCCCTGCACTGCCCGCTTGATCTCGTTGGCCTTGTACAGCGAGCCGTTGGGATGCACGGTGATCTTGAGCTTGCCACCGGTGGCCTCATCGACCTCCTTGGCGAACTGCTGGATGTTTTCGGTGTGGAAGTTGCTGGCCGGGTAAGGCGTGGGCATGTCCCAGGTGCTCTGGGCGTGGGCGCTTGCGGCCAGCCCCAGACCGAGAAGGGAGATGGTGAGCGCCTTGAAGAGAGGACGCGAGAGAGTCATGGCATGTGCTCCTGATTGAAGGAGGGCGAGAGCCCCGTAACGCGGTTTGAGGGGCGGCGACCTGCTTCTCATAAGTCACCGTTATTGCACGATAGAGATTTTATGGGTATCTTGTCAACAAAACGTATACGTTTTTTCGACGTTTCATTCATCAAACCCGTGTCTTTTCCCCGGAGACCACCATGACCGAGGCCAATCGCATCGTTTCGTCCCAGCATCTGGTGTCGGCCAAATCACCCGAGCTCTCCGAGTTCGAGTTCGGCCTGATCATCGCCTGGCATGCCTTCGCGCGCTGGATGATCCGGTGCATGACCGCCGCCGGGGTAAAGGACATGACCCCCACCGACGTACTGGTCCTGCACCACGTCGCCCACCGCGACATCGAGAAGCGCCTCGGCGACATCGCCTTCGTGCTCAACATCGAGGACACCCACGTCGTCTCCTACTCGCTGCGCAAGCTCGCCGGGCTGGGCCTGGTGCAAAGCATCAAGCGCGGCAAGGAGGCCTTCTTTTCGCTCACCGAGCAGGGTCGCGAGGTCTGCATGGCCTATCGCGACGTGCGGGAGGACT
The DNA here is from genome assembly GCF_052598215.2 of Thauera sp. ZXT1-4. Lineage (NCBI taxonomy): Bacteria > Pseudomonadati > Pseudomonadota > Betaproteobacteria > Rhodocyclales > Zoogloeaceae > Thauera > Thauera sp. ZXT1-4. Next base: position 36,441 of record NZ_JBQWSN020000024.1, on the reverse strand, counting down.
GCCTGATGCCGGGCTTCACCGGAAACCCGGAGGACAACGCGCAGATCGGCGAGCTCGCCCGTCTGCTGCGCACCTTGTCCGGTCGCTACGACCAGGCGGCACGCGCAGCCTCCACTTCCTCACTGTGACGCCAGGAGCACGCACTTGAGCCATCGCATCCTCGACGCCGGTGACGCCGCACTGACGATCGAGTTCGGCGCCGTGATCGATCCGGCCCTGCTCGGCACAGTCAACGCGCTCGACACCGCCATCCAGCACTTGCTCGACGCGGGCGAGTTGCCGGGCGTGATCGAAACCATGCCCACCTTCCGCTCGCTGACGGTGTTCTTCGATCCGCTCACCACCGAGCGCGCCATCCTGCTCACCACGCTGCAGCCCCTGATCGCCGCCGCCGAACATGGCGTGCCGGCCGACGGTCGCCACTGGCGCCTGCCAGTATGCTACGAGGGCGAGGCCGCACCCGATCTCGGCGAGGTGGCGCACGCCCTCGGCATCGGCGAGGCCGAGGTCGTGGCGCTGCACAGCGGCGCCGAGTACCTCGTCTATATGCTCGGCTTCCTGCCTGGCTTTCCCTTCATGGGCGATCTGCCGGAAAAGCTGCGCCTGCCGCGGCGCACCCAGCCACGCGTGCGCGTACCCGCCGGCAGCGTGGCGATCGCCACCGGCCTGACCGCGATCTACCCGTGGGAGAGCCCTGGCGGCTGGCACCTGCTCGGACGTTGCCCGGTGCCGCTGTTCGACGCCCACCGCGCCGCGCCCTCGCTGCTCGCCGCAGGAGACCGCGTGCGCTTCATGCCGGTGAGCGCAGACCAATACCGCGCGATCGAAGCCGGCGTGCGCAGCGGCGAGATTGACCCCTTGCAATGGCTGCACGCCACCCCCTCCACCGTGGAGAACGCCACATGACCCCTCGGATCCAACTGGAGATCATCTCGCCCGGTGCCTTCGCCTCGATCCAGGACGGCGGTCGCCACGGCTTCCGCCGCATCGGCGTGCCCTGGGCGGGCGTGCTCGACCGCCGCCTGATGCGGATCGCCAACGCGCTGGCTGGCAATGCCGACGACGCAGCCGTCATCGAGTGCTTCGACGGGGGGCTGCAGCTTGCCGCGCACGGCGGTGCGATCAAGCTCGCCATCGCAGGCGATGCCGTCCTCGAGCTTGAAGGCGCGGAGGGTCGTCGCCCGCTCGCACCCTGGCGCTCGGTGACGCTGGCCGAAGGCGAAACCCTGCGCATCCGCAAGATGAACGCGGGCCGCATCGCGATGGTCGCGGTCGCGGGCCTGCAGGTTCCCATGGTGCTCGGCAGCGCGGCCACCTATGTGCGCGCCAGCCTTGGCGGCGCGGACGGCAACGGGCGGGCACTGGCCGCCGGCATGCGCCTGCCCCTGGCCGAAGCCGGCGCCTGGGGCAGCGATCACGTGCTCACGCAGATCCCGGAAGCGGACCACAGCCCGATCCGCCTGGTGCCCGGCCCGCAGGACGATCATTTCCGCACCGAGGCCTGCGTCGCTTTGGTCAACAGCGAATACCGCGTGACCGCCGAGGCCGATCGCATGGGAATGCGCCTCGAAGGCGCACCTTTGGCACACAGCGGTGCCGCCGAGATCGTCTCCGACGCCACCGTCCCCGGCTCGATCCAGGTGCCCGGCGCCGGTCAGCCGATCGTGCTGCTCGCCGATGCACAGACCGCCGGCGGCTATCCCAAGATCGCGACCGTGATCAGCGCCGACCTCGGCCGCCTCGCCGCACTGCGGCCGGGCGAAACGCTGCGCTTCACCACCGTCACTGCCGCCGAGGGCGCGCAGATCGCACGTGCCGCAGAGGCCGGGACCCAGGCCCTGATCGCCACGATCCGCCCCCTGCCGCCCGACGGCATCGACCTCGTCGCGCTGTACACGAGCAATCTGGTCGGTGGCGTCGTGCATGCGCTCGGCGCCGAGTACCGACCGCTGTATTGAAGCCCCCCGTGGGGGCCGCCCCCCAACGCCCGACCAGAGGCCCTTTGCATGAACAAGACCATCAACCTCAACGCCGACCTCGGCGAATCCTTCGGCGCCTGGACCATGGGCGAGGACGAAGCCCTGCTGCAGGTGGTGCGCTCGGCCAACATCGCCTGCGGCTTCCACGCCGGCGACCCGGTGGTGATGCGCCACACGGTGCGCACCGCGCTCGCCGCCGGGGTGAGCCTGGGCGCCCACCCCGCCTACCCCGACCTGCAGGGCTTCGGTCGCCGGCCCATGAAGATGACCCCGGCCGAGTTGGAAGCGATGGTGATCTACCAGGTCGGCGCGCTCGCGGGCATGGCCGCAGCGGAGGGCGGCCGCGTCACCCACGTCAAGCCGCACGGCGCGCTCAACAACCAGGCCTGCGAAGACGCGGCGCTGGCCGATGCGGTGGCGCAGGCGGTCAAGGCAATCGACCGCGATCTGGTCCTGCTCGCCCCGGTGCTGTCCGAGCTTCAGTTCGCTGGCGAGCGCGCGGGGCTGCGCGTGGCCGGCGAGATCTTCGCCGACCGCGCCTACACCGACAAAGGCACGCTGGTGCCGCGCGGACAGCCTGGCGCGGTCATCCACGACCACGACCTACTCGTCACCCACGTGCTGCGCATGCTGGAGGCCGGCGGCGTGGTGAGCCAGAGCGGCAAGGTGTTGACGACAGCGATGGACAGCATCTGCGTGCATGGCGACACTCTGGGGGCGGTGGAGAGCGCACTGCACCTGCGCAGCGAGTTGGAGGCGCGTGGGTGGACGGTCTGTACCCTACCCGAGATGCTCACCTCGCGCTGAGCCGACCTCCTCCGGCGCATTCAGCCACTCGATCCGCCCCTGTCCCGACTCGGCCAGCCGGGCGCGAAGCGCCGCCGCGTCCTCCTCGCGCAGGCTGAAGCACAGCTCCACCGCCTCGCCATGCGCCACCGTCAGCAGGGTTGCGGCCGCAGCTTCGAGCTCGCGGCGCAACAAGCCCTCCAGCGCATAGGGCACCCTGCAGCGCAAGGTCGCCAGGCGAACGATGGGCACCTTCTCGGCCTGCAGCAGCGCCTGCGCCACCGTGTCGGTATAGGCACGCACCAGGCCGCCCGCACCCAGCTTCACCCCGCCGAAGTAACGCACCACGGTCGCGAGCACGCCCTCCAGGTCCTGATGGCGCAGCACATCCAGCATCGGCCGCCCGGCGGTGCCGCTCGGTTCACCGTCATCGACCGCCGCCGACTGGCCACCGGCGAGCAGGGCCCAGCACACGTGGCGCGCCCCCGGGTGCTGGGCCCACAGGTCCGCCACCACCTTCTGCGCACCGGCACGGTCGGCCATCGGCTGCACGCAGCCGATGAAGCGGCTCTTCTTGATGACCAGCTCGCTGTGAACCGGTCCGGCAAGGCTGAGAGGCATATCCGTGTCTATCCTGCCGTAAGCTCGGGCCCGGTCTCGAGATGCGCCCGCAGGGGGCCGAGCACGGCCTTCGCGATCGCCTCAAAGGCATCGTCCAGCGGCTGGGCCACGCCACGCAGCGCGAGTCGGTAGGCCGGGTCGCTCGACTCGCCATGCTCGGCACGCTGGCCACCACGCCAGCGCGCAGCGGCCTTGGCCGCGCTCTCGCCGGCCTCCACGTACGCCCAGGCAGACTTGGGAAAGAAGTGCAGCGGCTGCATCAGCCCTGCACGGTAGTGCTCGAGCAGCGCCGCCAGGTGCGCGCGCGCGGACTCCGACGGCAGCGGCGTGAACGCGAAGGCGGCATCCCGGGCCAGCAAGCGCGTACACGGCGTGATTGCGGCAGGTGCACTGGCGCACAGCAGCAGGTGTGCCAGCCAGGCTTCGACGTAATCCGCCGCGGCGGGGGGGGCAAAACGATGCCGTAGCAAGCCGTCGGGGCGCAGTTCGGCGAACACGCCTTCCACACGCCAGTCTTCACCCGCCACCGTCACCGCCACATGCAGAGCCTGCGCCGGCAGTGCAGGACAACTGCGCGCTTGTGCCAGTCGGATCGCGAAGCGGCGCATCGCAGCAAGCTCTGCATCCAATGCTCGCTCGCCGAGCACACCCGACGGAAACTCCCCGCCCGCCCGTGCGAGCGTGCGCAGGCCCGCCGCGTCCACCTCGGCAGCGGGGTCGAGCAGCACCGGCAGCAGGCGGCGGGCGAGTGACCATTGTGCAGGCCGGTCGGCGAGCAGGCACTCCACATCCTCCAGCTCCGCCGCGGCCTCCGGCAGCGCAAGACCCAGCCGTTCACCCAGCAGGTAGCGGCAGGGGTTGCGGAAGAAGCGGGCCAGCGCATCCAGCGAGGGCGTGCGCCACGCAGGCCCGGGCGGGGGCAGTGGCACCGGGAAGAAGGGCGTATCGCACAGGCCGGTCTCTGCGTCCGCGGGCAGATCTTCCATCGCGTCCTCCGTGCCCTCCTCCGCCCCATCCGCCACAAACATGGCGGCCCGACGTGCGGGCGCGGCCCCGTCTGCCGCCATTGCCGCAGCCGCGCCACCTACTGCCTGGCGCTGCGCTGCAGCGAGGCGGGCGGCGAGCGCCTGCGCATGCCCTTCGTTGAAACTCACCAGGCGCTCGTCCGTGCGCGTCCCGGAGAGGAAATACTCCGAAGAGAAAGCCTGCAGCGGATGCTCCACGATCAGCCGCCCGCGCGCCTCGGCGAACGCGTTCGGGTCCCCCGCGCAGGACGCCGTTGCCTCGGCGAGTATGTCCAGCAGCTCGTCCACCAGCACCGAGGGCGGCAGGCCCGCGCCATCTCGCACGCTGCGACCGACGTAGGAAAGATGCAGCACTTCACGCGCAGACAGCAGCACATCGAGGAACAGGTTGCGGTCGTCGAGCCGGCGCTGGCGGTCACCGGCCTGCGCATGCAAGCTCATCAGATCGAATTCCGCCGCACGCTCGCTGCCCGGGAACGCGCCCTGATCCAGCCCGATGACGCACACCACACGGTAGGGCAGGCCGCGTAGCGAAGGCATCGCCGAGAAGGTGACCGCGCCGCCCGGCACGCCGCCACGCGCAGGGTCATCCAGACGCTCGGCGAGCGCAGCGCGCACGACCTCGAGCGACAGCGGCGCGCCATCCATACCCGCATCCATGTCGGCGCCGAGTTGTGCAATGACTGCGCGCACCTCGCGCAGTTCGTCCGCCCACGCAGGCAGATCGGCGACGAAGCCACTCAGGGTCTCGTTCAGCAGTGCCTGCCAGGATGCCGCGTCCTGCGCCTGCGCCAGACGGCGGCAGATCGTGCGCAACGTATCGATGAAGCGCCAGAAACGGCCCAGCACCTCCGCCGCCTGTCCTTCAGGCACACCCGCGCCGATGCGCCCGCCGAACGGCGCGGCCTGCGCCGCATCCCCCGCCGCCCAGGCGAGAAAGAGCCGGTGCAGGCCCTCCTCCAGGGTATGGGGGGCGGCTACCGCGACGCGTGCGGAGCGGCGCTCCGCCCCCTGTGTTGCCCCCTGTGGCGCAGCGTCTTCAGCGAGCGCGGCCTGCACCGAGGCCGCATCCAGCCCCCAGCGCACACCCGCCACCCGCAGCCAGTCGTGCACCTGCTCCAGCCCCGCCTCGCCGAGCCCGTGGCGGGCAGCCACCGGAGGCTGGCGGAGCAGATCGAAGACGCGCGTCGCCGGAAAACGGCTTGCGGCGAGCGCAAGCACGCCGTCGAGCACCCGCGCCACCAGGTTGTCCTGCGTGCTGCCCAGGCCGGTAATGCGCCACGGGATCCGCCGGGCAGGCGGCGCGGTGCCGAACACCGCCTCGATCAGCGGTGCGCTGCGCTCCAGGTCCGCGGTCAGCACAAGCACGTCCGCGGGCCGCAAGGGCTCACCGCTGCCCGGAGGCGCCCTGAACAGGCCCAGCAGGCGGTCGTGCAGCACCTCCAGCTCGCGCGTGCGGGCGTGGCATACATGCACCTCGACGCTACGATCGCCTGCGGCCACTTTCACCCCCGCTGGCGGCAATTCCTGCAGCATGAGGATGGCGTTCTGCAGCCGCGCAAGCAGATGACGACCCGGGTGGGGTGAGAAGAAGGCCTCCTCCTCAACCTCATGCTCGCCTTCGAACAGCAAGCCGATCTGCGCACGCGTCTGCTTGCCCCAGGCCGCCAGCAGGCGGTTGCCGGTTTCGAAGAACATGTCTTGCTGGCGCACGGCGAGCCAGGACAGCCGCCGCGCATCCACGATGTCGAACCAGTATTCCTGGCAGGGGTTGAGCACGTACAGCCGCACATCGACCACGCGTCCGAGCCCGCGCAGCATGTCGAGATAGAGGGGCGGCAGCGCAGGCAGGCAGAACACATGCACGGTGCGCGGCAGGCCGCGCGCGGCGGGCGCATCAGGGGCCAGGGCACCCAGGGCACGCAGGAAGGCCGTCGCCGGATGCTCGCTGTGCAGCGCCAGCATCTCACGCAAACGTCGCCACAACTCTGCCTGCCAGGCCTCGTCGGCCCGCGCGGATTCGCCCGCATCGCGCGACAACGCCGTGCCGCGCCCTTCCGCCCACAACGCGAGCCAATGCGGCCGATAGGTCAGATAGTGGTCGAACACGCGAGCGATCCGCGTAGCGAGCTCGTAGCGCCCGCGCCCATCGGCCGTAGCGAGATAGTGCTGCAGGCGCGGGTGCCCGGCGATCCAGGCGCCACGCTCGTGGTTCAGGTCGAGCAGGGCCAGGATGCGCCACACCAACAGCGCCGGCGCAAAGGGCGAGCGCTCCGGCACTGGCAGCACGCGCCCGATCTGGCGCCACAGCCATTGCGCCAGGTAGTCGCAGCGCAGGTTGACACACACGCCTTCGCGATCCGCAATAGCCAGCTCCAGCCGCCGCCGCAGGGCCGCATTCGGCACCACCACCTCACGCCCGCCGAACGGGCCGGGGCGCTCGTCGGCAAGGCGGTCGAGCAGGCAGTCGAGCAGGATTTCGAAGCGGTTCGAGAATGTGACGGAAAACATGGTCGGGAAGAGCGACAGGCCGCACGCAGGGCAAGCGGCGAGGATAGCGCATCGACGGCGCTTTGCTGGCGCAAGGACACACGCCCTGGCGCGCGGGACAGCGCTCCCGGCTGTGCGGCTGAGGTCGCGGGCAGGGCGGTACAATCCCATCTTTCCGTCCTGCGGACGGCCTGCGTCCCGCGACCCGAGCACTCTCCCCATGGCCAAGACCCACCCCGAAGGCTGGCGCCTGCTTCCTGCAGAAGGGGCGCGCCGGCGCGAGATCGCCACCCTGACTCTGCTCGCCGCGGCACTGCCCGCGGACACCACGATCTACCATGGTCTGCACTGGACCCGGAGCGATGGGCGAGGCACGGTGTTCGGCGAGGTCGATTTCGCGGTGGTCGGTCCTACGGGACGCGTGCTGCTGGTGGAACAGCACACAGGCCTGCTGGACGAGGGCGCACAGGGGCTGGCGCGCCCGGGCAGACAGCGCGGGCAGCAGATCCACGTGGAGCTGGCGCGCTCGGCGGAGGCCTTGCGCAGCCGCCTGCGCCCGCTGCTGCACGGCGAGGAGCGTCCGCTCGAGTTGCTGCTGTACTGCCCCGACTACACGGTGCGCCAGCCCGGCACCGCCGGCCTCGACCCGGCGCGGATCGTAGATTCCACGCGCCGCGACGCACTGCCGGCAGTGATCACCGCGCTCACGCAAGCGCAGGCAGGCGACGCCGCGCTGGACGCCGCGGCCCGCACCGCCCTGCACCGCTTCTTCGCTGACCTGCTGGAACTCGTGCCCGACGTGCAGGCGCACATCGGCCAGGCGGAGGACCTGACCACCCGCCTCGCCGGCGGTCTGACCGAGTGGGCACGCCGGATCGAGATGAACCCGCATCGGCTGCGCGTGACCGCTACAGCCGGCAGCGGCAAGACGCAGCTCGCGCTCGCCGCCTACAGCGATGCGATCGCCGCGGGCCGGCGGCCGCTCTACGTGTGCTACAACCGCCCGCTCGCCGACCACTTCCTGCGCATTGCGCCAGCGGGGGGCGAGATCGCCACCTACCACCAACTCTGCGACCGTCGCCTGCGCGACGCCGGGCGCAAACCAGCCTTCGGCGCCCCCGGCGCCTTCCGCCGCATGGAGGCGGACTTCGCCACCCTGGCTGCAACCCACGTCACCGCCGACTGGCAGTTCGACGAACTGATCATCGACGAGGGGCAGGACTTCAGGGAGCCCTGGCGCGACGCCCTGCTCGCGCTCCTCAAGCCGGGCGGACGCGCATGGTGGCTCGAAGACCCGCTGCAGAACCTCTACGACCGCCCGCCGGTCGCCCTGCCCGGCTGGGTGGGACTCACAGCCGACACCAACTACCGCACCCCGGCCGACGTGCTCGCCCTGCTCAACGCCCGGCTTCCGCTGCCCGCACCGGTGCGCACCGGCAGCCCAGTGACCGACAGCAGGCCGGAGCTGTTCTCCTGGCGGGACGAGGCCGGACTGATGGAAGCCACCAAGCGTGCGATCACGCGTGCGCTCGGGCTGGGCTTCCGCCGCGACATGATCGTGCTGCTGACCTTCCGCGGCCGCGAGCACTCGCGCTTCACCCCGCTCGACCACCTCGGGCCGCACCGCCTGCGTGCCTTCACCGGCCGCTACGACCTGCTCGGCGAGCCGGAGCACTCGCAGGGCGAATTGCTGATCGACTCGGTGTATCGCTTCAAGGGCCAGTCCGCGCCCTGCATCATCTTCACGGAGATCGACTTCGAGACCTCGGATGGGCACTCCCGCGAGCACATGGACGAACTCACCCTGCGCAAACTCTTCGTCGGCGCCACGCGGGCGACGATGAAGCTGATCCTGGTGGCGTCGGAGCAGGCTGCGAGGGCACTCGAGCCACTCGATGCAGGCAGCAGCTGAAACAAGGCTGGACACGCGCCGCCAGCGGATCCCTCCACCGCTGGCGCGACCGGCACGTGGCGCTCAGACGCGCAGGTCGACCTGGCTGACCGTGCCGACGCTGCCGTCCTCACGCAGGTAGATGCTGCTCGCACGCATCTGCCCGAGGGCCTCATTGGCCGCGTTGTTGAGGCTGAAGGGAGTGCCGACCCGATCGAGGTAGAAAGCGCCCACCCCGGCCTGCTCGAGCGTCTTCAGGCTGCCCTCGCCGTGTGCATCCGGGCGCCAGATGCGCAGCTGTGACCACGCTGCATCCGCCTCGTCGATCCAGCCGTTGCCGTCGTCGTCGAGCGCGGCAAGCTCGGCGAAGCCGTCGCCGCTGGCAGGCCCGAAGAGCTCCCTGCCATCTTCGATGCGCCCGTTGGCGTTGCGGTCGAAGGCGAGGAAGCCGGCACCGCCGGCCATGGGAAGCTGCTCCTTGCGCCCGTCGCCATCGAGGTCGAAGGCGAAGCGCAGATCGGACAGAGCCGCTGCAGGACCGCCGAAATCGAGCACGAGCGGATCCTTCATCGGTGCTGCGCCGGCACGCAAGCTCACCGAGACCTCCTCGGAATAGCTGCGGGACATTGCGAAGCCAATCTCGAAGCGGATCTCCCCGCCGTCCGCGGTGCGGACCACCCCACCGGCTCGGAACGCCACGGATTCCTGCTCCGCGTAGCGCTCGGTGAGCTCATACGCCATGCCGAAGCCGGCGCCCCGCCCCGCCTCGGCCTCCGCCCCTGCCGGCCGCTGCGCGGCGGCCCCCTCGCCGGAGAGCGCACGCAGATCCTCCGTCCTCATACGCCGCACCGGCTCCCCGGTGAGGAACTCGATCATGCGGATGAGCAGGGCGAGTTGGGGGTCGTTCTCGGCGGGATCTTCCAGCGCCTCGACCGAGGCCGCCTCCGCAGCGCCGATGTCGGGCGAATCTGCGGCGAGCGCCGCGCGGCCCGCCGTCGAAATCTGCAGCGCACCGGGTGCGAGTGCGCGGCCCGGCTCCGCTCCGGCGGCCGAGGGCGTCGTCGCGACACCCAGCCCCCGGCCTCGTGGCGTGGGCGCGCCCGCACCACCGCCCCACACCTCCAGGCGCTCATGGCGCTCGAATGTACTGGAAGACTGATGCGAGGACTGCAGATCGATACGGTAGGCGGCAACTTTCATGCGGGCACCCCGGACGGACGGGTCGGTTGTCCGCGTTAACGGCCGTACACGGGAATTCTGAAGGCCCGGGCCGCCACACCCTCAAAGGAGCGCCTGGGCAAGCTCCGCAATCGCACCCTCCTTGTCCTGGCCGCCGTGATCGAGTGCCCATTCGGGGTGGGCGCGCGCGCGCGCGAGCGCATCCGGAAGCGCACCCTTGCGCCAGCGGTCGGCGGCCGGATCGGCAGCGGAAGGACCAGCCACGATCTCCCCTCCGCCCTGCAGCTCGATCGGCACCAACGCGGCGTGCCCCCTGCCGTCAAGCGCCGCCAGCAGCGCGCGCTGACGCAGCGCAACCATGCGCAGGATCGCATCATCGACGGTGAGCTCGCGATGACCACGCACCTTCGCTGCGATGCGCTCGCCGTAATGGCCGAAGGTCTGCCACAAGCCCCCCGCGAGCGCACCGAGGGCGGCTGCGGCGCCCAAGGTCAGGCCGCCAGTCATCAGGTCGATGCCCACCCCGGCTGCTGCACCCGCAGCAGCTCCCGTGCCCAGCCGCACGCCCATCTGGCGCAGCGTCTCGGGGTTGAAGAGGTCATCCTCCCAGCGTCCGTCCGCGAGCGGGAGCTCGGCCATGCGTGCATCGTCAGGGCGGAAGCGGTACAGCCGCAGCAGGCCATCGACACAGGCCTGCTCGCGCCGGCGCACGTCCTCACGCATGCGGGCGACGGCCGCCTGCAGCGCGGCTTCGTCGCCACCGGTTTCACCGCCGACGGTGTCGTCGCCCCTTTCCACCACACGCTCGCGGCGGGCTGCAAGTTCGACCAGCAGCTCCGCGACCCGCCTGCGCGCCGCCACACGGCGCGTATCGGCCTCGCGCTGGCGGGCCTGGATCAGCGCCTGCAGGCGGGCACGATGACCGTGAATCAGCGTCGCCAGGGTGCCGAAGAGCTCGCGCTCGCCATCGAGCGGCGGCGCCACGGTGTCGAAGCTCACCACCGCATGCAGGCCCAATCGGGCGAGCGCAGCACGCCAGTCTCCTGCCCGCGCCGCCGGATCGGCAATGAAGTTCAGCACGGGCAGCAGCGGGCGCGCGCAGGCCGCGAGCAGTTCGAGCTCGTCGCGATGCTTGGGGAGCACGGGGTCACGCGCATCCACCACATACAGGCCGGCATCGCTCGCCAGCATCTGGCGCAGCACCTTGGCCTCCTGCTCGAAGCGCGCGCTGGCTTCCGGGCGCGCCAGGAAACGCGCGACCCGCTCGGGGCCGTCGACACGCTCACCGGGGTCGACCAGGCCATCGATGAACTCGAGCAGGGCGATGGCGTCCTCCATGCCCGGGGTGTCGAAGAGTTCCGCCGCGGGCTCGCCGTCCGCCATCAGCCGCAGGCCCTCGACGTGGCGGGTGGTTCCGGCGTGATCGGAAACCTCGCCGAAGCCGACATCGCGCGCCAGCGTGCGCAACAAGGAGGTCTTGCCGGTGTTGGTGTGGCCCACCACGGCCACGCGCAGGATGTCGCTCATCGTTCCGGATCTCCGCCTGCGAGCCAGGCCTGCGCTGCGGCGGCGCTGGCAAACATGGCTTCCTCACCCACCCCGAGGCCGCCCAGCCCTTCCCGCCATTGCGCCACGCGCCCAAGCAACTCGCCAGCCCCCACGGGCACCACGCCGGCCGGCCAGACCCGGATCGACTGTGCATGATCGGCCAGGTCGGCAATCAGCCCCAGGCTGCCGCGATCGGGTGTCTGCCGCCCATCGACCACGACCAGCAGGCGCGCTGGAGGATGTGCGGCAAAGCGCTCGCGCACTGCGCGCCGCTGCTCGCGGCTGTCCAGTCGTCCGCCGTCCTCCCACCCAGCCCCCGTGCCGCCCGGAGCGGGGGGCGCCGCCGGTGCCCTAACCAGCCCCGGCCACGGCAGATCGTCACCCAGCTCCAGCGCGACCGCGACCGCGCCGCCGCCACCCTGCGCGACTGGGGCGTTGCGCTGCGGACGCGGCATCGCCGCTGGCTCCGGATCGCGCACGCCGATGCGTTCGCTGTCGGGCATCAGCAGAGGGCGCAGACGGGCGTAGCCGGCATGCGACGGATCGAGCCGGATGCGGGCCGCGCCACGTCGCCACAGCCCGAAGCAAAGCAGCGCCAGGGCCAGCCGGGGCAGCACACCGTAGGCCACCATCGCGCCCACCAGCCAGCCGGCCCAGGCACGGCGGCCCGCCTCGGCGAGCATCGGTGCATCACCGCTCGCCATCACGGTGGCCGCATCCGGCACCGGAAAGCCTAGCGACCCGGGCAGAGCGCCGAGCGCGGCACTCAGCGCAACGAAGGTGTCCGCCGGAAGGATGGTGGTTTCCCACACGAAGCCGTAACGTCTTGTGGCCAGCAGCGCGAGCACGCCGAGCGTGGCGCCCAGCAGCGCACCGAGCCACAGCGCATGGTTCGCCGCCCCCACCCCCCAGGCCGCAAGGCGACCGCGGCCGAGGAGGCCAGCGAGCGCGAGCGGGAGGTCGGCAGCCTCGCGGCTGCGGTCGAGCCAGCCGGTCAGGCTGAGCCAGGCCCGGCCGAGCAGCCCCCCATGCTGCAGCGCGGCGCCCTGAGCGCCACCCTGCAGGGCGAGGCTCGCCAGCCACAGCAGCAGGCTCAACCCATGCACGCCGAGCAGCCCGCCCAGGGTCCACACCACATTGACCGGACGCGAACCGTCGCCCAGCACCCCGGCCGCCGCGCCGAAGCCGAACAGGAACGCAAGCACGAAGGCAAGCGTCAGCACCAACCTCGCGCGCGCCTGCCAGCGCCGGATCGCCGCGCGCCACGCCACGGCGCCCTCGAGCAACTCGGCGCGCTTCAGCAGGCGCGCCTCGAAGCCACCCGAGTGCTCCCGCGCCGCGGCGTGCGCGCGCGCCTCGTCAAGCGGTGGATGATGTTCCTCATGGCGGCGGACGAGTTCGGCCAGCCAGCGCGAAGAGAGGGGATTCGGCAAGGGGGATCTGGGCACGCGAAAGCGGAAGGCAAGAAGTTCGCACAGAGTGATGGGGCAAGCATAACAACCTCGCCGTCCATACGCATCGGCGGCAGGCACATGGCAGCGATGCCATCCGGGATGACGCAGCGGCGGATGCAGCCGGAGGTGCATGTCGGCATGGGGCGCAATCCCTTCCATTTAGAATTGATCCTGATCAAGATCATCCTGAATGGAATCGTTAGCCTTATGGCTTTCCTCACGACTGGATCGCGCCCATGAGCACCGAACTGTTTCACTGGACCGACGAGTTCAGCATCGGCTTGCAGGAGATCGACGAGCAGCACAAGGAACTGGTGGACCTGCTCAACCAGTTGCACACCGCCATCCGGGAGCATCACGGGTCTACTACTTCACGCCAGATCCTCGACAAACTGGCCGACTACACCCGAACCCACTTCGCCGTGGAGGAGAGTCTGATGCGGGTGTCGAACTACCCCGAGTTCGCCGCCCACAAGCAGAACCACGAGGATCTGATCGGGCAAGTCCAGTCGCTGCAGGAGAAGCTCGACAGCGGCGAGGCGACGATCAGCTTCGAACTCCTGCACTTCCTCAAGGTCTGGCTGATGCGCCATATCAACGAGGCGGACAAGCGCTTCGGCGCGTATTTCATCGAGTCCGGCGGCGAGTCCAAGTGGTCCGATGACGTCGAGCAGGCGATGAAGAAGCGCAAATGGTGGTGGAAGTTCTGGTAAGAACTGTGCGACAGAGGCCAAACTTCGCCCTTCTCACTCTTTCCACCCTTTCTCAACCCGCCCACCCTTTCGAGAAAACGATGATGCAGCACGCCCGGACATACCGACTCGCTCTCCTCTCCCTCGTCCTGCTCGGCAGCAGCCTTGCGGCCACGAGCGCACACGCGGAAACGCTCATCTGCCCCGATCTTTCCAAGGCTGCGCAGATCCAGCCGTGCCCGACGGACGAGGAGTTGCGTTACACCTACATGGGCTTCTGCGGCGACAATGCACGTCTCTACGGCCGCGACGTACTCACCTGCGCGAGCTTCGAGAACTACAAGGCCGAGAAGAACTACGCGCTCTGGGAGACGGCAGACGGCGCCTTCAGCGGCTATCTTTCCTGCAATCTCGGCGCGGACACGATCAAGGCCTCGAAGGCCCTGAAGATGAGCGTCGAGCGCAAGAACAACCTGACCCGGCTGATCTGCAACTACGAGAACGACCAGCGCATGGTGCATCGGACCAAGGCGAACTGCACGGTCGAGCAGGCAGACTGCAGCACCGGCGAATGCAGGGCCCGCTGCGACTGAAGTAGGCGCACCGGGTACCGCAGCACGGCTCTTCAAGCGTGCGGAACCTGCCCGGTGAAGCTGCCCAGGATGGAGGCCACCTCCTCCTGCGCCAGATCGCGGACGATGAACACAAGTCGGCTGCGGCGATCGTGGTAGGGCGGGCCATCGGGCCAGGCCTCCAGGCTGGTGGCGGGATAGACACTGTGCTGAACGCATTGCAGCACGCGTGGCTGCGGGTCGCCCGCCACGTTGAGGAGGCCCTTGATACGCAGGATCCGCCCGCCATAGACCTGCAGCAACAGCGACAGTCCGTCGGAAAACTCGTACCAGGCCAGGGGCTCGTCGAAGCACAGCACGAAGCTGTGCACCCCCGCGCTGTGGCGCTCCGAAACCTGCGCGTCCGCGCTCTCACCGGACACTGCCCGTTGCCCCGCGCCCGGCCGACGCCAAGCCGGCGCAGGAGACGCGCGGCGCACAGCGCGCACCGCCTCCTCTCCCAGCCAGGCAGCCACATCGGGCGTCTTGCCGCCCGGATCGTACAAGCCACAGTCGAAGATCTGCTCGGGGGCCACCCGGCCCTGCTCAACCTCCACCTGACGCGCGCCGGGATTCAAGGCCGACACCAGCGCCGCGACCTCGGCGCGGACCTCTTCACTGGCGAGATCACACTTGGTGAGCAGCAGGCGGTCAGCCATCGCCACCTGGCGCATGGCCTCGTTATGACTGGCGAGCTGCTCACGGGCATGGGTCGCATCGACCGCAGTCACCACGCCGTCGAGCCGGTAACGTTCGGACAGGAAGGGCTCCGACAGCAGCGTATGGATGACCGGGGCCGGATCGGCCAGGCCGGTGGTTTCGATCAGCACCCGGCGCAGACCCTTGAGTTCGCGTCGCAGCGCGCGCATGAACAGGCCCTTGAGCGCCCGCACCAGATCACCCTGCACGCTGCAGCAGATGCAGCCCGAATCGAGCACCACCAGGCTCTCATCGACCCTCTCGACCAGGTGGTGATCGACGCCGACCTCGCCAAACTCGTTGATCAACACCGCGCAGCCTTCCATCTGCGGCTGTCGCAGCAGATGGTTCAGCAACGTGGTTTTACCCGCACCGAGGAAGCCGGTGAGGATCGTGACCGGAATGCGGCGGTCGGCTTCTTGTGCGTTTGGGTCGGAGGCGTTCATCGGCATGCAGTGTAGCGTGCCGCAAGCCGTGCTTCACGACCCACGGCACGCGCCCTTATTGCCAGCCGCCGCCCAGCGCCTTGTACAGCGCAACACGGTTGCTCGCATCCGACAGTCGGGTGGAGATCAGCTCGAGCTCGGCGCCGTACAGACTGCGCTGGGCGTCGAGCAGGTTGAGGTAGCTGTCCACCCCGCCCTTGTAGCGTGCATCCGAGAGCGCGAAGCTCTGCTGCGCAGCCTCGACCAGCCGGCGCCGCGCGTCGAGTTGCTCGGCCAGCGTGGCGCGCTCGGCGAGCGCATCCGACACCTCGCGGAAGGCGGACTGGATCGCCTTCTCGTACTGGGCGACATGGATGTCGCGCTGGATCTCGGCCACATCCAGACTGGCCTGCAGGCGCCCCGCCTCGAAGATCGGCAGGCGGATCTGCGGCACGAAGCTCCACGCCCCCGAGCCGCCGTCGAACAGGCCGCTCAGCGCGCTGCTCGCCGTCCCGGCGCTGGCGGTGAGCGTGATGCGCGGGAAGAAGGCGGCACGTGCCGCACCGATGCTGGCATTGGCGGCCATCAGCGCGCGCTCCGCCTGCAGGATGTCGGGGCGGCGCACAAGCACCTCTGCAGGCAGACCGGCGGGCAGTTCGGCGATGGCCGCGACCTGCTCGCCCAGGGCCGGCGGCTGCAGCGTAGCGGGCACGCCGGTCCCCACCACCAACGCGAGTGCATTCTCGCCCTGCGCCACCAGCGCGGCGTAACGCGCGGCATCGGCACGCGCCGTCTGCATCAGGGTTTCGGCCTGGCGCAGATCGAGCGCGGACACCGCACCGAGATCGAAGCTGCGCTGCGTGAGCTCGAAGGACTTCTGCCGCGTCGCGAAGGTGCTGCGCGCCAGAGCCAGACGCTCACGGTCGGCCGCAAGGCGCAGCCAGGCATTGGCCACTTCGGCGACCAGGCTGATCTGTGCGCTGCGGCGCGCCTCCTCGGTACCAAGGTAGGTCTGCAGCGCCTGCTCTTCGAGGCTGCGCACACGACCGAAGAAGTCGAGCTCATAGCTGGCAAAGCCGAGGTTGGCGGAATACTGGCGGCTGACCGTCGAGTCGCCACTCATGCTCAGGTCGCCCGGCACACGCTGCGCGCTCTGCCCGCCGCTGGCCGCGATCGACGGGAACAGGTCGGCACGCTGGATGCCGTACTGGGCCCGCGCGCGCTCGATATTGAGCGCGGCGACACGCAGGTCGCGGTTGTTCTCGAGCGCGAGCGCGATCACCTCGCGCAGGCGCTCGTCGGCGAAGTAGTCGCGCCAGGCGACGGTGTCGGCCAGCGGCGCGACCGCCGCAGCCTCGGTAGGCGCAGCCTGCGGGAAGCTCGCCGGCACCGGCGCCGCGGGGCGCTCGAACACCGGCATCATCGAGCATGCACCGAGCGCGCTGGCCGCCAGTGCCGTCAGCAGGCCGCGCAGCGGCAACCTTGTTGCGTACTTGCTCATATCAACGTCCCTCCTGGGCGGTCGGCACCACGACCTCCGTTCTCGGCTTGTCGGGGAATACGCGCTTGATCACCACATAGAACAGCGGCACGAAGAACAGGCCAAGCAGCGTCGCGGCGATGGTGCCGCCGAGCACGCCGGTGCCGATCGCGTTCTGGCTGCCGGCGCCGGCGCCGGTGGCGATCGCCAGCGGCAGCACGCCGAAACCGAAGGCGAGCGAGGTCATGATGATCGGGCGCAGACGCATCCGCACCGCGTTCAGCGTGGCGGAGATCAGGTCCTTGCCTTCTTCCATCTGCGCCTTGGCGAACTCCACGATCAGGATCGCGTTCTTCGACGACAGGCCGATGGTGGCGAGCAGGCCGACCTGGAAATACACGTCGTTCGACAGGCCACGCCCGCTGGCGGCGAGCAGCGCGCCAAGCACGCCGAGCGGCACCACCAGCATCACCGCGAAGGGCACCGACCAGCTCTCGTACAGCGCCGCCAGGCACAGGAACACCACCAGCAGCGACAGCGCGTACAGCGCCGGCGCCTGCGAGCCGGAGCGGCGCTCCTCGTAGGAGGTGCCCGACCAGTCGTAGCCGATGCCGGGCGGCATCCTCGCCATGATCTCCTCCACGGCCTGCATCGCCTCACCCGACGAAAGGCCTGGCGCGGCCTGGCCGAGGATCTCCATGGAGGGCTGGCCATTGAAGCGCTCCAGGCGCGGCGAGCCATAGTTCCAGTGCGCGGTGGCGAAGGCCGAGAACGGCACCATCTCGCCCGCCTTGTTGCGCACGCACCACCTGTCGAGATCCTCGGGCGTCATGCGCGAGCCTGCCTCACCCTGCAGATAGACCTTCTTGATGCGGCCACGGTCGAGGAAGTCGTTGATGTAGCTGCCGCCCCAGGCGGTGGACAAGGTGTCGTTGATGTCCGCGACCGACAGGCCGAGCGCGCCGGCCTTGGCGTGGTCGATGTCGAGCTTGAGCTCGGGCATGTCCTCCTGACCGTTGGGGCGCACGCCCACCAGGCGCTTGTCCTGCGCGGCCATGCCGAGGAACTGGTTGCGCGCAGCCAGCAGGGCTTCGTGGCCGAGGCCGGAGCGGTCCTGCATCTGCACGGTGAAGCCGCCCGAGGTGCCGAGCTCGATCACCGCCGGCGGCACGAAGGCAAACACCATGGCCTCGCGGATCTGCGAGAACGCGCCCATCGCTCGCCCGGCCACGGACTTCACGTCCTTGCCTGGCGCCTTGCGCTCGTCCCAGTGCTTCAGATTCACGAAGCCGATACCCATGTGCTGGCCACTGCCGCCGAAGGAGAAGCCTGCAACCGTGAAGATCGCGCGCACAGTGTCCTTCTCATTCACCAGGTAATGCTGCTCGACCTTCCTCAGCACCTCGAGCGTGCGCTCCTGGGTGGCACCAGCGGGCAGCATGACCTGGTTGAACATCACACCCTGGTCTTCCTCGGGCAGGAAGGAGGTCGGCATGCGCATGAAGAGCAGGCCGAGCACCGCGACGATGGCGACGTAGATGGCGAGGAAACGCACGCTGCGCTTGAGGATTCCGCCGACCGCCGACTCGTAGCCCTGGGTGCTGCGGTCGAACCTAACGTTGAACCAATGGAAGAACTTGCCGAACAGACCGCCTTCGCCATGCTCATGGCCCTTCTCCACCGGCTTGAGGATGCTCGCGCACAGGGCGGGGGTGAACACGATGGCCACCACCACCGACAGCGCCATCGCCGACACGATAGTGATCGAGAACTGGCGATAGATGACCCCCGTTGAGCCTCCGAAGAAGGCCATCGGCACGAACACCGCCGACAGCACCAGGCCGATACCGACCAGCGCGCTGGTGATCTGGTCCATCGAGCGCTTGGTCGCCTCCTTGGGTGGCAAGCCCTCCTCGCTCATCACGCGCTCGACGTTCTCGACCACCACGATGGCATCATCCACCAGCAGGCCGATCGCCAGCACCATGCCGAACATGGTCAGCGTGTTGATCGAGAAGCCGAACGCCGCCATCAAACCGAAGGTGCCGAGCAGCACCACCGGAATCGCCATGGTCGGGATCAGGGTAGCGCGGAAGTTCTGCAGGAACAGGTACATCACCAGGAAGACCAGCGCCACCGCCTCGATCAGCGTCATCACCACCGACTCGATGGAGATCTTCACGAAGGGCGTGGTGTCGAAGGGCACGACGTATTCGACCCCTTCGGGGAAGTAAAGCTGCATGTCGTCGAGCTTGGCGCGCACCGCGCTGGCGGTGTCGAGCGCGTTCGCGCCCGGCGCAAGCCGGATCCCCATGCCCGAGGCGACCTGCCCGTTGAAGCGGGCCAGGGTGCCGTAGTTCTCGGCACCGATCTCGACGCGGGCGACGTCCTTCAGGCGCACCTCGCCGCCCTGCTGGCTGCTGCGCAGCAGGATGTCCTCGAACTGCTGCACAGTCTGCAGGCGGCTCTGCGCGGTGATGGTGGCGGTGAAGCCCTGCCCCGGCACGGCGGGGGTGCCGCCGAGTTGACCGGCCGACACCTGGGCGTTCTGGGCCTGCAGAGCGGCGCGCACGTCACCAGGGAGAAGGCGGAAGCTCTGCAGCTTTGCTGGATCCAGCCAGATGCGCATCGCGTACTGCGCACCAAAGACCTGCACCTCGCCCACGCCCTCTACGCGTGAGAGCGGGTCCTGAATGGTCGATACGAGGAAATCCGAAAGATCCGGCCCCGTCAGGCTGTCGTCCGTCGATACGAAACCGACCACCATCAGGAAGTTGGCGCCCGACTTGGCGACCGTCACCCCCTGCTGCTGCACGGCCTGCGGCAGCAGCGGCAGCGCGGTCTGCATCTTGTTCTGCACCTGCACCTGCGCGATGTCGGGATCGGTGTCGGCAGAGAAGGTAAGCGTGGTCGAGGCGTTGCCGTAGGCGTCGCTGGTCGACTTCATGTACAGCAGGCCATCGAGGCCGGTCATCTTCTGCTCGATGATCTGCGTCACCGAGTCTTCCACCGCCTTGGCCGAGGCGCCCGGGTAGCGGGCGTTGATGACGATCGCGGGCGGCGCGATCGAAGGATACTGGGACACCGGCAGCTGCTGGATGGACAGGGCGCCCGCCAGCATGATGACGATGGCGATGACCCACGCGAAGATGGGCCGGTCGATGAAGAAACGTGCCATGGTCCGCTACCTCAGCTGGCCTTGCCTGCGGGCGTGGCAGCGGGCACCCCTGTCCCCGCCTCCTGCGCCTGCACCGGCGCACCCGGCCGGACCTTCTGCAGCCCCTCGACGATGATGCGCTCGCCAGCCGCAAGGCCGCTGGTCACCACCCAGTCCGAGCCCAACGACTGCACAACCTGCACCGGACGCGCCTCGACCTTGCTCTCGGCATTGACCACCATCACCAGTGCGTTGCCGCGCGGGTCGCGGCTGAGCGCCTTGTGCGGCACCCGGATCGCCTCGCTGCGCGTGCCCTGCGGCAAGCGCGCACGCACGTACATGCCGGGCAACAGCACGCCGTCGGCGTTGGGAAACTGGGCACGCAGGGTCACGCTGCCGGTGCCTTCGTCCACAGTGACCTCGGACAGCGCCAGGCGGCCCTCGGCGGCGTACTCGCTGCCATCCTCGAGGACCAGCCTCACCGGCACCTCGCCCTTGGCGCCCGGCTGCAGTCGGCCAGCGGCGATCTCGGCGCGCATGCGCAGCATTTCGGCGCTGGACTGGGTAAGGTCAACGTAGATCGGGTCAAGCTGCTGCACCGTGGCGAGTGCCTGCGCCTGGTTAGCGGTGACCAGCGCACCGGCAGTCACCGCCGAGCGGCCGATGCGGCCGGCGATCGGCGACTTCAGCCGCGTGTAGTCAAGGTCGATCTTCGCCTTGTCGAGCGCGGCCTTTGCCGCCGCAACCTCGGCATGGGCCTGCTTGAGCGCAGCCTGGGCATCGTCGTTGGCCTGCTTGCTCACCGCGTCGATCTTCACCAGGCCGGCATGGCGCTGGGCCTTGATACTCGCCGCTTGGGCATTGGCCTCGGCGCGCGCGAGATTCGCCTTCGCACTGTCCAGCGCGGCCTGGTACAGCGCCGGGTCAATCCGGTAGAGCACCTGCCCAGCCTCGACCTCGCTACCTTCCTTGAAGGCGCGCTCGGTAAGGATGCCGGTGACCTGCGGGCGCAGCTCGGCGATCAGGTACGGCGTAGTGCGGCCGGGCAGCTCGGTCACCATGGGCACCGCAGCGGTCGCGACGGTCATCACGGTGACCGCTGGCGCCTGCTGCTGCGCCCCGGCACCCGGCGCGGCGCCCTGTTCCTTGCCGCCGCTGCAGGCAGCAAGGAACAGGGCACTCGCGGCCACCGCGACTGCGGATCGGATCAGGGAACGGGAGTTGGTCTTCATTTGAGCCTCGTGAACGCGAAAGACTGCGGCCCACTGAAAGGTGTTGGCTGCAGGCTGGAATCGGGTAGATTTAGAATGCTCGTTCTAGATCGAACGCTCATTCTATGTTATGGTTTGTTGCACCGCAAGAATTTCAGTGAGCTTCCCATGCGCAGGCCGATCCACAACAGGCCCGCGCGCGCCGCCAGCAAGACATGCAGACCACGGAACAGACACCTCAGCAGCACCAGCACGAAGCCTCGCGCGCCGCCGCGCGCCGCCAGCAGATCCTCAACGCCGCGGCGCAGTGCTTTCGCGAGCACGGCTTTCATGGCGCCAGCATCGCGCAGATCTCGAAGACCGCGGGCATGAGTCCGGGGCACATCTATCATTACTTCGAAAACAAGGAAGCCATCATCGCCGCGATCGTGGCACAGGATCTCGAGGGCCTGCTCACGCTGACCGCCGAACTGCGCGCTGCATGCAATGTGCGCGCAGCCCTGATCGAGCGCGCTGCCGAAGGCGTCTTCGATCAGCTCGACCCGGTGAGTGCCGCACTGAAGCTCGAGATCGTCGCCGAAGCGGCGCGCAACCCACGGGTTGCGCAGATCGTGCGCGAGGCGGACGCTGCCTGTCGACGCGAGCTCGCGACCACGATCGGCGTGATCCGCCGTGCCACCGGGCACGACGCCCCCCCCAAGGCGATCGAAGACATGGTGGAAGTACTCGCGAGTCTGTTCGAGGGTCTGCTGCTGCGCACCATCCGCAACCCTGCCCTCGACCACGAGCGCGTCGCGCGACGCATCCAGATCGCCATCAACGATCTGCTCGACCAGCCGGGCTGAGCGGCCCGCCGCTGGCCCGAAGGATCCGCCCTAGAGGTAACCCAGCCGTCCCGGCAGCCACAGCGCGAGTTGCGGAAACACGATCATCAGCGCCAGCCCGGCGGCCATCGCCAGCACCAGCCAGATCACCCACTTGAAGGTCTCCTCCATGCCGATGCCGGCGATGCGCGAGGTGATCATCAGCGAGATCGCCATCGGCGGGGTGAATTGGCCGATGGCGAGGTTGATCGTCATCATCACGCCGAACCACACCAGGTCCCAGCCCATCGCGATCGCGATCGGCACCAGCAGCGGCAGCAGGATCAGGAAGATCGAGATCGCGTCGAGGAACATGCCGGCGACGAGCAGCAGCAGGTTGATCGACAGCAGCATCAGCCATTCGCTGGAATGCAGTCCGACCAGCGCCTTGGCCGCAGCGTCGAAGATACCCAGCGTGTTACCCGCCCAGGCAAACACCGACGCCACGCCGATGATCATCAGCACCACCGCCGACAGCTCGCCCGCCTCGACCAGGATGCGGAACAGGCCCTTGAGGCTGATGCTGCGGTAGACGACCATGCCGACGAAGATGCCATAGGCCACGGCCACTACCGCTGCCTCGGTGGGCGTGAAGATGCCGGTGCGCAGGCCACCCAAGATGATCACCGGCGCGAGCAAGCCCCAGATCGCATCGAAGAAGCTCTTGCCCAGCGGCGGGCGCTCGGCCTTGTAATCGCGGCCAAACCCGTTTTTGCGGCTGATGATGATGGCCGGCACCAGCAGGCAGAGCGCGGCAATCATGCCCGGAAACA
Source organism: Thauera sp. ZXT1-4 (assembly GCF_052598215.2). Taxonomy (NCBI): domain Bacteria; kingdom Pseudomonadati; phylum Pseudomonadota; class Betaproteobacteria; order Rhodocyclales; family Zoogloeaceae; genus Thauera; species Thauera sp. ZXT1-4. The sequence continues at coordinate 13,557 of NZ_JBQWSN020000024.1, read as the reverse complement.
GGCCGGCGGCGAACAGCGCCGGCACGGTCGCCGCCGGCACCATCACGCTGTAGACGATGAAGGCCACCGAGGGCGGGATGACGATCGCGGTCGAACCCGAGGCGGCGATCAGGCCGGCGGAGAAACCCTTTGGATAGCCACGCGCAATCATCGACGGTAGCATCACCGCCGCCACCGCGGCCGCATCGGCCGGGCCAGAGCCGGAGATGCCGCCGAGCAGCATCGACACCAGCACCGCGACCACCGCCAGCGAGCCGGTCCATTCGCCGACCATCGCGGTGACGAAGCGGACCAGCCGCACCGCCACCCCGGAACGCTCGAAGATCATGCCGGCGAGGATGAACATCGGGATCGCCAACAGCGGGTACTTGGCGATGCCCGCGTAAATGTTGGTGGGCACCGCAAGCTGGTCGAAGCCGGCCATCGCCAGCACTGCGATGCTCGCCACACCCAGACCGGTGGCCAGCGGCATACCCGCGACCAGCGCGAGCAAGAACAAGCCGATGAGAACGGTGCCAATCACTGGACGCCCCTTCCGCCACCATGCACCCCACTCTCCGGCGGGGACGAGCGCTTCCGCATGCGGGTCAGCACCAGACGCAGCACCAGCGCGACGGCCAGAACCGGCATCCACACCGTGTACCACCACTGCGGCACGCCGAGCGCGGGCGAGGTCTCCTCGAAGCGGTACTGATCCCAGGTGAGCTTGCCGGCATAGAACGCAATGAAGGCGAACAGGCTCGCGGTGACGGCAAACGAAAGCCAGTCCGCCGCCGTGTGCCAGGCCGATGGGAGCTTGCGTACAAAAAAATCGACCCGGATGTGGCGGTCAAAGGCAAACGCCGCCGAAGAGCCGAGGAAAGACAGCACGATCAGCAACGCAATCGAGAACTCCTCGGTCGCGGCGAAGGACTGCGAGGTGAAGTAGCGCGCCAGCACGTTGCCGAACGTGATCAGCACGATCAGGCCCATGACGATGCCGGAAAGGATCTGTTCGACGGTATAGGGCGCGGGGCTCGCGTCTTCGTGCTGCAATTCGGTGCTCATCGAGAGTGCCAGTGATTCAGGAGATAGCCCCGTCCGGATCCGGTCGGGGAGCAAGCGGGGCGCAAGGCGGAATCACCCGCACCCATGTAGTCGGGGACGCGGTGGGCATTCCTGGCGCAGGCGACGACTGTCTGAGCGAAGCGAGTTCCACAGCCTGCAGAAGGAATGCCCGCCGCGTCCCCGGCGGGCAGAACAAGGGCAATCAACGCTTGGCGATGTCTTCCTCAGCCTGCTTGACCAGGTCCGAACCGATCTTCTCGGCCCATTCCTTGTTCACGCCGGCCGTGGCCTTGCGGAAGGCATCGCGCTCGGCGTCGGAGAGGCGCACGACGGCCACGCCGTTGGCCTCGATCTCCTTCAGCAACGCATCGTCGCCCGCCGAAATGCCGGCGCGGGCGCGGGCGATCTCTTCCTTCGCGGCTTGCTGGGCGGCTTCGGACACCGCCTTGCGGTCGGCCTCGGACCAGGAATTCCACACGTTCTTGTTCACGACAAAGATCAGCGGGTCGGCAACGTAGCCCCACAGCGTCAGATTCTTCTGGCCGACGGTGTGCAGCTTGGCGGCGTTGAACACGGCCAGCGGGTTCTCCTGGCCGTCGACCGCACCGGTCGCCATCGCCGGCTGGGCGTCGGCCCAGCTCATCTGCGTCGGGTTGGCGCCGAGCGCATTGAAGGTAGCGAGGAACAGCGGCGAGCCGACCACGCGCATCTTCATGCCCTTGACGTCGTCCGGGGTGCGGATCGGCTTCTTCGAGTTGGAGACCTCGCGGAAGCCGTTCTCGCCCCAGGCCAGCGGCACCACGTCACGCTCGGCGAGGATCTCGAACATCTTGGTGCCGACGCGGCCTTGCGTAAGCGCGTCGATCGCCTTGTGGTCGGGCATCAGGAAGGGCAGCGCGAACAGGTTCAGCTCCTTGACCTGCGGCGACCAGTTGATGGTCGAACCCACGGCCATGTCGATGATGCCCTGGCGCAGCGCGGTGAATTCCTTGGTCTGGTCGCCCGACACCAGCGAGGTGCCCGGATAGACCTTGATCTTGATGCGGCCTTCGGTCTTCTCGGCCACCAGGTCGGCCCAGCGCTTGGCGCCCCAGCCCCAGGGGAAGGCCTCGCCGAGCACGGTGGAGAGCTTGTATTCGTCCTTGTACTGCTGTGCCGAGGCGGGCATCGACAGGCCGAGTGCGGCCGAAGCGGCGAGACCGGCGATGAGGGCGGTGAAGCGGCGTTTTTGCATGAGACGTCTCCGTTTTCTTGGTTTTGACGCGGGGGACGCGGCGGCGAGCGCTGCGCAGGGGAAGACCGATTCTACAAACCGGGAAGCCTGCGGGCCAGCGCAAATTCCAGCGCCGGTCCGCCGGGTGAACGAATCGACGGGCGCGAATGCGGGCGTTTGGCCCCACGGGATCCCGTGCTTCTCCTGCAAGATCAGAGCGTTCGGCGCAGGAACGCAATCAACCGCCCCATGTGATGTTCCAGATCGGCAAAGGATTCGTGATCGCCCGACACGCTCATCATCTCCGCCGGCGTGTCGCCGCGCACGGCAAAAATCTGGTGTGCCTCGTCGATCGGCACCACCTCGTCGTCCTCGCCATGCACCAGCAGCACCGGGCGGTGAATACGGCCGATGGTACTCAGCGGAGCGATGTCGTCGAAGCGGTGGCCGATGGTCTTCTGCACATAGTCAAGGATGTAGCGCCCGACCGGCCTCTCGGGGATGCGCTTGGCCGCCAGCCAGCGCCGCATCATCGCCGCCGGATGCGAGAAGGCCGCCACGCTCACGACCGCTGCCACTTGCGGCGTACGGGTGGCCGCGAACAACACCGCGCCCGCCCCCACCGAATGACCGAGCAGCGCGATGCGCGCAGCATCCACCCCCGGCTGCGCCGCCAGCCAGGCGAACGCGTGCTCCGTGTCCTCCGCAAAGCGCGGCAGCGAAGCGAACGTGTCGTCGTCGCTCGCGCCATGGCAGCGCGCATCCACGAACAGCGTGGCGTAACCGGCCGCGTGCAGCGGGCGGGCGAGCGGCAGCATCAGTGCGGCGTTGCCGCCCCAGCCGTGCATCACCACCACCGCCGGCGCAGCCGCGGGCGAAACGTCCGCTTCCCTTTCAGCCGCAGCGGCGGCGCTCGCAGCATCCGCATCGGCAACCCCTACGCGCACCGGTGCGGGAATGAACCACGCATGCAGCGACTTGCCGTTTTCGGTACCGATGCGCAGCGTCTCGAACCCCAGCCCGAGCGCGCTGGGATCCATGTGATGCGGCACCCGCGGCGCGGCCAGGCCCTTGCGGATTCCCCAATGCACCAACGCCCGTCCGCCCGCGAGCGTGGCTGCGCCGGCGGTGAAAGCGGTGATCAGTCCGGGTGCGCCCATTTGCTGCTCCTCAAGAACTCAAACCTGCCCACCACAACCGCACACGCAAGCCCCAGCCGGTGGTGTAACCGAGCGACACCGAGCGGATCTCGCCCGCCGGATCAACGGTGACGAAGGCCGGCACGCCGCGCAGGCCGTAGCCCCGGGCGATGCCGCCATCTGCGTCGATCGCCGTAGCCCAGTCCAAACCGCGCTCGGCAAGCACCCCCGCCACCGCCGCAGCATCGCCGGACTGCATCGCCACCGTAAGCACGGGGTAGTCCGCCTGCACGGCGTCGATCGTACCCTGCTGCGCGGTGCAGATCGGGCACCAGTCGGCCCAGAAATACACCCCGACCGCCTTGCCGGGATGCGCGGCCCGCCAGGCGGCAAGGCTCAGCTCGCTGCCATCCGTACCGGGCGCAGCGAACGCCGGCGCAGCGCCGCCCGGCACGTCGCGCGCCATCCATGCCTGAATGGCGAAGAAGATCCCCACGAAAATCGCAATCTCCACGGCCCAGCGCCTCCAGCGCGGGCGCTTGCGTGCAGGCGCCGCGGCATGCGGCGTCCCTTGCTCGGAGGCTTCGCCCGGGTCCGGCGGCGGGGGCGCAGGGTCGTTCCCCGGATTCTTCATCTGCCCGTTCATGCTGCTCATCGTACGTCGATCCAGCGCAAGCCGTCGGCCTCGCGCTCGAACAGCCGCCAGCCTCCGGCCATGTTGCACAGACCATAGACGAAAGGCTCGCGGCCGCGTCCCGGGGTAACAAAGCGCAGATCCTTGAAGCTGGCGCACACGCTGCCGTCCCCTTCCTCGCCGGCATGGTCCAGCACCGGGAACATCGCGAACCAGCGGTAGAAGGCAAAGTCCTCCGCGTTCCACACCTGCTCGGCGAGCGCGCGCATGCTGCCGTTGCCGAAGCGCTCTCGCACCTCCCACTGTGCCATCGCCACCGGCAGGTAGGGGGCGGAGAAGCGGCGGATGAAGTTGTCGTCGTCGGTGGCAACGAGCGGTTCGCTGCGCCGGGTGTTGATGTGGGCGTAGTGGTAGCGCTCGCCGTCGAACACGATCGCGGTCCAGTTGAAGGGCGAGGCCGGACGCGGCGCGGCGTCGACCTCGACCGCCGCGATGCCCTTGGCCGCGGCGTAGGCACGCGCGGCGTCGATCGCCTCGGCGCGGCCCATGGCGTGCACGCCGACCCAACCGACGAGCAGCACCAGCGCCGCCGTCGCCGGTACGCGGCTGTTGCGCCACAGCGCGCTGGCGAGCAGGCCGCCGAGGAGGATGCCGGTGAAGGGCAGGTCGATGATGAAGGTCGTGCCCCAGCCGAAGCGCTGGTCGGAGAACGGCGCCAGGATCATGGTGCCGAACTGGGTGATCAGGTCACCGAGGATGTGCCCGAAGATCGCCGCGCACACCACCGGGTGGAAGCTGCGCCAGCCCGCCGCCACCCGCCCGCCGCGCTGCCAGAAGCGCGCCAGCAGCCAGGCGATCAGCAGGCCCCACAGCGGCAGCAGGAGCAGCGAGTGCGTGACGCCGCGGTGGCCGCGCAGGTAGGTGAGCTCGGAGACCCAGCCGAGCACGAAGTCGAGATCGGGAAAGATCGCGGCGATGGTGCCGGCGGCGACCATCTGCCAGACCGGCGGCTGCACCCGACCTGCAGCCGGAGCGGCCGCGGCCGCACCGGCGCTGGCACGACGCCCGGCAAACACACGGCCAACGAGGGCACCGGAGAGTGCATGGGTAAGGGTATCCATCAGGTTCCTGAGTTTTTTCGGTATTGTCCTGCTGGCGTATGAGGCGCGCCAGCATCGAACCCGTCCAGGTCCGCAACGTGCGCTTCGACACGCACACAGGGGTCGAGGTTGCATTTGCGCTTGCCCGCCCTGCCCCCGGGACCTGCGTGTCGAACAAGGTCCGCAGCATTGCAGGCCCGCCAAAACAGTCGCCTGCACCTCGCCTATCATGCGCGCTCCGCCCGTCGGCCGATCACCTTCACACCTCACGCCTCCATGCCCGCAAAACCCTTCACCGCCCTCGCCTGCCCGCTGGACGGCGCGCCCTTGCAGCGCCAGGGCGGCAGCCTGCGCTGTCCGGACGGGCACTGCTTCGACCTCGCCGCCCAGGGCTATGTGAACCTGCTGCCGGTGCAGAACAAGCGCTCGCGCGACCCCGGCGACAGCAAGGAGATGGTCGCCGCACGCCGGCGCTTTCTCGAGGCCGGGCATTACAAGCCCATCGCCGATGCGGTGGCGCAAGCCGTGCTCGCCGACGCCGTGCCCGGCCGCACCCTCACCTGTCTCGACGCTGGCTGCGGCGAGGGCTACTACCTCCGGCAGCTTGCCGCCGCGGGCGACGCGCTGCCACTCGCCCTGCTCGGGCTGGACATCTCGAAGTGGGCGGTACAAGCCGCCGCCAAGCGTGACCTGCACACGGCCTGGGTAGTCGGCAGCAACGCCGGCCTGCCGGTGCTGCCCGCCACGCTCGACCGCGTGCTGTGCATGTTCGGCTTCCCGGTCTACACGGAATTCGCCCGCGTCCTGCGCCGCGGCGGCGAGCTGCTGCAGGTCGACGCCGGCCCCGATCACCTGCGCGAACTGCGCGAGGTCATCTACCCCACGCTCAAGCCCGAACGCCCCGCCGCACGCCAGATGCCGCCTGGCTTCGAGCCCCTCGGCACCGACACCCTGCGCTTCCAGATCCATGTCGACGGCGCCTCACCCATCGCCGACCTGCTGGCGATGACGCCCCACCTCTACCGCGCCACCGCCGAAGGCCGCGCCCGCGCCGCGGCGCTCACTGCGCTGACGATGACGGTGGATGTGCGCCTGGGGCGCTACCGACGCCTGCCAGACTGAAACCAGTGCGGCTGCGACAGCCGCCACCGCCACCGCCACAATCCTCCCGTTTTCCGTCGCTGCAGAGATGAACGCGCGATGAACGGCGCCTTCAGCATCGATTCAGGCGGCGGGGCGCAGCATGGCATCACGGTCGAAACAGGACCGACTACCCAACCAAGGAGATGCCATCATGCGTGCAACCACCCTCATCGCCACCCTGGCCCTCACCGGCGGACTCATCGGCGCCGGCGCCACCATCGCCCCCGCGTTCGCCCAGAACACAGTCCCCGCCGCCTCGGCTACCGCAGTAGCGCCCGCCGCCCAGTCCAGCTGGATGAGTATCAAGGACGTGCTCGACAAGCTCGAAGCGGCCGGCTACACCGACTTCCGCGAGATCGAACGCGAGAAGAACAAATACGAGGTGAAGGCCACCGACCCGCAAGGACAGCGCGTGGAGCTGGACATCGATCCGGTCAGCGGCGACATCCTCAAGACCGAGGTCAAGCGCAGCAAGTAAGCACCGCGCAGGGAGGCCGGCACGACTGCCGGCCCTTTTTGCCGCGTGCCCGCCCGACACGCGCTTGCCGCCTTTCGGTCCCCATCTTTCCAGCGCCCGCTTTCCGCCTGCCGCCTCATACCCTCCACCCTCGCCTTCCACCCGCCACCGCCGGGAGCCCACGCCATGATCCCCGCCCTCCCCACCCTGCCTGCGCTCACCGCCTTCGTCGCCCTGATCGCCGCGGCCTGGGGCCTCAACGTCGCCGCCCTCGACGGCGGCACCGCCTCCCTGCCCTGGCTGATCCGCGAGCAAGGCCTCTACCTCAGCGGCCTGCTCGCCATCGGCCTGATGTCGCTGGCGATGATGCTCGCCACCCGTCCCACCGTGCTCGAGCGCCCGCTCGGCGGCATGGACCGCATCTTCCGCCTGCACAAATGGGCCGGCATCGGCGCCGCGGTGTTCGCCGCGCTGCACTGGCTGATCGAGATGTCCGACGACGTCATCAAGTCGCTCTACGGCAAGGCCGGACGGCCGGCGCATGACGAGTTCGGCGGCCTCTACGAGATGCTGCGCGACGCCGGCGAGGAGCTCGGCGAATTCGCCATCTACCTGGTGCTGGCGATGGTCGTGCTCAGCCTGTGGAAGCGCTTCCCCTACAAGTTCTGGCGCCACCTGCACCGCGCGATGCCGGTGTTCTACCTGCTGCTCGCCTTCCACGCCGCCGTGCTGGCGCCGCCCGACTACTGGATGCAGCCGGTCGGCATGCTGCTCGCGCTGCTGCTGGCCGGCGGCACGGTGGCCTCGCTGATCGCGCTGACCGGCCGCATCGGCCATGACCGCAAGGTGCAGGGCGTGGTCACCGCGGTGTCCTCGCCCGCCCCCGACGTCACCGAGATCGTGTGCCGGCTCGACGGCGCCTGGCGCGGACACCAGGCCGGGCAGTTCGCCTTCGTCGGCTTCGAGCGCTTCGAAGGTTCGCACCCCTTCACCATCGCCAGCGCCGACCACGGTGACCGCAGCCTCACCTTCCAGATCAAGGCCCTGGGCGACTACACCCGCCAGCTCGCCAGCCGCGTCGCGGTCGGCCAGGCGCTCACCGTCGAAGGCCCCTACGGCCGCTTCGTGCTCGGCAGCCAGGACCGCAAGGCGCGCCAGATCTGGGTCGCCGGCGGCATCGGCGTGACGCCCTTCCTGGCCTGGCTCGACGCCCTGCGCGCCGACCCCGCCGCGGCCCCGGCAGTCGAGCTGCACTACAGCACCCGCGGCGCGGCGCACGACCCCTTCGTCGAACGCCTGCGCAGCCTGTGCGCCGGACTGCCGAGCGTGAGCCTGCACATCCACGACCGCGCCGCCGGCGACGACCTGACGCCCGAACGCCTCGCCGCCATGGCCACCGACGGCCGGCGCGCGGAAGTCTGGTTCTGCGGCCCGCGCGGCTTCGGCGACCAGCTCAAGGCCGGGCTCGCGCGACTGTGGGGGCGGCGGCTGAGCTTCAGGCGCGAGGCGTTCGAGATGCGGTGAGACGGGGCACCATGGGGCTAGCGGGCGAGTAGCGCGGCCTGCTGGCTCCGACCGCCACGATCAACCTTATGTCGTCACAGAAGCGGACGCCGATCGTGGAGTGAGGAGCGGCTTATTCCTTCGCGGGCGGCAGGGTGCCGGACTGCTGGACGAGCTTCTTCTCTTCAGCCTTGACGCGGCGTTCCAGCTTCTTGATGTCTTCTTCCGGCGGCAGTTGTTCCGGCTTGATGCCACGCTGACCCAGCATGTCGCGCACGCTTTCGTTGTTCTGCACGTGTTCGCGGGTGATGGCGTGCTCGCCCTGCAGGTTGTCCTGGCTGACGTTGTGATTGGTGATTTCGGTGGCGAGGTTCTTCGCCGCAATCGTCAGCGTGGGCAGAAAATCCGCCAGCGGACGAGTCTTGATGATGCCGAACCGGTCCTTCATGGCCTGGGTGGTATGGCCGCCGAAAAGCGCGGCATCGCCCCTGGAGCGGATGCGGCCGAAGCCGGCATCGTCAACGCCGCGTTCGTAGATGTTCTGGGACAGCGTCTTTTCGGACTCACGCAGGCGCTCGCGGGCATCCAGCCGGGCTTGCAGTCGCATGCGGTCTTCGATCAGCTCCTGCTTGCGGGTCTGGATGGCGAAGTAGCTCTGCGCGAAGGCGATCGGTTCCTTGCGCGGATCGCCGTTCTGCGCGACGAGGTAGCAAGCGTAGCGAGTGAGCATGAAGTCTTCGACCGGCCGTTGGCCGCCCTTGCCGATCTCGATCATTTTCGTGACGCCACGAAAATGATCGTCAGCCGGGTAACCCGTTGTTTCACAAGACTCCATCGCTCGGCGGATGGCGGTCTGAAAGTTCTCCCAGCGCGCGTATCCAAGCGGCTCCATGAGGTCGCGGGCGAACCAGAACTCGACGTTCTCTTCAGGCGTACGCTGACTGAGGGCGTCGAATCGGTCCTTCATCAGTTGAATGGCGCCGGGTTGCATGCTGACTCCTTGTGCTGCCCTTCCCGCGATCACGCGGCCAGGCACTGGGTGCGTTGAAGGATCTCGTTGATCTCGGCCGAACAGCATGATAAATGCATTCTCCTCGACTTTGGCGGCGCGTCACCTTGTCGGCGCTTGCTCCCGAACCGTCAAACTGACGCGCGGCACATTCTCCTCCGGGAAGCCAGCGATGATCGCGCCCCGCTACAGGGGCCGAATCGGGCGAAAAACGCCCTTGCCAGCACCCCGAAAAGCATCGATTGTTGACGCCCCAACGACGTCCGACAGAGCCCGGTTCGAGTGGCTTCTACATGCCGATCATCGGTGGCCCTATTCTGGCGGTCAGTGACACGGTACGAACGACGGAGGCAGGAGTGATGAGGTCGGTGGTCGTTGAATGTGCTGATGGCGTCGGCCATCTGCAACTCAATCGCGCGGATGCGCTGAATGCGCTGGACGTGCAGTTCTGCAAAGAGATAGACGAGTCCCTGCTCGCCCTGGACGCACGCGACGACGTGCGCTCGATTCTCATCTCCTCGTCATTGAGGCACTTCTCTGCCGGAGCCGATATCCGGGAGATGCTGGGCATGAGCGCTGAACAGGCGGAGGCGACGGGATTCACCGGATGCGTTTCGGCACCAAGCCAGGTCCGGAAGCCCTTGATCGTCGCCGTGAAAGGGCTGGCGGCGGGGGGAGGCTGCGAGCTGGTGGAGATGTGCGACATCGTTGTCGCCGCAGCTTCCGCTCGATTCAGTCATCCCGAGATCACGCTCGCGGCCATGCCAGGTGCTGGCGGAACGCAGAGACTGGCGCGTGTCGTCGGCAAGCACCTTGCGATGGACCTCCTGCTCACCGGGCGCGCCTTGAGCGCAGATGAAGCGCTTGCCGCCGGCCTGGTGTCGCGCGTGGTTCCCGACGAAGCGCTTGAAACCACTGCAATGTCCATCGCCCGGCAGATCGCGTCGTACTCGAACCCTGTTGCCTGCAGGATCAAGGCCTCGGTCAATGAGGCGCAGGTCCAGCTCGAGGCGGGGCTTGCACTCGAGCGCAGCCTGTTCCACGCGTGCTTCTCCGAACAGGATTTTCGCGAAGGCCTTCGCGCTTTCATCGAAAAACGAGCGCCGCGATTCGGACATCGCTAGCACGCAAGACACGATGGTCCTTTCACGCGGGCTGCAGCTGGCAGCCCTCCGCTTCAGCCGGTATGCTGTCGGCCTAGCGCAAGGCAATGACTGGATCGAATCACGCCGCTTTGTCATCGGGAGCGGCTTTTGCCTTCTTGTTTCTTCCGCGCGCGTCGTCTCTGCCCCCAAACAGCAATCTGCACCGCATGTTCGCCGGCGTCCCGATGTTGCGCGGACGAACTGTCGCCACAGAACAGCACTGGACATCTCGTATGCGCATCGAAGGCACGCTCTCGAAGTGGAATGACGACCGGGGCTTCGGATTCATCACGCCGACCCTGGGCGGCCAGGAGATCTTTGTCCATATCTCCACGTTTCCCAAGGACGGCGTACGCCCTACGCTCGGAGAAAAGCTCACCTTCGAGATTGAAATCGACAGCAACGGAAAGAAGCGGGCGAAGAACCTCGCCTGTCCAGAGCGTCGAACCGTCAGCCGTACGTCTCCTGCACCTTCCCGCAGACCGGCCTCCGACCGCCGTAATGAACGCCCTGGCTTCTTCGCACGGGTCATTCCGCTGCTCGTCGTGATGGGCCTGGTGGCGTATGGCTATGGTGAATACAACCGCCGTGCGGCGCCGTCATCGGCAAGCTCCGCGATGACGGAAGTTCAGGCCTCCTCGCAGGCCTACGCTTGCGACGGACGCACTCATTGTTCCCAAATGACGTCCTGTGCTGAAGCCACGTTCTTCCTTCGCAACTGCCCCAATGTTCAGATGGACGGCAACAATGATGGCGTGCCCTGCGAGCAACAGTGGTGCACGAGTCCTTTCGCAAGATGAAAGTGCCATCTCGCCCGCACCAGTTCTTCGTGGTCGCCGCAAAGTCCAAGCGTCACGCCCGAGGGACGCTGCAGCAGGCATTGACTCGCTGCGAACAGGGTGGCCAGTGCTTCCTGCAATTGAATCCACCACGATTCCTCACGGGTGAAAACTCCGGCAGTCCCCAATGCTAAAGCGCCTCCTCCTTCTGGCACTTGCTCTCCTCGTCGCAATACCAGCGCGTGCCGAAGACGCAGCCATCGATCATCTTTTCCGGCGCGCAGGCGTCGACGGGACCATCGTCATCGAATCGCTCAGGAGTGGGAAGCGCGTCGTTCACAACGAACTTCGTGCTCAAAAACGATATCCGGCCGCTTCGACGTTCAAGGTGCTCAATACCTTGATTGCCCTCGAAGAGGGAGCGATTTCGGGCGAGGACGCGATCTTTCATTGGGACGGCACCCCGTATTCGATTGCGAACTGGAACCAGGATCAGACTCTGGACAGTGCTTTCAAAGTGAGCTGCGTCTGGTGCTACCAGCAGATTGCGCGTCGAATCGGGGCGCTGAAGTATCCGGCCTATATACAGCGATCAAACTACGGCCAGCTGCGGGAACCCTTCAACGGCACGCAGTTCTGGCTGGATGGCTCGCTGAAGATCAGCGCGGAAGAGCAGGTCGCATTTCTCCGACAGGTCGTTGAGCGGAAACTTCCGTTCAAAACGAGCAGCTACGACGTACTGAAGAAGATCATGCTCAGCGATGAGACTGCTCGGTATCGCATTTATGCAAAGACGGGATGGGCGACCGGCAGCACTCCCTCGGTGGGCTGGTACGTTGGCTATGTCGAAGCAAATGACGAGGTTTGGGTGTTTGCGCTGAACCTGGCTACCCGCGACGCGACAGACCTCCCCCTGCGCATCCAGATAGCCAAGGACGCGCTGGAGACGGTACAAGCGTTGCCTCCGAAGTAATTGATGCACATGCCATGCGTACGATTTCAGATCTGTGTCGGATCGGGACAGCCGTAGTCGCTTCTTCCCCGCTCCCGGACGGGAGTGGTGCTGACAGTCTCAGTTCGGCCAGAAGCTGTCCGTCGCTGTTACACTTCATCTATTCGACATTGAAGCTTGCAGATCCGTAGACGCTCCTCTGATCACATCGGGGGGTTGTTGCGGATTTCGGTACGATTAATAAATCGACGCCTGGATCAGAACCAAGATAAGAGCAGCGCATTGTGAGCACGGGTTTTCCTGCGTTATACACCAGTCCTACAGAAGAGTCTGTAGAGCTCCAGGACAAAGCATGTTAGGGGCGGCTCTGATCAACACAGTTTTGGGGAGAGATAATGAACACTATCGCTAGCAGTGCAACTCCGCCATCCAGCGGCGATCTGGTGGCCGCCGTACCGAAGGATCAGTTGCGCTCGCTTTTCTATCTATTCACAGGGAAGCCAGATTCCCGCATAAAGATTTTCAGCTCCCCGATCTGTGTTGCGCCCGAAGACGTCATCGAACTAAACGATTGCGTCGTACGTAAACTTGCAACACACCACATCGACTTGAACATCACCTCGGTGAAGATCGGATACGACGGCTCTCAATTCAGTGAGTTCTCCACGTGGATGGAATTTAGCTCCCATAAGTGGCAAGAACCAGAGATTATTGAAGAACTTGTCGTAAAGTGGGATTTCCTGGTCAACATCCAGGATTACGCTGCACCTCAGAGGCATACCCTACTGCTGCGAATTTCTCGCGATATAAAACCGTCACAAATCTTTCACATGCTCGGCGCAGGCAATGCGGACGAGCTAGACAAGATCGATGAGATTGCAGCCCCCGCCTTTTGTCGAGTTGATTTCATCAATGCACAGCTCAGCAAGGAGCTCACCAACCTTGTTGAAGATTGGTACAACGGTCGGAAGCAGCCCAAACTGATTAACCCGATCCTGTATTGGCTCAAGAAGCGCCGCAACGGAATTGCGACCATCTTGGATCAATGGTTCCTTTTGTCTTGGGCTTTGTTGGTTGCATCGTTCTTGTACTGGGGATCGGCGCACTTGCTTAAGAGCCCTACTGTAGCTCACGGAGCAATCGCTGCATTCTTGGCCATCTATTCCCTTCGCCCGGCAGGTAAGATTTCGCATCGTCTAGCCGCTTGGGCCTTCAAGACCCTGTCAGAGGTCGAAGGTAGCAAGGTCGTCTTCCGCTTTACGTCGGGTGACAAGAAGCGCATAGATGCGCAAGAGCGCGACAATCGCAAGCAGGGAGGCAAGTTTGTAGTCGCGAGCCTCTGGAACCTTGGGCTCAACATCCTGGCCGGCGTGATCTATGCCTATTTCCTGAATCCGTGTTCGCTTAGCCGGAAATCCAGCCTAACGCATTGATGT
>NZ_JBQWSN020000023.1:0-54745 GCF_052598215.2 Thauera sp. ZXT1-4 | reverse complement strand
CACCGATCATCATGTTTGTTGAGAAGTCAATTTCCACTGGAAACGGCACAGAGCCACTTTGCGGACTCCGCCGGCAAGAAAGGTGGCGAGTTCTACACGCCGCGCACGGTCGTGAGCATGATGGTGCGCCTGATCAAGCCCGAGTTGCACCATCACATCTACGATCCCTGCTGTGGCTCCGGCGGCATGCTGATCGCGGCAAAGGAATACATCGACGAGCAAGGTCAGGAAGGCCGCAAGGCCAACCTGTACGGGCAAGAGGCCAACGGCACCGTGTGGTCCATCGCCAAGATGAACATGCTGCTGCATGGCATCAGTACTGCCGACTTGCACAACGAAGACACGCTGGCCAAGCCGCAGCACGTCAAGGGCGGCGAGCTGCGCCGCTTTGACCGCATCCTCACCAATCCACCGTTTTCCATCCCCTGGGGCACCACCGACAAAGACCAGAGCGGTCAGTCCACCTGGGCACCCGAGTTCCGTTCCGAGCGCTTCAGCTACGGCGAAGTGCCACTCGGTGCCAAGAAGGCGGACTTGATGTTCCTGCAGCACATGGTGGCGGTGTTGGCCGATGGCGGGCAGATAGCAACCGTCATGCCCCACGGCGTGCTGTTCCGGGGTGGCGAAGAAAAGACCATCCGCGCGGGCATGATCGAGAACGATCTGTTGGAAGCCGTCATCGGCGTCGCCCCCAACCTGTTCTACGGCACGGGCATCCCCGCGTGCATCCTGGTGCTGCGCCAACGGGTGCAGAACGGGGCAGAGCGAGTCAGCGGCAAGCCGAAGGATCGCCAAGGCAAAGTGCTGTTCATCAATGCCGACCGCGAATACTTCGAGGGCCGGGCGCAAAACTTTCTGATGCCGGAGCACATCGAAAAGATCGTCACCACCTTTGAGGCCTTCAAGGAAGAGGCGGGCTTTTCGGCCATCGTGGACAACGCCACGCTCAAGGCCAACGGCTACAACCTCAACATCCGCCGTTATGCCGACAACGCTCCGCCCCCAGAACCGCATGACGTGCGTGCCCATCTCCTGGGCGGCGTTCCCAAGGCCGAGGTGGCACACCCGGCGAAGAAGGCACTGTTCGATGCACACGGCCTGAACCCGACGGACTTCTTCGTTAAGCGGGACGCTACCTATTACGACTTCAAACCCACGTTCACCGCGAAGACCGAGCTCAAACCGGCCATTGAGTCCAACGCAGGGCTGCAGGCCAAGGAAGCCGACATCCGCGCAGCTTTCGAGGCTTGGTGGGCTGCCCACAGCCAGCGCATTACCGATTTGGCAGGAGCACAAAGTTTCGTAGCGCTGCGCAACGAGCTGCTGGCCAGCTTCAGCACCTCGCTGGAGCAGATTGGCCTGCTTGATCCCTTCCAGGTGCGTGGCATCGTGGCCGGATTCTGGAACCAGTCCAAGTACGACTTCCTCACCCTGATGGCACGAGGATCGCACGGCGTGGTCGATGCTTGGCGCACCAGCATCGTCACTGCGCTGGAAGACAAAGCCAAGAAAGAAAGCCCGCTGGAACACAAGCTGGTCAAGTTCCTCATGAGTGGTTTCGTGGATGAGATCGAGGGGCTGGAGGCCAAGAAGATCGAGTTGGAAGCTCAGATCAAGGCCAACGACACAACAGCTGAGGAAGGCGGCGAAGACGCGGAAGCCGCTGAGGCCGAGGACGACGATGCCGTTGATGAGGCCCAGCTCAAGGCCAAAAAGAAGGAACTTGAGGCCAAGATCAAAGAGATTGCGCGGGTGGTGAAGGCCATCGAAAAAGAGAAAAAGGCCAACGCCAGCGCACTGAAGAAGCTCGACAAGCCCAAAACCCAGCAGGCCAACGCGACCGAAATCGCTGCTCTTCAGACCGAGATTGCCAAACAGGATGCCGACCTGCTGGTTCAGGCACAGCAGCTGCAAGCCATCGAAGCCAGCTTGCAGCCCATCCTAGATCAAATCGCCGTGTTCGACGAACTGCGCAATGCCCTCAAGGATGTGAAGAAAGAGCTGGCGGACCGCAAGAAAGTCTTTGCCGACCATCTGAACCTTGCGGTGGATGGGCTTCCGCCTAAGGAAGCCGCCACGCTGCTGCTCACCATTTTGCACGACGACATGAAGCGCATCGTCGAACGCTACATCACCAACCAACGTCAGCAAATCGTGGCGGCGTTTGAAAACTGGTGGGACAAGTACAAGGTCACACTCACCCAGATCGAGCACGACCGAGATCAGGCGGCCCAACAGTTACAGGCGTTTTTGAAGGGGCTGAAATATGTTTGAACCTAAGCCCCTAGGCGAGGTGATTGCATTTCATACCGGCGGGGGTACGCCGTCACGTCAGGTGCCTTCATATTGGGGAGGGGGTATTCCTTGGGCGTCAGTCAAGGATTTCACTGATGACGCGGAGCAAATTTCTGCGACCCAGGAAACCATCAGCCAGAAAGGACTGAACGCCAGCGCGAGCAATTTGATTCCCCCTGGCACACCTCTGGTATGCACACGAATGGCCGTCGGCCGCGCAGCGATGCCGACCGTACCCATGGCCATCAACCAGGACGTCAAGGCACTGTACCCAGCCCCAGGCGTAACCTCCGCTTACCTGCTTTCGTTATTGCAATACACACAGCGCTTTGCAGAGGCACAGTCGATTGGCTCAACGGTCAAGGGCATTCGCATTCAGGACTACCTCGCAATCCCTGTACCGCAAGCGCCCGAGGTCGAGCAACCGAAAATTGCCGAGATCTTGGCAACGCTGAACACAGCCATCCACCAGACCGAGGCCATTGTCGAGAAACTGAAGCAGGTCAAACAGGGCTTGCTGCATGACCTGCTGACGCGGGGTGTGGATGCCAATGGCGAACTGCGTCCTGGCTACGAGGAGGCGCCGGAGCTTTATAAAGTTTCGCCATGCGGCTGGATTCCAAATGCATGGAAAGCGCTCGGACTCGCAGATTTTGCACCAGCTGAGAGGTCTGTAATACGAACTGGGCCATTTGGTTCTTCGCTGAAGGGTGAGCACTGGCGTGAGTCTGGAAGGCCGGTTGTCACAATCGGTTCTCTGG
The DNA here is from genome assembly GCF_052598215.2 of Thauera sp. ZXT1-4. Lineage (NCBI taxonomy): Bacteria > Pseudomonadati > Pseudomonadota > Betaproteobacteria > Rhodocyclales > Zoogloeaceae > Thauera > Thauera sp. ZXT1-4. The sequence continues at coordinate 51,689 of NZ_JBQWSN020000023.1, read as the reverse complement.
GCATTGGCAGGTTCATTGAAGAAGAGCTGCTGTTTGTTGATGAGCTAACCGCGCGAAGACTTTCTGAATACCAGTTGATTCCTGGCGACATAGTATTTTCCCGCGTCGCAGATGTCGGGCGGTCAGTGGTGGTGAATGAGGCGCAAGAGGGATGGATCATGTCCTCCAACTTCATGCGAATTTCAGTCAATAGATCGAAGGTGCACCCAGGCTATCTTCAACTGTTACTCGCGCATAGCGACCGTGTACGAAAGCAAATGCGGGCCACAGTGAATTCTGGCGGCAGAGATGTTGCGAATAGCGCGATCTTGATGGCGTTGCGATTTCCTACGCCAACGCCCGATGAGCAAGGCGAGATCGTTAATAGAAACGCTGTCCTGAGCTTACGGCTTGAACAGGAGTCTTGCGAGCTGGCGAAGTTGTTGGAGGTGAAGGCTGGCCTCATGGACGACCTTCTCACTGGCCGCGTCCGGGTCACGCCGTTGCTGGCGCAATAAGAAAAGGGCCGGAATATGGGATGGGAACTTGAAGACGTAGAAAAGCCGTTCGTCACGCAACTGGAAGGTCTGGGCTGGACGCACATCGAGGGCAGCATTGACGACCCTGTGGTTACCGGGCGTAGCAGCTTCACCGAAGTCATTCAGGAAGGCGTGCTGCGCAAGAAGCTGGCCGAAATCAACCTGCGCGAAGTCGATGGGGCGCTCGTGCCCTGGCTGGATGATGAACGCCTGTCTGAGGCCGTCGCCGCGATCACCCGCATTGCGCGGCCCAAACTCATCGAGGCCAACCAGGCGGCGACGGAATTGCTGTTGCTCGGCATCACCGTTGATGGCCTGCCCGGCTGGGATGGTGGACGTGGCCAGACCATTCGCTTCATCGACTGGGACACTCCCGAGAACAACAGCTTCACGGTCGTTAACCAGTACCGCGTGGATTGCCCGCCCGGCTACAACAGCGGCAAAGCCTTCATCGTGCCGGATCTGGTGTTGCTGGTGAACGGGATTCCGCTGGTGGTGGTCGAGTGCAAGAGCCCGTCCGTCCCGGAACCGCTGGCCGAGGCGATTGACCAGTTGCGCCGCTACAGCAACCAGCGGCACGCCAACTACGAGGTGGAAGACAACGAGGGCAACGAGCCGCTCTTCTTCACCAATCAGCTGTTGATCGCGACCAGCTTTGACGAGGCGCGCGTGGGCACCATCGGCGGCCTGTTCGAGCACTTTGCAAGCTGGAAGACGGTGGCCCCGGCGCGGGAGGCAGACGTCGCGGCCAGCCTGGGCGTGACGCAGCTTTCGGAGCAGCAGCGCCTAGTGGCGGGCATGCTCACCCGCGCAAACTTGCTGGACATCGTGCGCCACTTCACCCTGTTCATGCAGGCCAGTGGTCAGACCATCAAGGTGGCTTGTCGCTATCAGCAGTTCCGCGCTGTGAACAAGGCGATCGAACGCCTGCAGAGCGGAAAGACCCGTCTCCAGGATGGCGAGTATGACCGGCGCGGTGGCGTGATCTGGCACACCCAGGGCTCTGGCAAATCGCTAACCATGGTGTTCCTGGTGCGCAAGCTGCGAACGAATGCCACTCTGCGCCGTTTCAAAGTGGTGGTGGTTACAGACCGCAAAGACCTGCAGGACCAGCTCAGCGCCACGGCAACGCTGACCGGCGAAGTGGTTGAGGTGGCCACGTCCACAGTGGCCGTGCAGAAGCTGGTGCGCCGCAAAGGGCCGGGGCTGCTGTTTGCCACCATCCAGAAGTACCGCGACCCAGATGCCGCCGGTGAGCCGGGCTTGACCGAGGATGACATTCCAGAAGGCTGGCACGACGGACAGATGGGGGTGAAGGAGCCAGCGGCGGCGGCCTATGTAGCAAAGCCTTCGACAAAGACGTTTGAAGTTTTGAACGAGGACGAGACCATCCTCGTGCTCGTAGATGAGGCGCACCGCACTCAGGCGGGTGACCTGCATGCCAATCTGCTGGCGGGGCTACCCAACTGCGCACGTATCGGCTTCACCGGCACCCCGATCATCATGGGTGACAAGAAACGCACCCACGAGATCTTCGGCGAATTCATTGACCGCTACACGATCAAAGAGGCCGAGGAAGACGGTGCGACAGTACCCGTGCTGTACGAGGGGCGCACCGCGCAGGGTGCGGTCAAAGACGGGGCCAGTCTGGATGAGCTGTTCGAGGACTTGTTCCGCGAGCGCAGCGCGGAAGAACTGGAGGCGATCAAGCAGAAGTACGCCACCAAGGGCCAGATCTTCGACGCCCCGCTGCTGATCGCGGACAAGGCGCGCGACATGCTGCGCCACTACGTGACCAACATTCTGCCCAATGGCTACAAAGCGCAGGTGGTGGCCTACAGCCGCCTGGCGGCAGTGCGTTACGTGGCAGCGTTTGAAACGGCCAGGGCCGAATTGCTGGCCGAGGCCGAAGCGCTTCCACCCGAAGACAAGGCGCTGGACGACGAAACGCTGTGTCAGCGTCCGCCCAAGGTGCAAGCCATCGTGCAGGCCTGGCGCTATCGCGACACGCTGAAGAAAATCGAGTTCGCGGCAGTGATCTCCGGTGGCAACAACGATGATCCGGCGTGGAAACAGTGGACCGAAGCGGCGGCCAACGAGACGCGGATCAAGCGCTTCAAGAAACCGCTGTTCCACACCAAGCCGGAGAAGACCGACGCGCTGGCTTTCCTGGTCGTGAAGTCGATGCTGTTGACCGGCTTCGATGCGCCGATTGAAGGCGTGATGTATCTCGATCGGCCGATCCGCGAGGCAGAGTTGCTGCAGGCCATTGCTCGCGTGAACCGCACCGGCTTCGGCAAGCGCTGCGGCATCGTGGTTGACTACTACGGCGTCGCCCAACACCTGAAGGAAGCCCTGGCCGCCTACGCTGACGAGGACATTCAGGGGGCATTGCAGAGCCTGAAAGACGAAGTGCCAGCGCTGCGCGATCGGCACCTGCGTGTGGTGGACCTGTTCCGCAGCCGTGACATCGAGTCACTGGATGACGTGGAGACTTGCGTTGAAGTGCTGGCGGACGAACGACTGCGTGCAGAGTTCACCGTCAAGCTCAAGCAGTTCCTTGGTTCGCTGGACATGGTGTTGCCGCGCCCGGAAGGCTTGCCCTTCTCCAAAGACGCCAAAACCCTCTCGTACATCTACGCCCGAGCCCGCAACCGCTACAAGGACACGCCGGTTCTCGGCAAGGATGTCGGCGCCAAGGTCCGCAAGCTGATCGATGACCATGTGATTTCCTTGGGCATCGATCCGAAGATCCCGCCGATTGCACTGACCGACGCGGAGTTCGACACGCATCTGTCGCGCCAGGCGAATGACCGCGCCAAGGCGTCGGAGATGGAGCACGCCATTCGCTCTCACATCCGCAAACATCTGGATGAGGACCCGGTGTTGTTCCGCAAGCTCAGTGAGCGGCTGAGTGAGATTTTGAAAACGTTGGCGGATCAGTGGGATGAGCTGATTGCCGCATTGCAGAAGATCATCAACGAAATGCGCGCAGGGAGCAGCAGTGACGATGTGGCTCCCGCCGACATGCCAGAGCATTACCTGCCGTTCCTGCGCATGCTGCTGGAGGCCGTGCTGGGGAGCGAGCCCCCGACGGATGAGCAACTGCTCAAGATTCGCGACCTGACCGTGGAGCTGGTCGACATGATTGCCAGCGAACTGACCGACACCTTCTGGGAGCCGCACAAGCGGCCGGCTCAGGACGCTTTGGGGACGCGTATCTTCAAAACGCTGCGCGCTTCGCGGCTAGTTGCGCCAGGTGATGTGCCAGCCCTCAAGGATCGCTTGCTGGAATTGGCCCGCGCCAACCATGAGAGGTTGATTAAGGCATGAGCATGCTGACCGTAGACGATCTCTCCTTCGAGCTGAAACCCAGCAGTCGGCGCAGAACGCTGCAGATCACCGTGGATCGCAACGGCGACTTGGTGCTGTCGGCACCGCCCGATGTCGAAGAGGAACGTCTGCGCGAGTTCGTGCTGGAAAAGCGCTTCTGGATCTACACCAAGCTGGCGGAGAAAGATCGGCTGCAAAAGGTAGTACCGACCAAGAGTTACGTCGATGGCGAGGGATTTCTATACCTGGGTCGTAGTTACCGATTGCGGCTGGTGGATGAACAGGATGTAGCTTTGAAACTGCTGAATGGCCGCTTCCTATTGCGCCGCGACCTGGTCGAAAACGCCCGGTCCCATTTGGTTCAGTGGTACAGCGGCCGGGCCAAGCTTTGGCTGTGGGACAAGGTGCAGGACTATGTGGCACGCATGGAGGTCCGGCCTGTTGGCGTGAAGGTGCAGGATCTGGGTTACCGCTGGGGATCATGCGGCAAAGGCGACTGGCTGTACTTTCACTGGAAGACCATCCTGCTGCCGCCGCGCATTGCAGAGTACGTGGTCGTGCATGAACTGGCGCACCTGCATCAACCACATCACACACCAGAGTTCTGGCAGCGGGTCGAACGCGCACTGCCTGATTTCGAGCGGCGAAAGATCTGGTTGGCAGAACACGGCATGGACGTAGAAGGGATTTGAGACGATGGCACAGAACTATTTCAACAATGACCATTTCAAGCTGCTGAACAAGTGGAAGGGAACGGTCTATGACAAGACCAACCCGGAGCAGCAGCGCGTCTACGAGGAGCTGGGGCAGGCCTACGACGTCACCAAGCAGTGGGCTGAAGCGCTGCAACAGCTCAGTTTCGAAAACGGCTGGACCAAGACTGTCCGCAAGCCTGCAGACCGGAGCGGCAAGTTCACTGCGTACAACTGGGCCCGTATTTATCCTGAACAGGGGTCCCATAAAGGTTTGGCCTACACAGTGGGCATCGACGCAGCCTTGGGTTTTGTGGTCAAGATCGACCTGGTTGACACACAAGTCGATGATCCCGCATTGCGCCGGAAGTACGAGCAGATCCGGGGCAGTTTTACGTCTTCTCCGATTGTCGCCATCAAATCCATCGCTGATGGTTTGGCAATGGACTTCACCGCGTTGGTTGAATGGAGTGCGGAGGCCATCAAGAACTTCAAGATCACCTACGACGAAGTTGCAGAGCAGTTGGGACTGTCTGCTGATGCCGACAACGAAAGCCTGCTGGCGCACTTCCAGGGACACGAGGACTTTGTCGAACGGCAACCACTATGGACCGCCACGACGACAGAGCTATTCGGGCGACTTGCCCGTGCAGTCAACGAGATGGGGTTGGACTGGTGGTTCACCCGGGCCACAAACAGCCAGCTGCGCTTCGGACGCAAGGAAAAGGGAGCGGTCAAAGGCGGCCCCGTCGGATGGCTGTTCTTGCGCAAGGATGGCATCCGGGTCAGTTGGTCTGCCTTTGCCGGGCTGGATGAGCTGGAGTCTACCGATCTCACCAGCGAGCTGGTTCAGCTCTTCGAAGCAGCCGACAAAGACGAAGGCAGTTGGCCAGCCAAGCTCGGACCGCGTGCGGGGCGCAACGGCTACTGGCCCGATGACTACGACATTGAAGACGAGCCCAAAAGCGACAAGCCGCCAAAGAACGTCATCTACTATGGCCCGCCTGGTACCGGCAAGACATTCGATTTGCAGGCCTTGCTCGAGAAAGACTACACCGATGCCGAGTATGGCGAGCGCTACGAGTTCGTCACCTTCCATCAGTCCTACGGGTACGAGGAATTCGTTGAGGGCCTGCGCCCTGTCATCACCAAGCGTGGCAGGAAACGTGCAGCAGACACTGAGGCAGCCGCCGCGTCGGATGGTGAGGTACGTTATGAGATCAAACCAGGGGCTTTCTTGAGGTTGTGTGACCGGGCGCGGAAGAACCCGTCGCGGCAATACGCGATGGTGATCGATGAGATCAATCGCGGGAACATCAGCAAGATCTTCGGCGAGCTCATCACACTCGTGGAAGTGGACAAGCGCGAGGGCGCGAAGTATCCCGTCTCCGTGACGCTGCCGTACTCCGCAGAAAGTTTCAGCGTGCCTTCGAACGTTGATTTAATCGGGACGATGAACACGGCAGACCGATCGTTGGCACTGGTCGACACAGCGCTTCGCCGTCGATTCGAGTTCGTTGAATCAATGCCCAAGCCCTCGGTTCTGGCGGGCACCATCGTCTCCCACAACGGCGTGAGCATCAACATCGAGCAGTTACTGATCATGCTCAACAAGCGGATCGAGGCCCTCTACGACCGCGACCACACGGTGGGGCATGCCTACTTCACGCGCATCAAAGACTTGAAAGATGAAGATCGCTTCAGCGAGCTGAAGACCGTGTTCCGGAACAAGATCATTCCGCTGCTGGAGGAATACTTTTTCGAGGACTGGCAGAAGATTCGACTGGTCCTGGGCGATAACCAGAAGCCGAAGCAGGAGCATCAGTTCGTGCACGAAATCGGTCGCGAGGAGGATCTGCTGGCACTCTTCGGTCGTGAGCACGAGCTGGATCAGTACGCGATTCGTTCTCGCTACCAGTTGAACGCTGCTGCTCTTGATGCGCCAGAGGCGTATGTCGGCATATATGCAGCCAAACCTGACGTGACCGCCGGATGAATTCCCTCACGATCTTTGAGTTCGACAAGCTCGTCGAAGCAAAGGCCGGAGCGGTCGGGCTTGCTGTGCCCAAGCGTGTCTTCGCATGGCTGGACACACAGTCCCTTAGAAGTGATGAAGATGCCCCTAGCTGGCTCAAGCCGACCCAATTGAATGGCCAGCGGGCCATACAGGTCACCAGCTATGTCGGCGTTATTCGCGCCCCTTGCGGATATCAGATCGAGGTACTGCCAAAGACCGGAAGGGATACTTCGCCTGAGCAGGCGCGTGCGCTCCTGATCGAGATGTTGAAGTGCCTGGCCGGGTTTCGACACATCAGAACAGCCAACGCGGACTTGGTCGCGGAACGCATGCCTCTCCTGGAGGTGTTCATCCAGCAGTTCCTGATGGCCGTCGGTTCGCTGGTCAAACGCGGACTGCGCAGTGACTATGTCGCGCGACAGGATAACCTTTTTGCACTTCGTGGCCGGTTGTTGGTAGCTCGACAGATCTCCCAGAATCTGGTCAGGAGAGATCGATTCTTCACCGAGCATGACGAGTTTTCGCAGGACCGCGCAGAGAACAGACTGATTCACACGGCGCTTCGCCATGTGCTGACCCTTTGCCGGTCACAGGAGAACCAGCGAGTCGCGCGCGAACTCGGTTTCGTCTTCGCGGAAGTTCCACTATCAGTTGATGTTGCCCAGGACATTCAGCGTATCAGGCTGGATCGAGGCATGGGCTACTACGAGTCGGCACTAGACTGGGCGAAGCTGATCCTGAAGGGCCTCAGCCCCATCTCTGGGATGGGAAAGCATCACGCCCCTTCGCTGCTATTTCCGATGGAGGCCGTGTTTGAGGCATATGTCGAGAAGCACTTGGCGAGGCAGTTACGCGATGACTTCGTCTTGAAGGCGCAGGCAAGCAGTCAGCACCTCGTTGCGCACGACACTCAGCGATGGTTCCGCTTGAAGCCCGATTTATTGGTCAAGCAGAAGCAAACCACACGATTGGTATTGGACACGAAGTGGAAGCTACTGGATTCAGCGAAAAAGAACGGGCGAGAGAAATATCAACTCAGCCAGGCCGATTTCTACCAGCTGTACGCCTATGGTCATCACTACCTGGACGGCAACGGAGACATCGTATTGATCTATCCCAAGACGGACGCCTTTGCAGAACCGCTGCCTGTCTTCGAATTCCCGAAGGCGAATGGGATGCGGCTTTGGGTGCTGCCGTTTTGCCTCACGAAGCGCCAACTCATGCTGCCAGCTTCGCCAGCATTCGGCGTCGCTTTCATTCAGGACATATCAAGTAAATCCCGGGCCGACAACTTGAACGCTGTCCCGGCTTGAGAACAAAGAGGATTGGGGAAACATAGATGGCACTGAACCTTGGCAAAGTGGTTGTGGACTACCTGGCCACGCATCCTGAACAGAAGTTCTCCGCTCGACAGATCGCCGAGTGGATTTTTGAAACCTATCCTGCCGAATGCCAAGAGAAGCGATCCAATAGCCGGGGCGATTACATCAAGACCGATGCTGACTTGGTTCAACAACTGGTTGCGGAGATCAGTTCTCAGCGACCTCGCTTGCAGAAACGTAACCCGGAGCTAAAGACGACCGAGGGGCGGCCACGCAAGTATTACTACTCGACAATGTCTGATGTCGCTGAAGTGGCTGCGGTCGAGAGCGTGATTGCCACTCCGGTTGCAGACGCAAGTGGAAAGTCGCAGGGAGAGCACGCGCTCTACCCGCTGCTTTCGCTGTATCTGTGGGAGGAGTTTGGAGTTTACTCAAAGCGCATTGACGAGAAGCGCTCATCGAACAAGCGAGGACCGAACGGCAATCGCTGGCTGTATCCGGACGTGGTCGGGATGGAGGATTTGGGCGCGGACTGGCACCAGGAGGTGCGGGACTGCGTGAACCAGTATTCAGACAAGCGGACAAAGCTGTGGTCATTCGAGGCCAAGTTGCTGATCAACCGGTCTAATGTGCGCGAATGCTTTTTCCAGGCCGTCTCGAACTCGTCGTGGGCGAATTTTGGCTATTTGGTCGCGGCGGAGATCGAGGGGCAGGACACGCTCAAGGAGCTGCGAATGCTATTCGCTGCGCACGGCATCGGCCTGATCAAACTGGATGCCGACAACCCGGCAGAAAGTCAGGTCTTGATTCCGGCCCGTGAAAGGGACGAGATCGATTGGGATATGGCCAATCGACTGGCCACGGAGAACAGGGATTTTCTGGAATACGTGAAGCTGGTGAAGCAGTTCTATCAAACGGGCGAAGCTCGGCTGGCTGATTGGGATGTGCCAGAAACCACGGAGTGATGGTCTTTACTCAAGATGACCAATGACATCGAGGTGCTGTTCGCCACATTGAAACTTACCAAGCCACTCAGTGCGTGAGTCGGAGCGAGCCCGGCTCAAGACTAGTGCAAAGCCTTCGCAGCCCCGCGTTTTTGCCGTGGCGAAATCTGACGTGTCGAACTTGGCCTCGCGCACTAGCGTGGTGGCTACCGACTTCATGGCCGACTCGAATAGATCAAGCAGATAGTCCTGCTGGCTGGCATTGATGTTGCGCGAGATCAAGTCGTCAATGACGGCGCGTTTGAATCGGTTACTCATGGCTATTACTCCTTGGTGGCGTGGATGACATGAACGCGCTGTTCGTGGATGAAGCCAAGCTCTTCCGCGCGTGTCTATAGTCAGGCGTTGCGAAGCAGCCAAGCGATCTCAGCCTCGCGTCGCGTGACGAGTCCCGGCAGCACTTTCCCGCCACCATAGACCCATCGGCGCAGCTCACTCGCAGCGGCTGTCCAGTCCCGCTGATTTATGCGCCGACGCAGCGTTGAGGTCTGTAAGCGCCCCGCGCCAAGGTTGAACGTGAAGTCCACGATGGCGGCGAGCCTGTTCTCCGGTTCGGTGGCCAGCACCGGGCAGTAGCGCAGCGTGGCGGCGAGTGCCGATTGGAGGTCGCGCGCGAGATAGACCTCGGCTTCCGTCTCCGTGATCGGTGGGTGATCTGGTTTGCACAGATGGCCGTAGCCAATCGTCCAGAAGCCTGCGGGACAAACGTAGGGGACGGCGGTGATCTCGATTCCGCGCTTCACCTTGCGCTCGAATCCCTCAAAGCGCTTGGCCAGCTCGATAGCCGCTTTTGGCACCTCAATCACGGCCGCCCCCGGTCAAACACGCGCCCGAGGAACCAGAAGTTCAGCACCCCGGCCCATAGCGCCTGATCGGCTTCCGTCCAAGCGTGCAGGATGGCCGTTCCCCAGCCCGTGCCAGCAGTGACAGCCGCCGCGAATGCGGCGGTCTTGGCGGCGCAGTACAGCGCCATGAACCAGTAGGTGATGACGGGGCGCACGCTGCAAGACAAGGCATCGGCCCAGCGCATGCCGGTTTTCTCGCCCTGAGTCCGAACGGCTTCGCGCAGGGTCTCAATGGCTCCGACGTTCCACGCGGCATCGGCACCTGCTCCGATTTCCGACATACGTTGCGCACCGCGAATCTTCTCGAACTCCAGCGCCTTGTCCTGCATCGCCAGTTCGTGGCCACGCTCGCCTTTACGGTCGAGCCATTTGAGGACTTCAGGTGCGAGACGGAAGGCCCCTCCGAGGAGACCACCGAGCAAGGTCTCGATCATTGCGGGCCTCCCATCAGTTTCAACTTTATGGCGGCACCGACCAGTAGCGCGGCCAGGATGCCGGTGGTGATGACCTTGACGGTGGTCTGCCAGGCCGTGCGTCGGGCATCACGCCAGGCTTCCAGCAGGTCGCGTAGTTCGCGGATGTCGCGTGCGGCGTGGCCGTTTTCCAGGCCAAGGTGGGTCAGGACACGCTCGGCTCCGCGTTCAGCGGCGCGGTCCAGCAGTTCGTCGAAGTCCTCGCGTCGCAAGAGCAGCATGTTCTCGACGAGCGCAGGCTGTTGTCGTTCGGGTTCGGTCATAGCAGTCTCCAGAAATGCGAAACCCGCCTCATGGGCGGGTTTCTGGTGGGTACGAAGATGGAAAATCAGATGGCGATGCCTGCGCTCCAGCCGGTGGACTTGTAGGCCGAGAGCTTGGCCTCGTCCTCGATGTAGCAAAGCCAGCCGATCTTGGGCGCGTGGTACTCCCAGGCATCGGCAATGCGCACCGCGATCTGGTTGGTTTTTCCCGCCCACACGCCCGTGGCAGCCGCAGGCACGATGTAGCGGTCGCCGTTGGCGGGGCTGGCAGGTGGCGTGGTCAGGTCGCGGTCTTTCACGTATAGGCCGACCACCGCGCCGAGGCGCTTGAGGTTGGCGTCCATGCCTGTGTCCCAGCCGCTCTCGCCGAGCGTCCAGCCGTAGTTGAGCCCAAGGTTCGGGTCGGTCGATGACATGGTCTATCTCCAGAGGTTCGATGCTTGGCGAATGTGCCGGACTGCTTCCGGGTCGCCGGTGCGGTGGCTTTGCTGCGGATGCTGCCGCCAGTGACGCCCGACGATGGGCAGGTACAGCACGCCGCCGCGTTTGGCCACCAGCAGGGTCAGCAGCCAGTCGGCAAAGTTGTTGAGGTCGGTGGTTTCCTTGAGCACGGCTTCCACGGCAGATCGGCGCATCACGATCAGGCCGTGAACGTGGCTGGCGCTGTTGGCGTGTTGCCAACGGCTGTAGGCCAGACGCCGTACCGCGATGTCCTGGCCGTTTTCGTCGGTCAGTGCTTCGTCGGTGTAGGCCATCACGGCCTGCGGGCAGGCATCCAGCGCATCGGCCAACTGTGTGAAGGCGTTCGCTTCGTACAGGTCGTCGGGATCGACGAAGGACACCAGCGGCAGCGTGCCTTGTGCATAGCCTGCCGCGCGTGCCTCGCCGATACGCCCCGGAATGCCGGGCAAAACGTGCAAATGGATCGGTGCGTCCTCGAGGCTGGCGATGCAGGCCTCACGCCATTCGGCAGACTCGTTCAGGGTGAGCAGATGAACATCGATGCGCAGCTCCATCACGCACCTCCCCAATACTGTCCCCAGCGCAGGCCGTAGCCCGCGCGATCCATGACTCGCACCTGCGGCTGCCAGCTGCTCAAACCATCGCGCTCGGCACTGATTTCGACTGTGATGCGGTCGCCCAGCACACCGGCATCCAGCGCGGCCACGGCCATTGTCCAGATGTAGATGGTGCCGAGCAGTCCCGTTTCGGTGTGCGCCAGCACGCCGTTGCGATTGCGGATACGCAGCGTGTAGGTCACGCCCAGTTCCGGCCCGATATCGCCCTCGTCTTGCTGCACGAGGTAGGCGGTCTGCTGAATGCGGTCACGATGTGCCCACGCGACGGTGAGGTCACCGGCCACCACGGCAGGCTCGGTCTGGCCATTGAGGCGTATGCGGCCGGGTGGATACGGCAGAGCCTGCCGACCGGTCAGCACCATCGGCTGCCCATTGGCGGCCAGCACAGGATCGCTCTGATCAGTTGACGTGCGAGGAATCGCGCCCACGAACACCGACTCGCCCGGGGCCCGCTCCGCACCTTCGGATGCCAGCCATTCGCCGACACCGATCAGCCGCGTGCCGGATGCATGCGCTTTGGGTGTGGTGTCGAGCACGCCGCGTGCAAGATCGATGGTCGCATTGGCTGCGTCGAAGGCCAGAACGGCAACTGCTTCGGTGATGGCACCGCTGGCATCGACCAGATAGGCGTAGTCGCCCTCGGCCAGTCGCACCAAATGGCTGATGGCCGTCACCGGAATACCGACAGCATCGACCTCGCTCGCAGGCAAGGCTGCATCGAACGTGAGCAGTGGCGCGTAGTCCTCGCCCACGACGGCAGCAAGGTCGCCACTGGATGCACCAGTGGCCATCTGCCAATTCAACTGCCCGGTGCCACCGGCAGCGGCCAGCGCACCAAGATAGGTGTCCGTGTCGGTCAGGTAGGCCAGATCTGCGCGCGACAAGCGCCGGGCCAGTTCCCAATACGGCACCTCGACGGCCAGCGCCAAAGCGGGCGGCAAAGGTGCGATGGTCGGCTCCTCGACGTGCGGTGGCGGGGGCGACAGCACGGTGTTGCTCATCCCGAACACATCCTCCATGGCTTCGATGCGCCACTCGGCCGCGCCCAAGGTGCCGGTGTCGATGCCGGTGACGCGCACCACCATCTGATCCACACCCAAGCGCGGCCAGTTCAGCAGAAATACGTCACCCGGCAGCGGCGCACGCTCCAGCGTGTCGCGTGCCACCGTCAGACTCATCCGGGCCAAGGGCGAACCCAAGGCGCGCAGGTCACGCAAGGCCAGCCGCGCGGCCAGTGGCCCGTAGTTGACGCCCGGGTAGTCGCGGCGTTGATTGATCACGCCGCCCTGCAACTGGATGGCGGCCAGGTTCTCGACCGTGACGGCAGCATCACCGCCGGTCTGCCAATCGGTGTAGACCACCGTTAATTCGTTGGGCAACTCGCCCCACTGGGCGCGCTCGAAGCGTTCCAACCGCACGATTTCGTCAGGCCCCAACTGCGGCAGGCTGTCGATCCAGTAGTCGTCGCGCAGCAGCTTGAGCTCAAACGTTCCTTGCTCCGGGTCGGTGTAGAGAATGCCGCCGATGTGGTCGATGACCTGGCCGATGAAGCTCTCAATGGGCTGCTGCCGTGTCCAGATCAAATTGAGGCCGAAGCCCTCGCTCGACAGGGCCCACGCTGCGTTCCAGAAACTCCAGCCGATGGTGCTCTGCGGATAGCCCATGCCCCAATGCGGATCGGTGAGGCACTGCACCAGGATGTGCGCCGGGTTCATGCCGACGCTGATTTCCCGGCCTTCGTCCTCATCCCAGGTGCGGACTTCGGAATCCCCCATCCACGCGTGATCATGCCAACCGGAATTGAAGCGACGCACCCGTACCGCCCACGGCTTGATGTACGGGTTGTTGGCTGAGAACAGGATCTTGCGCGCCACCAAGGACAACACGCCCCGAAATGCCGGAATGGAACTGCCGAGGCGACTCATCAGATAGTCGTTGCGTCCTTGCCCGGCATGACCAGAAAGCACATCGATGGTGCCGACCACGCCGCCTTCGCGCTCGTCGCCGCCAAACAGGGTTGGCTTGTTGATGCTCAGGCTGGTCAGCCCGTGGCCGGAGGACAGCGGCGCGCGGTCGGCATCACCCCACGCGGTACGGTCGCCCATCTGGATTTCCTGCACGGCATCGACGGGCCCCTGGCACAAGGCCAGATGCAGCCCCATCCGGTAGCGGTAGCCAACGGTTTGCGATTTGCTGCTGCCACCCATCAGCCTTGCTCCCGCTGGCTGGATTGATTGCGGGCGTGCTCGACCACACGTTGGGCCATTGCATCGCCGGTGGCCAGCAAGGTTTCGGCGTCACAGCCTTCACGCAGGAAGGCGCGGAAATCCAGGTCGTGACGCGCAAACCACGTACGCGTGCCGTTTACGCACAGGCCCACGGCGCGCACGTGATCGATGGTGATGACGGTCTGCGTGGTCATTTCTTGCCACCTTTCTTCTTGATCGGATCGGCTTCGAGATCGCCATACCAGACGACGTTGGAGCCGCGCAGCAGCACGGTGCCGAACACGACCGGGATCGGTCGGCCTTCTTCTGCGGTGGGGGCATCGACGTCAGACAGGGATGCCGGTTTGGGTTCGGGCGGTTTCGGCGCGAGTGCGACCGAAACCAGCGCCGCCACCACGATGACGACGAGGTACCACATGGCGATTTCTCCAGGGATTCAGAACACGCCCGTCGAGAACGGGTTTTTGCTCGGGATGGCAGGAAAGCCGCCGTAGTTGTCGAGGTTGCCGAAGCGCGACTCGCACGTGGCCGTGCTGTGATCGCAGCCGACCGTCAGAAGTACCTCTGTGCCGACGTCTATGGCGACCGGATAGAGCAACTCAACGCCGCCACCGTAGTCATTGACGATCATGTGGCGGGCACCTTCCGGGGTTTGCAGCCAACCACCGGCCAAGCCACCACTGACGCTGCCGGGCACGCCGCCATCGAGATCGACGTTGCGGCCATAGCTGTTGCTCACGAAGGCGCTGGAAGAAATGGGTGAGACACCACAGGCAGCCGAATACAGCACGTGGGAACACTTGCGGCTGTAGAGCCGCCGCAACCCGATGCGCTTGAGACTGACCTGCGCGGATTCGCAGCGAACACGAGCCACATCGTCGGCGACTTCGACGCCCAGCACCCGGCCCATCCAGCGCGTGCCGGAGATCCACCAGTAGTCGCCCCAGGTATCGCGCCGTCCGATGCGCAGGGTGATCGAGGTAGTGTCGCCGGTCAGCGAGTTGGCGAGCAGGTGGCGCACCAAATCACAGTTCGGCGGCAGTTTCAGATCCAAGCCCGCCTTCGCAGCTTCAGCACCCAGCGCCAGTTCGTTGCGTTCCAAGGCCAGGCTCTTGTAAAGATGGCCATCCAGATCAACACCGAATTCGTGCGGCGTCAGATAGAACTGCGCGCTGTTGCTGACGAAGGCATACAGCTCGACTTCCAATAGAGGACTCTGGCTCATGTTCAGGCTGGCTCATAAGTGACGCGATCATTGCCGCGAGGTTCGGGCAGCTGACGCGCTGTCAGGGTGATCTCCAGCAGCGTCGGGCTATGCCAGTACAGATCGATGGCGTCGTGGTCGAGGCGGCAGCGCACGAGGCGAATGACGCGGCTGCGTGCGGGCACCCAGTCGTCGAGACCCGAGCGCAGCACCAGCACACCGCCTTGATCCAGATGGCAGGTCGCCGTCAGGGCGTACTGCCGATAGCCGTCTGGGTGCACGATTAAGCAAGCGGCGGGGCGATGCCAAAAATCCGAGATTCGCGCGGAGATGTCTTTGCCATCCACGCGCAGGAAGCCATCTTCGGGATCGGCTTCGACGTTCACCCACAGGATCGGAGCCAAGCCATCGGGCAGCCAGAAGGCTTCCAGACGGCCTTGGGTGCGCCACAACCGCGCCCGCCAGATCTCGACTTCATCGAGTGAGCTGGCCAGATAGCGCCGCTGCAAAGTTGTCGTCGCCCACGGATCGTCCCGGCGCACCCACGGATCTGCAGTCGAAAAGTCTTGGCGGGTGATCGTGGTTTGCGCTGCGGCCGTTGGATCGTCACGCCAGTTGCCATCTGGCCAGACCGGGATCTCGTCGAGCCATGGGTCATCGAGAACATCCTGGTCGGGCAGTGGCGCAGGCTGGATCTGTGTGGGAATGTTGCCGCCGACCATGCCGGGTACCCACTGCGTGAGATCCGCCGGATCGATGGCCTTGCCCCACACCAAGGGCATGATGGTGCTACCCACGGCTGCGGCGCGTGCCAACGGTTCCATCAGCCAAAGCAGAGCGCTTTCCACATCGCTGAGTTGGGCGATCTGCCAGCCATCGGCGGCGATGATCAAAATCCAGCGGCCATTGTTCTCAGTTTCCTGCCAGCCCTGCACCCCGTCGTAGGTCAGATGCACATTGGCCGAGAGTGGCCCGAACTGTCGCCCATCTGCCTCCGTCACATTGAGTGCCAGTGCGCCACGTTCGCAGGACTGGGTCAGGTGCACCGCGTACTGCGGCAGCGGCCACAGCGCCATTTGACCGAGATGATCGGCCAGCCAGTCGGCCACCAGGGCATCGGTCTGCCGGGCGTTGCCCACCTTGTAGGTGAGCCAGCGCCGAGGAATGCGTCGGCGTGCCTGCCGGGATTCGTTGCCACTGGCCAGCCGCGTGACGCTGGTCTGCCACTCCAGCCGTTCGACGAGGGGCTCCATCCAATCATGACGGAAGGCAAACACGCCGCGTTGCGCATCCGGCCAAGGCTGGTCGCCAAAGGCATCCATACCGGTGGCGACGATGGCGCTTGAGGCCGTGTCCCGGCGCAACACTTCGACCAGAAAGATCGGCGCATCGATGGGTGGCCAGGGGCCCGCCAAGGATTCCGCCAGCAGGCTGGCCGCCAGATTGGGAGGCAGCGGAGCGACAGCTGTTTCCGGCATGAAACTGGCTGCGCTCGCCCCAAAAGTGGCGCGCGAGAGCACTTCACTCTGGAAGGCGGGCAGTTCGCTTCCCGGCGTCGGTTTGCTGGAAACCTCCGCGAGGTCTTGAACGATGACGCGATCCGTCATGCCGACTCCACGCCGAACTCAGCGGCATTGAAGGCGGCCTCCGTCCACTGCACGTTGCCGTTCGGATTACGCTCAAACAGCGTGCTCTGCCACGCCAGTTGCTCCTGCAGGATGATGTCGGTGCCGACGGCGCTCTGCGCGCCACTGACCACGAGGCCTTTGACCTTGCCCAGACCGGCGTCAGTCTTGCGCGCCAGCATCGTGAGCTGGACGCCGTAGATGGCGGGCGTGGCCATCACCGGCAGCGGCTCGACATCGAAGGACTGGCGCAACCCCACGTTCGGCGCATTGATCGCCGTTGCTTCGTCCTCGTCGCTCACGGCTTCCCAGGCAGCGTTACCGACCGGGCTGGCCGTCCACTGGTTCAGGCTGCCATCGGCCTGTGCCTGCAAGGCATCGACGCGCACATCACCGAGAAAGGTGTTGTTGATCGTGCCGCTGGTGTCGGCGATGTAGAAGTCGTCGACGTCGATGGTGAGCGGGCAGTTTTGGCCAGGCACTGCGCCCACGAATGCCGTGAGCAGTTGGCCACCGCCCTGGATGGTGTTCTGCGCAGTCATCTGGATGGCCAGGATGCCGTTGATGCGCACTGACAGAATGCCGTTGCTGGTGCCCTGCGTGACCTGTAACTCGATGTAGTGCCAGCCGCGTGCCGGAGCGCTGGCGACTGAGACAGAGATCAACTGGTCATATCCGTATTGCCAGCGGTAGAGCTTGAGCCGACCGTCCTCGCCGAGTTTCACGAGATGCGCGACCTGCGAGTTGGCATCGCGCACGCCCAGGAGCAGTGGCTCGGTGTAGGTGTTTTGGTACGGCACCACACGAATGGCTGCCCCCACGATCAGGCTGGCCTTGGTACCGTCGAGGTTCTTGACGTAACCGCCGCCCGAACCTTCTGGCAATCGAAGGGCATAGGAGGACGGACGACGGCCATTGATCCGAGTGGCCTGGGGCGAGAGATACGCTGCCTTGCCGCGCGCCAGCCACGGATCGCCAAAGCTGTCCACGGCCTGTGGGTCGTAGTGATCGAAACCGTCGATGAACAGAAGTGCCATTGGACTTTCCCCTGAAATTCAGCCTTGCAGCGCCGCACGGATGGCCCGTGCATTGCGCCCGATGATGTTGACGATGACTTTCTCTCCGGCAGGCGACTGCAGGTGGTCGTGGGTCACACCCGGATCGACCGCGTTGACGATGCGCACGGCCTGATTCATCTGCGGCTTATTTGCCAAACCTCCGGGCGGCACTTTCACCTCCGGTACCAGACCGCCCGCTGCGAAGGCCAGTTCGCCACCCTTGAAACGTGGGCCTGCCGACAAGCCGTTGAGCGAGTCGAGGAAGGCCACGCCGACTTGGCGCACGGCGGCCGCCCGCACCACGTACTCGCCTGCGGACAGACGCGCCGGGATCGAATCCGAGGTGGCGCTGCCCGGCCCGGAGACAAGGCCGCCTCCCGCGAACTTCTTGATTCCACCCAAGAGCGCCATCACAGCGGCGACCATGGCTACCATCGCGGCCACCGCGAGTGCCGGGCCAACGTAGGGAATGGAAGCCTGCGACGCCGCCGCCCCAGCTCCCGCCTTGGCCGCATCCATCGACACCACGGCGGTGGTTTCGGTGGTCTTTTGGGCGACCTTGGCGGCGCTGGCCGCCGCATCGACGGTCTGCTCCTGCTGGATGAAACCGAGCTTGAGCGCCAGCATCCGAGCCTGCATGGCGATCCACTGCTGAAACGGCTGGATCACGATCTGCTGCAGGAAGGCATCGGCCACCTGCTGAAAGATGCTCGCCAAGGCACTGCGCCAGGTCTGCGCGCCGGTGATCATCCCGTTGAGCGCACCGCCGAAACTCTCACCGATGCGGTTCCACAGCGGGGCCATTTCATCGACCGTGAGCCGGGTGCGATCCAGCTCGTTGCGCCACGCCTGCACGCGGATCACCGCATCCGGGCCGATGGCCTGCGCGGCTTGCTGCATGGTCGGCAGCAGGCGCTCCATCTCGGTGGCCGATTGCTGTTGCAGGGTCACGATCTGCTGGCGTGCCTGCGCTTCGGTTAGCAGCCCGGCCTGCTGCTGGGTATGAATGGCCTCCTGCGCATTGCGTAGACGCTCGGTGGCCTGCCGCCATTGGGCTTCCAGTGCGGAGAGGTTCGCTTGCGCCGCCTTCACGTTGATCAGTCGGTCAACGAGCGACACGCCGTCGGCATCGCTTTCTGCCGCCAGTCGCGCCCGTAGATCCCGGTAGCTGCGCTCGATGGCGGCTTGCCGGTCGGCATCCGTCGCCGTGCCGGTGATCTGGGCCAGTTCCTCACGCGCCTGCGCCAAGGCATCCGCCAGCTCACGCTCGGCTTGCGCTGCCTTGCGCGCATTGGCCTGCTCAATGTCCGTGCGCCGGTTGTTGAGCGTGATGAGGTCGGCTTCCGCCTTGGCCACTTCGGCCTTGGCACGCAGGCGGTCGTTTTCCGATTTGCCCGTGGCGGCGACTTGCTGACTGCGGGCCAGCTCCTGCTGCTTGCGAGCAATCTCGGCATCGACCTCGCGCTGCTCAATGGCCGTTTTCTGCGTGTAGTAGTCGCGCACCGAAACCAGACGGTCTTCGAGTGCAGCATCCAGTGCAGTTTGTTGCCGGGTCAGACCGTCCTTGAGCAGGGCGAACTCGGCGTCCAGCTGCGCTTTCATCAGCGTGGTTTGCGCGCCGGTCGTGTCCTGCGCTGGCTTGACGACTTTGGGCTTGGTCAGTCGCTGCAGCAGCTCGGGATCGGCCTGGATCTTGGGTGCCTTGACCTCGATGGGCTTGGGATCGAACAGGCTGTCACGAAAGGACGCCAGTTCATCCAGCCGTTTGACCAGATTGCCTTTGAGGTCGGCAATGATGGCCTTGGCCCCATCGGTGTTGCCCTTGAGCGCCTCGACCGCCGCCGCCACACCGGCACCAATGGCCTCGCCCAAGGCGACGAAGGACTTGCCAACGGTGGCGGCACCGAGCGCCAGGGTCTTGAGCACCAGCACCACGCCATCCAAAATCGTCCGCAGCGTGCCGCCTTGCTTGGCCGACTCGACCATGCCACCGGCCATATCGTTCAGGGCGGGCAGCAAGGACGTGATGATCTGGTTGCCGATGCTGGTGGTGGCCAGTTTCAGCTTGTCGAGCGCATCGTTGAAGTTGCCCGCCTGCGCCGCTGTCTCAGAACTCATCTGCACGCCGAGCGCCTGCATCTCTGCGGCAAGCTCGTTGATGCCGTCGCGCCCTTGATTCAGGAACGGGATCAGCTCGGCTCCCGACTTGCCGAACAATTGCACCGCCAGCGCGGTTTTCTCAGCGCCATCGGGCATGGCCTTGAAGCGCTCTGCCAGGTCGAGCAGCACCTGATCGGTTGCGCGCAGGGTGCCGTCCTGGTTCTTGAACTCGACGCCCACGGCAGAAAACCCGCGCGCGGCATCTTCCGACCCGGTCGCGGCCTCCAGCATCGTGGTGGACAGCTTGCGCAGCCCCTTCTCGAACGATTCGCCGGACACACCAGACTGCTCGGCTGCCGGTTTCCATACCGATAGGGTCTCGACGCTGACACCGACACGTTGCGACATCTCGTCCAGCGCGTCGCCAGTGTCAATGGCCGATTTGACCATCGCGGTCAGACCGGCCACGGAGACAGCCACCCCGAGGTTGGCCAGCACGCCGTTGACGCTCTTGGCCGTATCGGTAAGGCTGCCCAGCCCGCGTTTGATCGAGTCGAAAGCGGTCTTGGTCTGGTCGACGGCACTGATCAGGATTTGGGCACGATTGCTTGCCATCAGACTTTGTCCAGTTCTTGTTGAATCGCCCGCGCCAAGGCAGGTAGTGCGCGTTGCACGCCACCCGCCAGATTCAGTCGTCGTTTGAGATCAACGCGCTTGACCAGCACGGCGATGGGAATCTCCTGGCCACGCTTGATCTGCTTGGCCCCGGTACGACCACGCTCTGCTCGCTTGAAGCGGCCCAGCTGCGATGCGTTCTCTTTGATGTTCTCGGCCATCAGAAGCACGCGGCCGTTTTTCTCGATGAAGAAGGCATTGCCCGAGCGCATCAGGCCGTCGATGACCGCCTTGAAGCGCTTGGGGCCGATGCGACCGGGCAGCAGCGGTATCAGCAAATTGCCGCTCACCGTCCCGCCTTTTTCATGCAGACCGAGCCACGGGATCTTGCTGCCCACCAGCAAGGCGGGCAGCAGTTCGGGCTTCTTGTCGAACACCTTCACGCCCATCGAGGAGATGAAGCTGTTGCGCTTGACGGTGAAGGCGCTGCGCATCTCGGATCGCGCCGCATCACGCACTTCGCGCCCGCCCGATTGCATGCCCTTGGCGACAGCGGTGTGGATGGCACGACGCCGCTCGGTACTCCACGCCGCCAACTGGCGCGGGTCCAGCAGACCGGTGGTAGTGAGTGAGAGGCGCATGGGTCAGTCCTTGAGCAGATCGCGTTGCAGTTGTTCGATGCCACGCTTCTCGCCCTGGGCTGCCACGGCATGGATGCCGAGCAGTTGGGCAAGTTGCTGCCGCTCGATCTGTCCGTCGGCATCCAGAAAGGCTTGCGCCTGCGTGAGCGTGTAGGCCATCACGTCGCCCAGGCGGTGCCCGGTGCGGATCAGGCGGGCGACGGCACTGTCCCAGCCGAGTTCGTCAGCGAGCGCAGCGTTGGCGCGAGTCGCTGGGCCGCGCCCTGAATCGCCGGGACGACGTGCGCCACGAAAAAATCTGCGTTCACCTCGAACACGGCGGCGGCCAGTTGCACGGCGTCCTCCAGCGACAGGTCGTTGATCCACGCGCGTTCACGCCGGGTGGTGATCGCCAGCAAATCCAGCACGGCATCGCCGTGCCGTCCCAGCAGCGCCATCCAGTCCGGATCGCTGGTGATTTCCTCGGCCAGCGGGCGCACCACGGCCAGCAGCCGTGGCAACTCACCCAGCCGGATCGGCGTCAGTTCCAGCGCAGTGCCAGACAGCGTCACGACGACAGGTTCAGGGGGGAAGGTTTTGAAGCCGTCCATCACAGCAGCACCAGACGGCCGAACTGACCGAGATCACCGCCGACTGGCTTGGTCAGATCCGCCAGCACCTGCCCCGACAGCTCGAACTTCAGCAGTTCGTCCGTGATGATAGAGAGTTCCTTGGCCGGGTTGATGGCCACGCGGTAGAGGTCGATCACCACCTCGCGGTTGCCGTCGGCGGTGTTGAGCCCCTCGAAGCGAATCCAGCGCTCGGGCAAGGGCTGGGTGAACATCGCCGTGCTCTGCGCCGCGCCATAGGCGTAATCGACGGTGAACGGCTCGGTGTAAGGGCCGCCCGACGTGGCATCGAGCACCACCAGTGAACCGTGCTTGGCATTGACGCTGTACTGGCTGGCCGGAAGCGTCTTGGGCGTGGCATCCGAGTCCTGGATCTGCACGGCGGACACGTTCTGCATGGCCAACGGGTACAGACTGCCCGGCGTGACCGGGTTGGGTAGCAGCTCGCCAGTCACGGTGCCGGGGGTGATCGCGGTCGTGGTGCCGTAGAGCGCGAGCGCCAGGTTGGTGGCGATCAGTTCTTCCAACGTGCAGGCGAACTCGCCTTTCTTGGTCTTGATGAGTTGCAGGTCGGTCAGGCGCTGACCCGACTGCGCTTCCTGGTGCTCGATGGTGTCCACCGACAGCGACACCTTCAGCTCGGGCACGTTGCCGACGAAGGTCAGTCCGGCCGGGTTGCCGAGTTCATCACGTGCGCCGATGTAGACGCGGCCTTGTCCGGAAAAGTAAGCCATGTTCAGTCTCCTTGGGTGGCTACAGTTGTGGAAACACCGGACGTGACATCACGGCGGGTAGGTTTGGAATCGGTGGCGGGGGTAGCCGCTTTGGCCGTGCCTTGTGTGATCAGCCAACGGGCGCTGGCGTCATTCAGATCAAGGCGATCACCCACGACGAGGCGCTTGCCTGCGTGGGTATGGGGTTTCAGTAGTTCGATGTGCATGGGTTCATCCTGTTTGGGTGAGATCAATGGCGTGGGTGCGGTAGCGGATTTCGTAGCGGGCGGGCAGCGCGACGGCCCCGGCGTCGGCGTCGTCGAACTCCCATTCGCAGTCGATCTCGCGCACGGCGATGGCCAGACCGCCCAGATTCGGGTCGGCGAGCATTGCCGCGTGGGCCGCGACCAGCGCCTGGTCGGCGACATCGAAGGCATCCGCACCGCGTGCCACCACGGCAAGCCGGACGATCAGCAACCGGTCGACAAGGTGGTTGGCGTGGGCGGTGATGCTGTCGCCATCGACGAACAGCAACAGCGCCGGACTGGCCTCGCGGGTGACCGGCACGGCAGGCATGCGCAGCACCGGTGTCGGGGCAATCGCAGATGCCAGGCGCGTGACGATCTCCCGCAAGACGCGCTCGCGGACGGAGTTCATGGGGAGTTCCTCAGAGTTGGGAGAGCGAGGCGCGACGCTCGGTGCCGTCGCCGATGGCGCGCACGTGGCGCACCTGATAGGTATTGCCTGCCACCTCGACGGTGTCCCCGGCTGCCAGCGTCAGCCAGGACGCCGGGTAGTCGATCTGGTAGTCCCGCGACAGCGCAAAACCATCCAGCACGGTTTCGTCGGGGGCACGAAAGGCGCAGTGCACGGTGCTGCCCGCTACCGTGACGGCGGTCAGCAGTCCTGCACTGCGGGCTGCCTCGTACAACGTCGCGACATCCATCAGGCAGCAACGAGCTTGATCAGCACGCCAGGGCGATGGCACATAGGCAGCGGGTTGCTCTGCGTGTGCAGATCAGTGCCCCGGTCGAACTTGCGTGGCTCCTGCTTGGCATACAGTGGCTGGCCGATGGTGTTCACGGTCTCGTTGAAGTCCGCTGGCGCGAAGTAGGTCGCGAAGGTATCCACCGTGCCGACCGGGAAGGCATGGGCTTCCCCTGCGGCAATGAAGCGGCGCGACCCCAGCGTGCCGTCGGCCTGCACAAAGGAAGCCTGGCCACGGTATTCCTCGAAGGTGATGCCGCTGTAGCTGAAGCCCGAGCGCATGTCGTTGATCAGCACTGCGCCCTGCTGCCAGTTCTGGTAGGCGGTCTTGACCTCCTTGTGGGTGGTCAGTGCCCGGAAGAACTCGGTCGAGCACAGCACATGCACGCCGGTCGAGAACTCGCCAGTGAGCCCATCTTCCATGAGGCCCAGCAACTCGAGGCAGGCAGTCTTGATTTGCCCGTTGTCGGCCGCCGTCGAAAACTCGAAGGACACCGATTGCGCAGTGATGTCGAACTCGTCGAACAGATCGACGAGCTCACTGCCATCAGCGTCGAGGATCTTGCCCTTGAGCGCACCCATGCGCAGATGCTCCAGGGTGATCGCGTGCTTGTTGCGCATGGTCTCCAGATGGCGGGCCATGACACCGCCGATGGCTTCCATTTCGGTTTCGGACCCGAAGGCGCGCAGTCCTTGCACTTCCTCGGGCAGCACCACGTCGTCGTGGGGGATGTGCGGGATCACGAATGAGCGCAGGTTGCGCTTGCCACGTTCTCCCACTGTGCCGGGCGAACCGGGCGCGCGGGTGGGCAGCAGGTTCAGACGACCGGCGTACTCCTCGACGATGATCTGCCGGGTGCGCACCGGCTTGGCCGGGAACAGGTTGAGTTGCTCCAGCCGCCCATAGCGGTTGGGCAGGAGGTTGATGGCGGCCGTCAGGCTGGCCATCGAGAAACCGGGGTTTTCAAAAGGTTTCTGCATTTGGGATCTCCAGAAATGACGAAACCCGCCAGCGGCGGGTTTTGGGGGGAGTGAAACGGAGCGTTGGAAGTGGGTCAGGCGCTATCGCGGGCCAGGACTCCACGTTCCGCGAGTTGCTTGATGGCAGCCACTTTGTGCGCAGTGCTGATGCCGGTCGGCCAGATCAATGCGCCGCGCGCGACAATGGCGTGGCGGGCGATCAGGATCGCGTCCTCACGGTCAATCAGCGTCGCATCGACGTCATTTCCGAGCACGCCAACGGCGGTTTCCGTGCCGTCCGAAGCGCTCGGGTCGAGGGCCTTGAGCTTGGCGGTAGCCGTTTCGCGGCCCACCACGGTACCCAGCGACAGGTTCTGCGCGGCCGCAACGGTGTCCTGGTCACGCGAGTAGAGATTCGGCGCTTCGTACTTCAACAGGTCGCCGAGATTCTTGGGTTGAGAGACAGTGGGCATGGCTTACTCCTTGGCGGTGAGTTTCTTGACGGCAGCGACCACCGGACTGTTTTCAGGGTGCTGGCTGGTTCCTGCCTCGGCGGTGATACGCGAGGCGATTTCGGGTTGGTCGGCACGGGCGTCGAGCAAGGCGCGGCGCACCTGCGCTTCCGAGAAGCCTGCCGCGAGGAATTCCGCCGTGCGTTGGGATTGGCCCGCGATCAGGCACATCTCTGCAATGGCCTGAGCTTGGCCGCGCCCGCTGGCGAAGGACTGCGCCAGTGCGGCTTGGGCGGCAGGTGTCGATTGCGGATCGCTGTCGGTCTGTGACTGGTCGCCCTGTGGGTCGGTGTCGGCCGGATCGCTCGGGTTTTCGTGGTCGTCTTTGGGGTCGGTCATAGTGTTCTCCAGGGTGAAAGGTTTGCTTCGGGGCGGGTTTGAAATGGATTGAGTGGACAGGCTTCGCGGCGAGGCGCGGGCCACGCCAGGCTGCGCCAAGCGCTGCTTGGCCGCCAACGCGTCGGTGAACTCGGTCATCACCGCATCAAACGGCATCACCGCGTCGGCGAGGCCTGCTGCCACCGCCTGCTCGCCATAGAACAGCCCCGCTTCGGTGGCGCGCACGGCATCCGGATCGATGCCGCGCATCTCTCCGACCTGATTCACGAAGATGTCGTAGAGGCGATCCACCTCGGTCTGCAACGCGGTGGTGGCCTGCGGGGTGAGTGGCTCGTGCGGGGAGAAATCGTTCTTGTGGCTGCCCGCGAAGACAGCGGTGTAGTTCAGGCCGTCCTTGGCGTCCTTCACCGACTGGTCGACGTGTAGCGCGATCACGCCAATCGACCCGACGCCAGCGGTCTGCGACAGCGTCAGGCGCTGGCAGGCTGCCGCGATGGCAAAAGCCGCCGAGTACGCGGCATCGTTGGCGTGCGCCCAGATCGGCTTGATGGTGCTGGCAGCGCGGATGCGCTCTGCCAACTCGAACACACCCGATGCCTCGCCGCCGGGCGAATCCAGATCGAGCAGGATGCCCGCCACCTGTGGGTCGGCCAGCGCGGCGTCCAGTCGGGCTTCGATCTCGCCGTAGGACATCAGGCCAGAGGCGGCTTCGATACCCATCGAACGTCTGACCAGCGTGCCGACCACCGGGATGACGGCAATGCCCGCCTGACCCGATGTGGCGTTCTGGCGCGGCATGGGCAGCGGCATCGCCATGTCCAGATCGGGCAAGCCGATGCGGGAACCCAACACGGAGAGGATCACGTCGAGTTTGGGACGCGCAATGAGGAGCGGCGTCCCGTAGAGGCGGGACGCCAGATGAACGAGTTGCATGTCAGTTGTCCTGTTGGTCTTGCGGCACGGCCACTGTGGCGGCCGCATTTATGGGAGCGCCCGATGCCGATGGTTGGGGCGCTTTGTCGTGGCGCGGGTCGGAGTCAAAGACCAGACCGAGCTCATCGGCACGCTGGTTGTCGGCGGCGATCTCGCGGTCGATGTCCTCGGCGTCGTAGCCGAAGGCCGAGATGGCTTCCGAGCGAGACAGCAGCCCGGCGCGAATGGCGGTCAGCATCGCGTCGAATTCCTTCTTGGGATCGACCCACTGCCAACCCTGTGGAATCCATTTGGCCGCGAAGTAGTCGCGCTTCTTCTCGGTGAACTGCGGCAGCGCCAGCGCGCCTTCAAGTAGCGCCTGCTCCATCCAGGCACGCCAGATCGGGCGGCACAGCTGGTGGACGATCACGCCGTGCTGGATGGCCTCACAGCGGCGGCGAAACTCCAGCAGCCCGGCCCGGATCGACGAATAGTTCACTTGCGTCAGGTCGCCGGTCAGCATCTCGTAGGTGATGCCCATCGCCGCTGCCACCGCCCGGAACTGCATGCGCAGGAATTCGGCGTAGCTCGCGCCAACGTCGGCGGGCTGACTGAACTTCACGTCCTCGCCGGGCTCCAGGATCTGCATCGTGCCCGGCTCCAGCCCGGCCAATGCCGCACCGCTGGCATCCGGCAAGCCTTCACCCATCAGGTTGTCCTCAGGTGACAGGCGCGTGATGAAGCCCGCGAACATCGCGGCGGTTTTCTTGCGCACGAGCTCGGCGTCGTCGTACTGGTCGAGTTCGTTGAGCTTGACCAGTGCGCGCGCCAGCCACGGTTCGCCCCGGATCTGCCCGGGCCGCAAGAGACGAAACAGGTGAATGATTTCGCTGGCCGGGACACGCACTGTGTCGAGACCGCCCACCACGCCACCAGTGCCCGACATCGGAGCCAGTGAGCCATCACCCGGATGTGAGCGATACAGGTGGTAAGCCACCCGCCGTCCGAGCTTGTCGAATTCGATGCCCGCACGGATGACGTTTCCCGAAGCCAATTCCTGATTCAGCGTGGCTGGCAGGTGTTCCGGTTCGAGCAACTGCAATTGCAGGCCTACCGGCAGGCCATCCTCCGGGCGGCGATAGCGCAGCCGCACCAGACATTCCCCGCCTTCGAGCATGGCGCGACAGGCCAAGGCCTGCAGGCCGTAGAAATCGGTCAGTCCGGCGGCATCGGCTTCCTCGCACCAATCCCACCACAGGCTGTGGATCGCTTCGCGCAAGGACTGATCGGCCAGCATGCTCTGCGGCTTGATGCCAGTACCGATGGCGTTCGAGACAAAGGCTTCAACGCCTGCCGCTGCCCAGGCATTGCGGCGTACCAGATCGCGGCTCTTGGCGCGCAATTCGTGCTGGGTGAACGCCAGTGCTGCGACTGCACCGGGATTGCCGACCTGCCACGCCAAGGCGCGACGGCCACCACCGATGCCGTCATAGAACGGCGTGCCGCCAAGCAGGCTCATGCCAACGCCTTTTCGTATCCGATCACGCATTCGGTCAAACCATTGCATGTTCAGAACCCTTTGCCGGTGGTGACCCGGATCTGGCGTGGCGCACCGGGCCACAGCCCGGTATCCACGGCCTGCTCGAAGAGGTCGCGCTTGACCGCCGCAATGGCGGCCTGGAGTTCATCGACGCTGCGGTACTCGACGGTCTTGTCGCCAAAGGTCACGCGCTTTTCGCCCTTGACCAGTGCCGCTTCCAGCGCGTCGAGGTGTGCTTGTGTGTAGGCCATCAGCGGTGCACCGTGAGGTTGATTTCGGAGGAGTCGTCGAACGATGCGGCCGTGGTGGCGCAACTGATGTCGACGTACTGGGCGGTCTTCAGGTCGGTGCTGGATCGCACGATGGCAATGCGCTGCGTACCGCTGTTGGTGCTGCTGCGGGCGAGCGCCGTCCAGCAGTAGTTGGCGTCCGGCATGGCGGTGGTGAAGGTCACGCGGTAGCGGCCTGCCGCCGTCCGGGTCACGCTGGCCACGTTGTGCGATGCGCGCACGACGACCTGCGTGCCGACATAGCCGAAACACACCCACGCCCGGGCCACGCCGGGGTGGGTGGCGTCGATCTTGGTCTTGACCTCGAGCCCGACACGACTGGCCAGCGCACTGATGCGCGATGCGAGGCTCATCAGACCAGCGCACCCACAAAGACCGCGACGAAGTCTGTGTCGGTATTGCCGACATCGGTGGCTGCGACGGCTCCGATGTTGCTGCGTGCCTGAAGTTGCTCGGCCACGGTCAGCGACTGCGCCGCATCGAAGCGCACACGGTTGTTGACGGCGGCGAGCAGCGCATCCAGGCCACTGGTGCCGTTCTGCAGCAGTTGCTGGATTTCCACCAGCGTGTCGTAGGCGGCATCGGCACCGCCCAAGATTTCGGTCTTGAGCGCATCGAGCAGCGAGACGATCTTGTTGGACGAGTACGTGGTCGTGGCCGCGACGTGCGCATCGTCGATCACCGCCGACGACACCACGGCGGCTTTCAGTTCGTTGATGGCCGCGACCAGATTTGACTTGTCGGTGGTGGTGAGGTTGGCCAGGTTGCCAGCCTTGGCGCGGACGTCGTTGAATTCCTGCGCGACGCGGATGACCAGGCTTTCGATACGGGTAGCAAGACTCATGTTTTCTCCTTGAGGTGTCAGGACAGCCAGCGGCTTTTGATCACGCGCCGACCGGTGTTACGGTTGCCAGAAACAGCGAGGCCACCGCGTTGGGTGGCCTCGTTGATCGATTCAGTAGGTGTTTCAAGAGCTGGCGGACTGGCCAGCCCCAGTTGTCGCTCCAGTTCCCGCCAGTGACGTTCCTCGAAGCGATCCAGACCCGCCGCCGATGCAGCCGCGCGGGCGTAGACGTAGCAGTCGAGCGCCTCATTGCGCTCACGCATCTTTTGCCACTCACGCACCGGGAAGCCGTTGCGGTCGCGGCGGGTGATCAGTTGTTCCGCGCAGAGTTGCTGGATGAACTCAGCGTCGATCTTGGGCAGATGGACGAACCCGGCCGGGAACACCGTGGTCAATCCATCCTCGCCAACATCTGCGCTCTTGCGCAGGTTGTTGTAGAACTCGAGCTTGGCGATGCTGACCGCCACCGTGTACACCTTGATGCCCCGGCGCAGCTTCTTGCCACCCTGCGAGACATCGATGGCGGTCGGCGTGCCGATCAAGGCTGCACCGCGAGGCACCCCCTTGACCGCCATCACACGCGAATCGCGGCAGGCCCTCACAAAGGCGTAGGCCTCCTGCGTGGCAAACCCGGTATCCAAGGCAAAGCGCACCAGCGGCATCGCCGCGCCCGAGGCATGTGTCCATGTTTCGGCCAGCATTTCAGCGAGGCTCTTCCACACCGCGTCGCGGGCGGTGTCACCCATCAGCACGCGGTGCTCAACCAGCCAGGACTCCTTGCCGCGCCCAAAGGCCCAGACCGACGCCTCGATGCGATCTTTCTGCACGTCGGCCGCGCCGACCAAGAGCAGACCACCTTGCGGCACGGTACCGACGCGGTAGTCCTCGCGGCGTTCGACCAGTCGTTGCCAGTCCGGCGTTTCGCCTTCCTCGACCCAGGTTTCGCCTAGCTCGGTGTTCTTGAAGGTCTTGATGGCGGCGGCCGATCCCGACTCTTTACTGACGGCGGCTTCCCACGCAGCGGCGATCTCCCGCCACGAACGCCAGCCCACCGGGCTGTACAGCGACGACAGGTGGAAGCCTGCCGTCTTACCCGCGCCATCGGTGATCATCGCGCGCCACTCGCCGTGCTCCAGCATCCACGTCTTGTGGTGCTCGGCAATGGCGGTGTCACATGACTCGCAGATGTAGGCGGCGGTCTCTGGTTGCCCTTTGTCCCAACGCAGCTGCTCGAAACGCAGCCACTGACGGTGGGAGCAATGCGGACACGGCACAAAGTAGCGACGTTGGTCACTGGCCTCGTACTCGCGCTCGATTGCCGATGCCCCTGAGATCGTCGGCGTCGAGACGATGAAGATCTTGCGCCGCGCGAAGGTGCGTGTACGCGCCTCGGCCAGCGAGATCGCATCCCCTTCACCCTCGACGTCCAACGGATAGCCGTCGACCTCGTCGAGGAACAGATACCGCACCGGCATCGAGCGCAGCCCGACCGCGCTGTTGGCCCCGGTCATCACCAGCACGCCACCCCGGAACTCCTTGGCCAGGATGGTGTTGCCGGAATCCCGGCTGCGCGCCGGTGCAATCAGTTCAACCAGTGCGGACGACTCCTCGATCAACGGATCGATGCGCTGCTTGGAGTTGCGCTTGGCCATCTCCACTGTCGGCCACACCGCCATCATTGGCCCGGGTGCGTGATGGATCACATAGCCGATCCAGTTCGAGCCCATCTCGGTCGCGCCAAGCTGCGCCGCTTTCATGAACACCACACGCTCGACCGGCGAGGTCGGCGACAGGCAATCCATGATTGCTTTCAGGTATGGCGTGCGGCTGGTACGCCAGCGTCCAGGCTCGGCAGATGCCTTGCTGGAGAGCATGCGGTGGCGATCCGACCATTCGGACACGGTGAGCAGCGGGTCGGGAGTCAGTCCTTCGCGCCATGCGCGCTCAATCTCGGCAGCGCCTTCATAGTCCAAGTCCATCAATCCACCCTCGGGCGCATCTCGCCCAGTTCCTGCAGGTGCTCACGCACCGCCGCTTCCAAGGCGATGTGCATCGTGTGGGGATCGACGCCGAGCTTGGCTGCCATCTGTGCCGAGATGCGTGCGGGCCAGTTGAGCCAGGCATCGCGTTCGGAGCGCGCCAGCTTGAAAACATGGGCGATGGCCTGCGGCCGATCCACCAGCTCGCCCTTGAGGCGGGCCAGGCGCACCTTGTTGGTTTGCGCCTTGACCACTTCGTTGACCGTCCGCGCTTGCAGCAAGGACGTTCCACCTACTGGTAATGCTGCTTGTCCATCTCCTGGAGGTCCGCTGGACTCCGGGACGGCGACCTTGACAGCGCGGGTGGCCGTGCCATTGCGCGGTGCATCGGAATTACGCGCCCACTCGCGGTCGACGCGCTCGGCATCAATCGTTCCGTCTGCCTCCGGCGTGATCCGCCCAGCAGCGATGGCCTTGCGCACCGCTGCATCGGACACCCCTCGGTGGCGTGCGTAGGCACGAATCGAAATACCCATATTTCCCCTTCGGGGCACCTTCAATCATTTGTTCGTCATTCCTACGGATTGAGCTTGGCTTCCATCTGGAACAGCGCGTTCATACGTTCGTCATCAACACCATGAAAGGACACGGACATGAGCAAGCTCGAACAACTCCTGACCCAGATCGCGCAAAACAAGCTAGGCATCGAAACCCTGGAAACCCGCCGCTCGGACAGCCTCGATTTCCACGATGTAGCGGTCTGGTGCCTACGCGATGCGCTTGAAGCCGCCTTCAACGCGGGTCTTGAGCAGGGGAGCAATGCCAACCCGTCAGACAAGGCCGACACCTGATTGCGAAGCGAAGAAGCCAAGCAGAAAGCGCTTGGCTTCACTTGAGAACAGCGCGTTCATCACATCACCGTCCACCACATCGAAGGATCAAAACATGACCACCACCCAACTGACCCCTGCCCAGCACGCGATCCTGGTCCACGCGGTTGAACACACCAGCGGCAAGATCGACTGGTTCCCCGACAACATCAAAGGCGGCGCACGCAAGAAGGTGCTCGACGGACTTTTCAACCGCGCACTGATCACCACCGACGGCACCGACTGGTTTGTCGCTGCGGAGGGCTATGACGCCCTGGGCATTCCGCGTCCCGACGTGAATAGGAAGGACAGCGGTCAGTCCGAAGCCAATCTCGACCAGATCATTGCCAACGCTGAAGGCGCGCCTGCGGCCGCGAGCGATCCCGAACTGGAAGCCTTTGTTACCGCCGCCGAAGCAACGTGGGTCAAGCCGCGCTCCCGCGAGAACAGCAAGCAGGCCGAAGTGATCCGGATGCTGCAACGCCCCGAGGGCGCAACCATCGGCCAGATCTGCACCGCCACCGGTTGGCAGGCGCACACGGTGCGCGGCACCTTCGCCGGAGCCTTCAAGAAGAGGCTTGGTCTGAACATCGTCTCGGACAAGCCACAGGGTGGCGAACGGGTATACAGACTTGCTTGAAGATCACTTGCCATCGCCATACGACCTCCGATAAAATCGATAAACAAATTATCGATTTTATCGGAGGTCGCTATGGGTGACGAAACTGGCAAGCCTGCGTACAAGATTCAAGCCGAAAGTCGCGTCATGTCTCGTTCGGAAACAGCTGCCGCAAAGCGCAGCATGGCCGAACTAAGCAAGTCGCTCGGCGTTATCCAGCAGCAGCTCATTAACACGCCTGTCGATCAAACCAACGCACAAGCTGTTGCAGAGAGACTGCTTGCCGCCTCGGCCTTGCGTGAGTCTCTTAAACGACACGAGCAACAAATTCTGTCTGCTCTTCCTCAGACGAAAGGCGGAAAACTCTCTGACAGGGAGCGTCAGGAGATTTCCGCCTACTATCAAACAGGTCACTTCACGCAGGATGCGCTGGCAGATCAGTATGGCGTTAGCCAATCCACGATTCACGAAATCATTTCTTCCCAGAAGACCTGAGCAAGAGCATTCACCAACTTAAACATTGAGGGGAAAAATCATGGAAGAAAAACCTGCTGGCACAGCGAACATCTTGCATCAAAACGCCATCTATGAAGATCTCTGCGAGGAATACTCTCCTGAGGTGGCTAATGCGCTTACTAGCAAAAACCTTCAGCGCCAGGGTGTCAATGTGCCACCTGAAGGGTGCGGGCATTGGCACACAATTAACAAGGCAGCAGCAGATCAGAAGCTCGATTTGGAACAAGAACGCGCCATCGCAGAGAACCAAGCCAAAGAGGTTGCCGATGGAATGCTTCAGATCGCAGCAAGTAGCCAACCCGTTTCTTCTGCAAGTGTCCAACCAGTTCAGGAGGAAGAAATCGATTCATATTTCGACGACGAGGACGGGGACGCCGTCGACGAAGATTCAGAAAATGATGAGTTGCCATCCCTTGCTGATATGTACGGTTACGAAAACGACGAGGACAATGAAGAAGCAGCACTTGATGATGTGTTAAAGGCTCAAGAACAGGGTTGATCAGTCCACGCCATCCGCCTCGCGGATAGCCGTCTGGCCGGTGAAGTCCTCCCACCGGCGCACGATCACATCCACGTACTTCGGATCGAGTTCGATCAGCCGCGCGACGCGACCTGATTTTTCGGCCGCAATCAACGTTGTGCCAGAACCACCGAACGGATCGAGCACCACGTTCCCCGGGCGGCTCGAGTTGCGGATGGCTCGCTCGACCAGTTCCACCGGCTTCATCGTCGGATGCAGATCGTTCTTCTGCGGCTTCTTGATCGCCCACACATCGCCCTGATCGCGGTCACCACACCAGTGGCGTTGCGCACCCTCGGGCCATCCGTACAAGATCGGTTCGTACTGGCGCTGGTAGTCGGCACGGCCCAGCGTGAAGGTATTCTTGGCCCAGATGATGAACGTCGACCACTTGCCACCGGCGGCGCGAAAGGCGGCATGCAGCACATCCAGCTCGCTGGATGACATCGCCACATAGATGCCGCCCCGGCAGTTCGCCACAGTAGGCGTCAATGCTGCCAACAGGAAGTCGTAGAAGCCATCGCCCAAGTTGTCGTTGAGGATCGCGCGATCCTTGCCGCGCATCTTGTCCTTGGCACTGTTGGCGTAGTTCACGTTGTACGGCGGGTCGGTGAAGACCATGTCTGCTACATCGCCCTGCATCAGCCGGGCATAGCTCTCGGCCACAGTCGAGTCGCCGCACAGCAGGCGGTGCTGACCCATGATCCAGACATCGCCCGGGCGCGAGATGGGTGTCTCGCCAACCTCCGGTACCGCGTCCTCATCGGTCTGGCCCCCATTGTCCGGCTCGTCACCCGCGATCAGTTCGGCCAGCGCGTCGGCGTCGAAGCCGGTGATGTCCAGATCGAAACCTTCCAACTGCAAGGCCTCCAGCTCGATGCGCAACATGGCGTCATCCCAGCCAGCGTTCTCCGCGATGCGGTTGTCAGCGATGACCAAGGCGCGGCGCTGGGTCGGGCTCAGGTGATCAAGGACGACCACGGGCACGATCTCAAGCCCAAGTTTCTGCGCAGCGGCCAAGCGTCCGTGCCCAGCGACGATGATGCCGTCACTGCCTGCAAGGATCGGATTGGTGAAGCCAAACTCGGCAATCGATGCGGCGATCTGCGCCACCTGATCATCCGAGTGCGTCCGCGCATTGCGGGCATAGGGCAATAGTTTGGCTGTCGGCCACTGCTCGATCTTGTCGGCCAGCCAGTTCATGCCGCCACCTCCATTTCGCGTTCAGTGGCGATCTCGTCGAAAGATTGGCCGGTGGCGATGAGCGTGACCGGCACGCCGGGGTGGTTTTGCTGAAAGCGCTTGATGGCCACGTCCACGTACTCCGGCGCAATCTCGACGCTGCGACAAATACGGCCAGTGCGCTGCGCGGCCAGCATCGTCGTGCCACTGCCGCCGAACGGCTCGAACACGATGTCTCCGGCGTCGGTGTAGGACTCGATGGCGAACTCCGGCAACGCCACCGGGAAGACGGCGGGGTGATCAATGTCCTGACCGATCTTGCCCTTGTGGCGCATCACGCGAATCACTGAGTCGGGGATTCGGGTGTCTTGCGTCGGTTGACCCTTGTGCGTCCAGCCGCCGACCTCGCCATCCTTACCGCGCATCGCCGTGGACGACCCGTCAGCGCGCAGGTGCGATTCCTGGCCCGCATGCTTGCAAGGCACGATCTTGTTGGGTTTGCGGGTGCTGCGATTGAAGTGGAAGACAAACTCGAAGCTGGGAGCCAATCGGCCCTGCCAGTCGCCGGGCATGCCTGGCCCCTGATCCCAGACGTACCACGCGAAGCGCCGCCACCCTTGCTGACGCATCCAGGACAGCCAGCCGTCCCAATAGGGGATGACTTCGTTGTCGCGGTGGATCAGCCCAAGATTGACCAGCACCTGTCCGTCGCACACCATCGGCAGATGTGCGAACACACCGCGCATCAGGACATCCCAATCGGCAATGCCGCCGGAGGTGTAGTCGCGCTGGTTGCCATACGGCGGCGAGGTAAAGCAAAGCTGCGCGGTGTCACCCTGCATCAGCGTGGCGACCACGGCTGGGTCGGTGGCGTCGCCACAGATCAACCGGTGCGAGCCGATGGCCCAGACATCTCCCTCGCGCGACACAGCCACCACTGGCGTGTCAGGTACGTCATCGGTCGTATCGGGTTCATCGGCGTTTGCACCATCCTGCGCCGTCGGTTCACCTTCAGTCGACGGGGCATCTGCGAGTAGTGCATCGATCTCGATGTTCTCGAAGCCGGTCAGCGCCAGTTCGAAACCCGCTTCGGAAAGCTCCGCCAGTTCGAGCGCCAACACCTCCTCATCCCAGCCAGCGTCAAGCGCCAGCCGGTTGTCTGCGATGACCAAGGCGCGCTTTTGCGCGGTGGTGAGATGGGCCAGTTCGATCACCGGCACCTGATCCAGCCCCAGCTTGCGTGCAGCAGCCAAACGACCGTGGCCCGCGATGATGCCGTTGTCGCCATCAACCAGTACCGGGTTCGTCCAGCCGTATTCAACGATGCTGGCGGCGATCTTGGTGACTTGCGCCTCGGAATGTGTGCGCGGGTTGCGGGCGTAGGGAATCAGCGCCTCGACCTTGCGGTACTCGACGTTGAGCGTATTCAAAGATGGTGTCCTGAAAATAGAAAACCCGCCGACGACAACCGTGGGCGGGTTTTGGGGTTGGTGCGAACTGACGGGGTGCGAACTGCGAACCGTGCGAACCTTGGTTCGCACCCTGACGCTAAAAAAGCGCCGCGCTCGCGCCTCCCGCATTGGCTTTTGGCCAGGAAGGACCCGTTGATTTCTGGGCTGCTTCCTCTGCCGTCACCTCTGTCCAGACGATAAATGAATACTACGCAAGATCAGGTCGTTTTGTTGCAGGGGTAAAAACCGCTGATTGCCGCGTGATGGCGCACATCCCCGACCATACGCGCCAAATCACGCCAAAACCCTACGCCACCACCACACCATTGAGTTGATCTGCGACCGTCTGCAATGCCCGCTGCCAATGCCGCCATGCCGTTGTGCGGTCGCAGGCAAAGCGGATCGTGATGTCCCGCCAGCCATAGCGCTTCGCGCGCATCCATACAAGATGACGTTGCTCGATGGTGAGCCACTGCACCCAGCGCATGACTTCCAGCATTCGTTCAATTGCCTCTGGACTCGGCGGAAAGGATCGGTACACCCTCTCGTCCGCTGCAAAGGTCTCCCATTCGCTTCGGACAATGGCGGGCCAGCAGTTGAAGTAACCCTGCACTCGAACAGGAGGCAACCGTCGACTGGTGCTTGCGGCCTCTTCAAACCGAGCGGCAACGTCCTCGATAGTCCACTTAGTCATTGCGTCGCCCTCCGTAGAGCCGGTCACCGATGCGTCGCACGATCTCGCGCTCGATGAAGTCCAGACGTTCGTCGGATGCGTTGACCACCAGGATGTGTTGGTCACGCCAGCCACGTTCCTTGATCGCATCCAGATCCGTGGCCTGAGGCTGTAGTCGACCGAGGGGGCAGCGGTATTGGGGTGTCGGCACCTTCATGTCACACCTCCTGCGTCTCGACAGCCCAGTGCAGCAAGGCCAGGGCGTCGGCTTCGTTGTCGTCGACTGGGGTGTGACCACGCAGGCGGACGGACGCGATCATGTCGTCCTTGCCCGCATTGCCCTTGCCGGTCGCGTGCTTCTTGATCGTGCCGACTGGAACACCCTGGTAAGGGATGTTGTGATGCTCACACCACGCGGTCAGGTGTCCCATGAAACCACCGTAGGCGTGCGCCGCATCAACGCCAGCGTGTCGTCGAACCTCCTCGAAAAACACCGCGTTGATGTGGTTGCTGGCCGAGAGCAGTTCGTTGAGCCAGCGCTTGAAACGAAGGAAACGCATGCCGCCCCCTTCAAATCGCTGCGGCTTGAAGTGCTCCGTGCCGCTGGTAATAGTGCCGTCCAGGTGCTGCAAAGCCCACCCGGTGTGTGTGCCCAGATCAAGGGCCAAGATTGTCGTGTTCATCGTCTTGCTCCAGTTCGGGGGCGAGTGACGGATGCGACGGGTTCTTTGGAGAACAGCCTTTACGTGCGCGCACGCGTAGCGCGTCAATCAGGAAACCCGTCAAATCCGTCACTCGCCCGGATTGCTCAGTCATCTCGGTAGGGGTAGCCATGGCTGTACGGCTTGGGCCTGAGGGCTATGCCCGTGATTCCACGTGCGCCCCCGGTCAGCCGACACTTCTCGAACTTGCGGGCCGCCATCAGTTCGGAGAAGCGCTTGACCGAGCCCACGTACTCACCCGCGCGCTCAGCCCATTCACGCCAGTCGGCGAACAATTCGGAAACGCCTTCGCGGTGGGTCTTGGCCAGCAGGCAACGCTCTTCGATCCACTGCCCGAGCGCGTCCTCGGCCTCGAAATACTCCTCTGTCGCCGACACCACACTGGCGGGTGGCTTCAGTCCTTGGCGTTGCCAAAGGCTGCAGCCCTCGACCGCCCACGCCAGAATGCCGTCCCGCTCCTTGAGCAGCTTTTCGGTCAGCCTGCCGTCACGCCGTTCGGGCGGGATCGTCACCGTGAACGGGATCAGGTGCAGCCGCCGCTTCATCGCCTCATCCACGTTGCGGATCGATGGCTTGTGGTTACCTGCGATCACCAATTTGAACTGCGGCACGTACTCGAAGAAGTCCTGGCGCATGAAACGCGCGGAAACCTTGTCGCCACCGGTGATGGCCTTGACCTTGGATTCATTCCAGCGCCGCCCCTGTTCGGTTTCGATGGATGACACAAAGCGTGCGCCGCGCAGGCCCGCCAGATCGGTCGGATGCCGGTCGGTGCGAGCCTCCATGAACGTGTCCATCGGCGCGTTGGCCGCGTAGTCGCCCAAGATGGTGGTCAGGACGTTGACGAACACCGACTTACCGTTCGCGCCGGTCCCGTATAGGAAGAACAGCGCGTGCTCGCTGGTCACGCCCGTCAGGCAGTAGCCGACCATCAGTTGTAGGTAGGCAATCAGTTCAGCGTCGCCGCCTGTGACGTCGGCCAGGAATGCGCGCCACGTCGGACTGTCGCCCTGCGGTGTGGCCGTGGTCACCTTGGTCATCCGATCATCGCGCCGGTGCGGTCGCATGCGGCCCGTACGCAGATCAACCACGCCGCCTGGTGTGTTGAGCGCCCAGACGTCGGCATCCCACTCCTCGGCGGTGGACGCGTGCTTGGGATCGGAGCGTGCGATTTTCTCGACGGATGAGATCGTGGCGGAGCTGGCCAGCTTGCCTTTGAGCCGAGGGCTGTCCGCCTTGAGTGACGCCATCCGGCAGATGCCGCGTGCGAGGTGAGACACGTAGAGCACCTGATCCGGATTCCAGCGCACTCCGGTCCAGACCAGCCATTTGCCCCAAAGCGCGCAGTAGCGCCAGTCCTCGCCATAGCGGCGTGTGAAGGCCGAGGACAAGCCGTCCTCCGTAGCCCAGTCGACACCGGTCAGCAGATCCGGTGGTGGCGTCTCCTCGACCGAGCGCATCACCGGCATCCGCTCGCCGACAGCGAGGAAGCCTCCCACATCAAAGCCTTCCGGAATGGCGTCAGCCGCATCCCAACCTTCCGGCTTGTCATCGGGAGGCACCAGGATGGCGACCGTGGTCGCACCCGCGTTCAGGATTGCTTGCGATGCACGGTCAGCGTAATCCCAGCCCGGCGCGTCCCGGTCAGGCCAGATCAGCACGGATTTGCCCGCCAGCGGCGACCAGTCGGTCTTGTCGACAGGAGCATTTGCGCCATGCATGGCCGTGGTTGCCACCACGCCGATGGCGATCAGGGCCTGCGCACACTTCTCGCCCTCGACCAGCACAACATGACCAGCGGCAGCCAGCCCCGGCTGGTTGTACAGCGGGCGCGGATCGGGCGGAGTCATCTTGCGCCGCTTGGCATCCCACGGCCGGAACTCCTTCTTGCGCCCGGGTGGGTCGTAGCGGTACACGACCGCAATCAGTTTGCCGGTGGCATCGAAGTAGTCCCACTTGGCCGTGGCAGGGCCGAGATCATCAACCGGCGCTTCCTTCTTAGCGCGGCGTACCGGCACTGATCGCGAACGACCGAGCAGATCAGCAGCCTCGTCGAGCACCCGGGGAAAGTCGGTGTGGACGTTGGCCCCGAGGTAGGCTGCGATCAAGGCAAAGATGTCACCGCCATCGCCCGTGGCACGATCCGTCCAGAGACCAGCCTTGTCGCCTTCGAGTACCACCTCAAGGCTGTCGCCCGGGCTGCCCAGGATGTCCCCGATCAAAAACTTGCCACGACGCTTCTTTCCTGCCGGAAACATCGTGGTCAGGACTGATTCCATGCGTGCGATCAGTTCAGTGCGAATCTCGTCCCGCTCGCTGTCATTGACGTTGCGCTGGCCCGTTTCTCGTGGTGGTGATGTGTCATTGAAATCAAGCATCGGCACCACCCTCGTGTGACGTCTGCTGCGCAGCGATCCAGGCTTCCAGCTCGTTGGGTTTGAAGCGAACCAATTTGCCGACGCGGTAATGCGGAATGCGACGCTCCTGTCGTTCCTTGGCTTGTGAGAGCCAATACGACGGCAGATTGAACATCAGTGCAGCCTGGCGCACGTCGATCAGCTGCTCGCCCAGTACGTAATTCAAATTCGAGGTATTCATGCTTGTGTCCTCCAGCAGCGGTCTTGCCACGCGCACATCCGGCATTCAAAGTGGGTCGAGTCATGGAAGGCGCGCGGCAGGAGCTCTCCCGCCTCGGTCGCCGTGATGACCTTGACCGCCCGATCCGACATGCGTTGGGCCAGTGCTGCGTCAAAGGGCACGAGCTCGGTGTAGATCTCCATCGTGTCGGCGTTGAGTGCCGTGAAGATCGCCGGGTGCTCGTGCAGTTCGAGATAGGCTTGGTAGATCGCCACTTGCGCGGCGTAGACGGGCTTGGAGAGAGTCAGGCCCTTCTTGTCCAGATCGCTCCAGGACTTGTTGCCGAGACACTTACATTCCCAGAGCGCGGGATAGGCGAAGCCATCGGGGCCGCCGACGATGACGCCGTCGATGTGGCCCTGCAGGCGGCCATCGGCCACCGAGAAACCGAACTGCTCGCCGTCGGCCTTGCGGGTGCGCAGGTCAAAGCCCGCGTCCCGGAGCCACGCGACCATGCAGTCCTCCATGACGTGACCGCGTTCGAAGATCCGCAGCATTCGGCCCGGGGTGTCACGCCCGTGGTCGATGGGTGCCTTGGCGTACTCGAACTGCAGCGCTCGCTCGCAGGCCACTCCGAGGCGCGAGGCCCCGAGGTACTGGCGCTCGGACTGGCGGGCGCGAGCCTGCTGCAGGCCCGTGTCCACCAGGGTGGTGACCTGACCCGAGATGCTCGATGAGGAGTTGAAGTCGATCATGGCTTCTTCCCCTTCGGCTCTTCCCAGGGCAGGTCGTCCTCCAGATCCGCGAACGGGTTGGCCAGAGGGTCGGGCGCAGGCGTCATGCCGCGTACCGGCGGATACTTGCTCGCCTCGTGGTGCGCCACCATTGCCTCGGTGTAGCAAGTGACGATGGCGTCGATCACTTGCAGCGCCTCGGCTTCGGAGTAGTCGCCCAGCGGCTTGGTGAAGCCAATCTCGCCCGCGGCCTCGCCGAAGGCCTTGAGGCACCTCTTCATCGCGGCCAGTTCGACATCAGACGGATCGATCATGACGACCTCCTTGCTGTCGACGCGACCTTCCTTGACCCGCAGCCAGTTGCCGTACAGCGCGTGAAACGCGTTTTGGCAGCGTTGCGAGCAGAACACCCAGTCGATGGGATAGCGCCGGGGATGGCCGACACCGTGACGGTTGTCGGTGTGGCCGAACCCCCGGGCCTGTCGTTTGCAGACCCAGCATTTCATCGGCCTCCCTCACTGCGCCCACGACGGCTTGCCCGTCACGGGTGCGCGTTGCGGAGCCGGTGCCTGATACGCAGGCGCAGCCGCTTGCGCCGGAGCGCCGGAATGTCCGCTGCCCGGAGCCTTGGGCGGCACACCCATCAGTTTTGCGTAGTCGGGGTGATCAGGCTCGACCGCGATCTTGACCACGTTCCGGTCTTGGCCCTTGCCATCCTTCTCAATGTCCACGCGCGCCAGAAACTCCAGACCATCCAGTTCATGAAAGCCCTGGATGCGGCGCGCGGCGGCGGCCTGCGGGCTGTTGTCCTGGGGGTGGACGTTGCGGGCGCTGTTGAGCGCGGCGCGGATGAAACTGCGCCCCATCTGGCCCCAGGTCGGCCCCTTTTTGGAGTGCAGGCCGATGTTGCTCCACATCTTGCGCTTGGCATGGTCGCCAGCCGTGACCACGAATTCAGCGGCGAGATAGATGGAGCCGGTTTCGAAGGACTCGGTGGCGTAGCCGCCGCCCCAGCCTTGTCCCGGATCGTCATAGCCACCGGGCTTGATGGTCATGCGCACTGGCACGACAGCGCCCTTGGGGATCAGGTCAAAGCCCGACTGTTGGGGATCGGCATCTTGGAAATCAAAATAGCTGGACGACATGGCGATTACTCCTTGGATTCGGTGGTGTTTTCAGTAGTGGGGGTGCCGGTGCTAACGGGCATGGGGATTGACGGTGTGCGTGACGAAGGCGCGGTAAGCGCTGCCGTCGTCGGCCTTGATCTCGGCCAGCGTCACGACCTCATCGACGATGCCGGGCAGCTCCAGGCTGGTCTTGCTACCTTCGATCTGTGGCACGAACACCTTGCGGTTGTAGTCATCAAGCCGTTCGTCGAGGATGGCGACGAACACCACGTTCTTGCCGCGTGCGTGCTGCAGGTGGGTCAGTGCGCCGATCATTTCCTGGCCAAGCAGGCCATAGGCAGCGCGCAGATCCGGTTTGCCGGAGCGGTCGCTGGTGGCACCGGGTTGCGTCTTGCACCACGCGAAGCACTGCCGGGACAGCTGCGTGATCGAGTCGAGAAAGAATGTCTGGTAGCGGTCGAGTTGCGTCGGGTCGCCAAACTTCTCGATGACGTGGTCGTAGTGCGCCTGCGAAAATGCGCTCTCCGGCGGCAGCGACTTGTCCGGGCCCGCGAGGAACACGAAGAAGTCGCGGCTCTCGGGCCACGAGGCCGGGCGGATGGTGTCGCCCGGCCAGTCGGCCACGGCGAGATCGCCCGCCTCGATGTCGAGGAACAAGGTGGTGGCAGGGTCGAGGTCTTTGAGCCGGGTGGTCTTGCCGATGCCAGATTTGCCCAGCATCAGCAACTTCACACCCTTGCGCTCGGCCAAGCGCTGCTGCGCGGAAATGATCGGAAGGGACATCACGCCACCTCCTTCAGTTGTTCCGCGACCGCGGGATTCCAGAGGATCTGGTAGCCGCTGTGGCCGTTGCGCGAGTACGGCATGGCTTCGGCCCATGCTTCACCGGCCTCGGTCAGCTCCCACTCGTCCCGGTCGTTGCGGAACTGAAGGCCACTGGATGCCAGCAACTGGTTCGTGGCTTTGGCTGAGCGACTCAGCAATTTGCCGAGCTGTGTGGCGTTGAGCGAGCAGATAGGCTCGTTGGCGGCAGGCAAAGCGCGGCGCAGCACTTCCGTGGTCAGGCCGGTGTTTTCCTGAATGCAGGTCAACGTGGCAGCCATTGCAATGCCGGTCTTGACGCCCGGTACCTTGGCGACCGCCTCGCCGATCAGCAGGATGGCGGTGACGCGATCTTGGGTCGGCGCGGGCAAGGCGGCCATCGTGGCGGCGGCGGAATACGCGCCTGTCTTGCGGATTGCAGGCAGCACTTCACCGGTGATCCAGCGCTTGAAACGCTTGGCGGCATCCTTGGTGCTGCCGAGGATCAGGGCGTAAAGCCCCGACTCGTTGACGTGGTTTTGGCGTTGACGGCCACCCGCCGTAAGGGTCTCCAATTTTTGGAGATCCTCGGCATCGACGTGGGACTTAATCGCCTGAGACGGATTACCCATCTCCAGCGCGTCGCAGACATCGGTGGCGTTGAACCACGGCTGCCCGAGTTCATCGACCTGGACGCGCACGGCGTGCGCTTCGAACTGGAAGGGAAGGATCGCGCTCATGATCAGGCCTCCCACGACACGTCGGCGATACGGTCGACTCCACGCGCGGCACGTTTGCGTACCTCGGTGTGGAGTTCTTCCAGCGCGGTGCGGCGGCGACCGAGCGCCAGCGATTCCGCGTTGGCCGTCTGGATGGCAAAAGCCAGCTCGTCCACAGTGGCGGCATCAAGCGGGACAACGACGTCCTTGCCGTCCGCGCGGCGATACCGGATTTCGTCAGGGAGGTGTTCGCCGTAGATGGACGGCAGCTGTTGACGCAGCGAGGCGATGAGATTGGTGCTCATGGTCATTACTCCGAATCGATGGAAAGGGTGAAAGACGGCTTGCCGGAATCCACAGTGCGAGCGGCGGCGAACTGCTGTTGCAAGGCAGGCGGCCAGTTCGTGAAGCGGGATTCGGAGACGGACAACTTGATGTCGAGGTAACCCTCGACCTTCTCGCCTGAGGCGACGATGCGTTCAGCGATCTCAGCCAGTTGCTTCTGATCCCAGCTGACCTTCTTGGGCAGCTCGAACTTCAGGTGCAGCAGGCCATCGCTGATGTGTGCTGTGCCGAAGTCACGGCCGGATTCGCGCAGCGCGGTGCGTGCCTGCTCGCCGTAGCACTGATCCAGTGCCGCGTCGAACTTGGTGCGCGCCTTTTTCAGCCAGTCGATGGCTGCATCGAGGTTCTTGTCGATCTCGTGTTTCTGCGCAGGTGGCAATGCGGCCAGCTGGCTTACGGACATCTCTGCGATGTCGGCGGGGAAGATGGTGATGTCATTCATCGCATCTCTCCTCAAACCGCCGCGCGTTCGGATGTCGAGTCGTGCAGCGCTTCACGCTCAAACTCGAGGATCGCGTCGACCGGGTAGCCGACACGCTTGGACAGCTTCAGGTAGCGTGGACCGCGACCCTCACTGCGCCAGCGCTGCAAAGTCTTGGGGCTCACGCCCCATCGTTGCGCGAGCTCGTTCTCGTTGAGCACGCGGCGATCACCGGGTGACATGGTGTTGATCGCCTGCTGTGGCGACCGGGGGATACCGCTGGTTGGTGTCTGCATGGAATGCTCCTGTGACGTTGTTGAGTAACAGGTGTCATT
The DNA here is from genome assembly GCF_052598215.2 of Thauera sp. ZXT1-4. Classification (NCBI taxonomy): domain Bacteria; kingdom Pseudomonadati; phylum Pseudomonadota; class Betaproteobacteria; order Rhodocyclales; family Zoogloeaceae; genus Thauera; species Thauera sp. ZXT1-4. The sequence goes on along the minus strand of NZ_JBQWSN020000023.1, from coordinate 7,377 downwards.
CCAAACTTCGGGTGGCGAACCTTTAAGGGACGCAATGGCGAACCACGACGGAACTCCAGGTTCGCCAATGGCCCAGTGCAGAAAAGCAAACGGCGAGCACATGGCTCGCCGTCATCGGATGTGTCTGGAAGCAGATCAGGCGTCGGAGAAACCGAGCAATCGACGCTGCGCAGCCCAATCGCGCGGCAGTTGCTCTTGGCGGCCACGCAAGGTGTGCAGATTCAGGTGGCGTGGCTGACGTCCTTCGAATATCGCCTCCACGATATCGGGAGCCAACATGGTCATGCGCAAGACCTCGGCAGCCCAGCCCGGTTCCACTTTGAAGGCGTGCGCCAAGTCCGTTGTCGTGGAGTAGGTTCCATCGTCGATCAAGCGCTTCCAGTAGAAGGCCTTGCCCAGCGTTTTGATCATCGGCACATCGAAGCCGCCGATTCGGTCCGCGATCTCGGGGGCTGGCGGTATCAGCAGCTTCCGGTTCTGACGGCGCTTGATCGTCAGGGGCACCAAGGTGACCCGCTGCCCCTCGCTGACATAACTGCGCGCCTCGGCTCCAATCTCGATGCGGACGGCGCGCAGGCGCTGGTGCGTCGTGGCATTCATGCCAAAGCCTCCTCGACACGCTCTTGGGACTCTTCGATCAAGGGATGCGTGCTGATGTCCGCACCGAATCCGATCCAACCGTCCTCCCGCCAAACGATATCCAGGCCGTGCCCGTGTAGTTGCACGCGTTCGATCAACAGCCGTGTGATCCGTTGCTGCTCGGCGGGGAACAGTTGCGACCACACGTCACCGATGCGCTGCATGGCGACCACCACCTGTGCCTCGTCCAGCGTCGACCCTGCCGGATGCTGCTGGCAGGATCTCCACACTGCGATCAGCATTTGCGGCGATGAGAGCGCAGCATGGATTTGCGCCAACACGGCATCTTCGATCTCGGCGGCTGGCAGGTGGCCCACGTCCGGAGTATGTGGAGCCAGGCTGGCACCGGCGTTGCGCCGCTTGTGCAGGTAAGGCACGTAGTAGCGGTACTGCCGACCATTTTTCTTCTTGACGAAGGAGTGCAACATGCGTTGGCCATCTGGTGCGAACAGAAGTCCCGCCAGCAGTGCCGGATGCTTGGCTCGGTGTTCGCGCGGAGCCTGCTTTCGCCTCTCAATGAAGGCGTGTGCCGCGTCCCACAATTCTTGAGAAATGATGGGGTCGTGCTGGGCCGAGTACCACGTCTCGTGATTGCAGATTTCACCGAGGTAAATGCGGTTACGCAGCAAGGTAAAGAGGTACTGCTGATCGATGCTGCGCCCCAATCGCTCCCGGCCGGACTGGGTGATCCATGCCTTGGTGGTATGCCCTTCGATTTCCAGTTCGCGGACGAGTCGCGCAGCCGAGCCATGCTCGGCGTAGCGGCGGAAGATGTCACGTACCAGCGCAGCTTCACGGTCGTTGATGACGAGCTTGCGTTCGACCACGTCGTATCCGAGAGGCGGGACTCCGCCCATCCACATGCCTTTGGCCTTGCTGGCGGCGATCTTGTCGCGGATGCGTTCGCCGGTGACCTCGCGTTCGAACTGCGCGAATGACAAAAGGATGTTGAGCGTCAATCGGCCCATCGATGTGGTGGTGTTGAACTGCTGCGTGACCGCGACAAAGGAGACGCCGTTGCGGTCGAAAACCTCGACCAGCTTTGCGAAGTCCGGCAGGCTGCGCGTGAGGCGGTCGATTTTGTAGACGACCACGGTATCGATCTTCCCCGCCTCGATGTCGATCATCAGTCGGCGCAACCCGGGCCGTTCCATGTTGCCGCCAGAGTAGCCGCCGTCGTCGTATCCGTCGTCGACGGCTATCCAGCCTTCATGCCGTTGGCTTGCAATGAAGGCCAAGCCTGCATCACGCTGTGCCTCGAGGCTGTTGTATTCCTGATCGAGGCCTTCGTCAGTGGACTTGCGAGTGTAGACGGCGCAGCGCTTCTTTGGCGTGACTGCGGGAATCTGGTTTCGACGCACTGAGCTCATGCTGCCCCCTTCTTCAAAGCTGGTGCCTTCAAACCAAAGAACACCGGGCCTGACCAATGGCTGCCTGTGATGCGCTTGGCCACAGCGGACAGGCTCTTGAAGCGTTGCCCCTGGTACTCGAAATCATTCGATCCGCGCACCAGCACACGATGTTCAATGTCGTCGTAGATGCGTGTCAGGACGGTACCGGGCAGTAGGCGTTGGCTATCGCCGCGCAGTTGCTTGGGCAAGATACCGGTTTCGCCAACCTCCTCAAGCTTCTTGCGTAGTGACGGTTTCAAACCGCCAAACGCGCGCTCTTGCATCCGGTAGGCCAGGCGACTTTCCAACCAAACCCGATGGTGGTGATTCGGCCGTTCATCGAAATGGTCGTCCCAGAGAGCCCAAAGATCATCCATCGAAAGATGGGGAATAGCCGCGACGCGGGCGGCGACTGAGGCGGGCGTTGGTGAGGTTGCGTGTGCTGTCATGGGCGAACTCCGTTGTTGTGATCGGGGTTCGCATTCACGCGCTGTTGGCCGGGGAAGCCAAGGCAAACGTGCTCGCTGTTTTGGGGGATGTCGTGCGATTGGCGGACACGAAGGCGCAACAGCGCGGCCGCCAAGAGATCAGCGATTTCTTGATGCCCGTGCCGTGGCCGTTCAGGTGATGTGCAAATGGAGATAGGTTCGATTTCTGTCATGGCAAGCGTTCCGATGGAAAACGCTGCTCATGCTAGAAACCAAGGGCACTTCGCGTAACGTGATTTAGCGTGAGTGCGCGGGTTTGACGCTATGTCTCTTTGGGCCGATACCAAGCCGCGCGCTGGCCATTCACTTCCCGATACCGAAGATCGAAAAGGCGGGATTCGTGCACGACCTGCCGCCAACTGCTGCACCCATACTTGGCCGGAAGTTGATCGGGATGCCTTTCTGCAATCCATCGTCCAGCAGTAGCGACCAGCGTCCACTCGTCGACCGCCAACTGATCTGCTGCCTCACGCAATGCGCGAACAATTCCGGCTGCGGGCCAATCCACCGAGCCATCCGGCGCTATGCCGTTGATCACCAGATCGCGGAAGGCATCGGACTGGGCAAACTCCGCCGCCAGACGACGGGCCTGATCCATGTGCTCCGCCCAGCCTCGCAGTTGCTCAAAGTGTTGATCGACGCGACTGTAGGCCGCCACCAAGGACTCTTGCGCACCACGGCATCCGTCCAGGCTCCAAAGGTCGTGCTGGTCGATAAAGTGGTGCACCAGGTTGTTCCGCAGCAGAACCAGTTCCTTCAGATCGTTTTGCGTCGTGTCGAAATCCTCGGCTGACATCCGCAAGCTCATCTTCATCTTGAACGAGATGATGTTGTCGGGCGCATCGGGTTCAGCGACCTCGTCTTGGTCGCCGCTGGTGACATACGTTCCGAGCAGCGTGCCAACCAACGTACCCAGAGTCTTGTTTGCGGCATCCGCAATGCGCTCCGCTTGGTTCGATTCGAGAGGTGATCCTGACGCGGAGATTTCGTGGTGGGCCACGATGGCCTTCATCAGTTGTTCGTACTGCTGCAGACGCAAGAGACAACGGCCCAGCATTCGCTGCACCTCGCGTTGCAAGATCTGCAGTTCTTCATCAATGGGTTGGATCGGCAAGCCTGTCATCGAGGGACTCACCGTACTGGCAATTGCCCGTTCGAGACGAACTGATCGAAGCTGTCAAAGCTCTCGCCGTCTTGCCAAGACCGATCCCATGACCGTGGTTCAGCACTTTCCAGTAGCAGAAGGGTCAGGACGCGATCTCCTGTGGTGTAGCTGTGCTTGAACTCCCGCAGCTTCATGTGTGGTGCCTCCTCCGGGCACCAGATCGCGGCAGACATTTCCGTGCCATCCCACTCCTGCTCAACGGTGGAATCAGCAGCCAGGGTGCCGGGTAGTGGTTCCTGCGGATCGTCAGTGCGCCGAATACGGGCGCGCGTCTTGACCGCGCTGCTGCTGCGCCATTCGTACTTCACGAAACCGTTGTCCCAATAGACAAGGATTGCCCGCTGCGTGGTGAATTTGATGAACCGAATGCACAGCGCCTCGAACGACACCTGGAACCGTTTGGCAAGCGCACTCAGGACATGCAAGTCGATACGCTGGTTCGAGATCCACTCGCGCAGCAAATCGCCAGGCATCAGCAGGTTACTGGCAAAGTCGTCCGCCTCACGTTCGATGACACGGATAGTGTCAGCGCCGGAGTACACGCTTTCCTTGTCGCAGTTGAAACTTTGCCGCTGATCGCGGTGAAGGATGAAGTGGCCCAGTTCGTGAGCGATGGTGAAACGCTGGCGCTCGGGGTTTGCCTTGCCGTTATAGAAGATGCCCCACTCTGCGGTGTCCTGTGGGTTGCGCACCAGCATGCCTTCGCAGCTATTGATGTCCAGCACCATCGGGGCCTTGATCTCCCGTACCCCTTTGCCGTAAGGCGTCTCTGGAAGCATCTGCCGGACGACTTCCAGATCCACGGCATCCGGCATGCCGTCGGCGTGCCAAGCCCGCAACCATCTCAAGACGGTGCTGGCCGCGATGGAACCAGTGAGGGGCTGGGATGCGCTCAATTGTCAGACCGCCTTAGCTCTTGTCAGGGAACATGATTTTGAGCGCCTGACGGTAGCGATCCTTTTCCTCGTCCGTCATTCCAGCGTACTCGCGGAAGAAGGCCACATCTTCTGGACTGGCCTGAGGAACCTGTTCAATGGGCTCGCCCATGATGTCCTCCATCGTCACGCCCAGCACCCTGGCCAAGGCCTGGACCCGTTCAGCAGAGGGACGCTGGCCGTCCTTCATTTCCAGTTCCCATATGTACGCCTTGGTACAGCCGACTTCGTCGGCGACCTGTTGCAAGGTCAATTTCTTCGCCTCGCGTAAGCGTCGCAGGCGTGCTCCGAACGCTGAAGCCATAGCGATGCTCCTGTAGGGGAAAACAGTCAGTTAACAAAAACAAGACCGCTAGTATAGCCGCGAGATACAAATAAGGTCTAGATGTGCCGATTTGATTGACAAGAGGAAATCTGAGGTTCAGAATCGCGCTTGTATCTCGCTGCTTTACTTGTGCGAGGTCCGTGTTCAGTAACCTAGTCGCTGGCCAGTGCAGTCCGTACATCGGTCGCAGACCTTCGACGCCGATCCAGAAAGGACGATCAAGATGAAGAAGACCTTTGTCGACGTGATGCTCGAGCTGCCGGTGGACGCCACGCTGCGCGACTTCTTGACCACCCACAGCCTGCCTGTGCCCGATGTCTTTGCCTGGGATGACACACCGGAGACCAGCCAGTTTCTGGTCGAAGCGGTCAAAGTCTGGCCCGACATTGCTGCCCGCGACCGGATGACGGCCAACCTCATGGCCAGCGTTCAGTTGGGCGATTCGGCAGGCAAGCAGGCGATGTTTGAGGCGGCCGTGACCGACGGTGCCGCTTTGGCGGGGTTGACACTGTGTGCAAGCGACATCCACCGTTCATTCTGGCTCTACGTCCACCACCCGGCACTGTTCGAGCGTGCCTATGACTTCAGCTTTTGGGAACAGCATGGGCAACAGACACAGCAATACGATCTTGGCCTGAAACGCCAACCGAACGGTTCGGATGCCAATCTGACCGCGTTGCGTCACGCCATCTCGGCCTTCTACAAGCGCGAACTCCAATGCGGAGACGGCAGCGTGGCGCACTTGGTCGAGCGCAGCCCGGGCGTGTTCCTGCTGTCGGTCCATGTCAAGGACATGGCGATGCTGCGTCTGGAGTTCGAGGGAGCGACCCTGAAACGCCGGGTCGGCAACCCCAACATCCACATGGTGCTGGAGTACGCCAAGTCCACCGGTGTGGTGCGCACGCTGGTACGCGGCGGCGCAAGGTATCAGCAAATGCTGGTCGAGGCCTTCGCGGAGCATGTGCTGGGCGTGAAAGCAAGCGCTCACAAGATCAAGTCGCCGACTCTGGATCTGTCGATGCTGCGCACCGGGTTCGATGTGCCGGATGCGTTCGAGGACGGCTTCTCGATGGTTCAGTTGAAGGCACTCACCCTGCTCAGCCCTGACACGGCGCTGAAGATCGAATGCACGGCGATGCAATCCAGCCAGCAACGCTCGGTGCACGATTTGCTGAAGGAGAAGCTGCCGGGCCCGCTGGAGGGGCAGTGGGCGGTGACGGCGGCGCAGGTCAATCTCTACTACCCACCCGAGCCGGGCAGGACTCGCCCCAAGGTGGTCACCATCGAAGTGACCAGCAAAGGGCGGCTGAACCTGCACAAGTTCGACGCCAAGATGCAGGCGCAGCTGGAAGGCTACTTGGTTGCGGTGGGCATCTTGCAGAAGGGCCAGACCCTCAGTGCCCAGGAAGGGCCGCCGGAGTCCGACGCAGTCAATACATCATCGGCCTTCGAGGACTGACCAATGACGACGCACGATGCCTGGGCCCTGGTTTGCCGCCTGTTCGCAGGTGGCACGCCGGTGCTGCGTGCCACGCTGTCGCCACGCGAGGTATCTGCTTTGTCTATGCTCGGCAAAGCCGTCAGGCCAACAGTGGTGGATCAATCTTTTGTGCTCTGCCCCCACTGTCAGCAGCATCGGGCGCAGGTCTGGGGCGATGGACGGGGCGGTCGGATCTGCCGGTGCCCGGAGTGTGGCCAGGTTCCTGTCGAGGCAATCGACGGTGCGGCGTTGGCCCTGGACGAAGACTGGCTGCGGCAGAAAATGCGCCTCGCGCTCGACATCGAGAGCCGCGACGACATCGATGACTTGGGCGACGGTGCTTGGCGGCTCGGTAATGCCCGCAGCTCGCCGGTCGTGCTGGCCCGAGAGCTGACGAGAGTGCTGCATGAGCCGTCCTTGCTGGATCGTGTTCGGGTGGCGGGAAGCAACATCCGGGTAATCACCCCCAGGCCGCGCACGACCCGTGGATCGCCCTTCGGCTCCGGTGTGGAATGGCTGGCGCTGGAAGAACGATTCACGTTCTATGGCGGCGGGATCACCCTCATCCCTTCGGTACCGGCTGCAGCGCCAGCAGTGGCCGATCCGGCAGCACCAGTGAACGGGCCGTTCTCAGCCGACTTCAAGTGGGCAACGCTGCCGGATGTGCAGTCCACACCAATCCGATTCACCCAAGGTCAGGCCAAGGTGTTCGAGTCGCTGTGGTCGTTCAAGGGAGTCGAGGTAGACGGCGAAAGGATCATGCAGCGCGCTGGCCAGAAGAGCGACAAGCCGATTGACCTGTTCAAGATCAAGTCGAAGGACAAGGGCAAGCCGGAGCACGAGGCTCGACTGGCAGCCTACGGGGCACTCGTCGTCACGCAGCAACGCGCTGGACTGTATCCTGAATCCGTGTTGTCTTCAGCGCGTACCCGCTCCGCGAGCCCCAGCGCATGA